>JAICRP010000039.1 GCA_025966445.1 Nocardioides sp.
ACCCCGTACCTCGACGCCGACGGTCGCGAGACCGGCAACCGCGGGCACTCGTTCGTCGAGGCCGGCGCGCTGCGCGAAGCGGTCGCAGCCCTGGACGCCGCCGGTTTCCAGGTGCACGTGCACGCGATCGGCGACCGGGCCTCCCGCGAGGCGCTCGACGCGTTCGAGGGCACGTCGCCCGACCGACGGCACCACATCGCGCACATCCAGGTCGTGCACCCCGACGACGTGGCCCGCTTCGCGAGCCTGGGCGTCGCCGCCAACGCCCAGGCGCTGTGGGCCTGCGAGGACGAGCAGATGACCGAACTGACGTTGCCGTTCCTCGGCCCGGAGCGGGCGGCGTGGCAGTACCCCTTCGGCGGCCTGCACCGCGCCGGCGCGCGCCTGGTGATGGGCAGCGACTGGCCGGTCAGCACCCCCGACCCGCTCCAGGCGATGCACGTCGCGGTGACCCGCACGGCGTACGGCGAGCAGGCCGAGCCGTTCCTGCCGGGTCAGGCCGTGGACCTCGAGACCGCCTACGCGGCGTACACGTCGGGTTCGGCCTGGATCAACCGTCGTGACGAGCTCGACGGGGCTGGGGTACTGGCGCCGGGGGCCGCCGCGGACCTGGTCGTTCTCGACCGCGACCCGTTCGCCGGGCCGCCGGAAGAGATCGGCGCGACCCGGGTCCTGTCGACCTGGATCGACGGGTCGGTGGTCTACGAGGCCTGACCTCTCACCGGGTCTCGTGACGGTCGCTGCGCGACCTCCTCGACCAGCGAGTGACCTAGCTGACTTCCTTGGGGTCGGGGAGCTCGTCCTGCGGGTGCTTCTTGAGGTACGGGCCGACCTTGTCGTCCAGCACGGCCTTCCAGAGCAGCTCGGCGGCCTGGGTGTCGATGATGTTGGAGCTGCCCACGCCCGGGATGTCCTGGTAGCGCAGCAGCGGCAGGGTCATGAACCGCACCTTGGAGGCGTCGATGCCGCGCAGGCTGATGGCGAGGTTGCGGATGTCCTTGGTCGACCAGTCGCCGTCGACCGCCAGGTGCGTGCTGATGGCCGACAGCACGTCGGTCAGCTTGAAGGGGTTGCCGATGGTGCCGTCGGCCAGGGTCTTGCGCAGGACGGCGCGCAGGAAGTTCTGCTGGCGGTCGATGCGGTCGAAGTCGCCCTCGAGGAGGCCGTGGCGCGTCCGGACGTACTGCAGCGCGCGCTCGCCCTCGAGGTGGGTCCAGCCCTGTTCCCAGGTCACGTCCTGCTGGGTGTCCTCGACGGTCTCGGGGATGTAGACGTCGACGCCGCCGATCGCAGTGGTGAGGTCGTTGAAGCCGGCGTAGTCGATGACCGCCAGGTGGTTGAGCCGGACGCCGCTGAGGTTCTCGATCGTGCGCAGGGTCCCGAAGGGCCCGTACGCCGAGAAGGACTCGTTGACCTTGTTGCGGTCGTGCTCGTTGCCCTCCGCGTCGAAGATCGGGACGTAGGAGTCGCGGGGGACCGAGACGATGTACGCCGCCTTCCGGTCGGCGGGGATGTGCACCACCATCATCGTGTCGCTGCGGTAGGCGCCGGGATCCCACTCGCCGTCCTCGAGCAGCGCGGCGACGCTCGGCTTCTTGACCAGCCGCTGCGGGTTGTCCGCGCCCATCAGCAGGATGTTGACGGCCTTGGTCGGCTCCTGCGCCGGCCGTTGGTCCTCGTTCGTCGCGAGCACCTCGGTGTCGATGTGGGGGATGGCCGCGATCTTCTCGTTGAGGGTGTAGCCGTACCAGCCGACGACCGCCACGACCGTCAGGGCGCCGGCCACGAGCACGGAGGCCCAGCGGCGGTGGCCCACCCGCCAGCGCCACACCGCCAGACCGAGGAGCGCCAGCACCCCCACCACGACCAGGACCACGGCGACGTCCAGGAAGCCGTGGAGCATCAGCCAGCCGACGAGCACGACGTACAGCAGGGGTGCCGCGACCCATGCGGCGGGCACCAGCCACGACCTGCGCATCGATCTCCTTCTGCGGCCCAATCTTCGGGATCCGCCGTCCCGACGCGCGTCGAGTGCGGTTCTCGTGTTCACTCGTCCCCGCGACGAAGGTTTTCGTCGCCAGGTGCCCTACAGAATCGCAGGATCCGTCGCTAGGCTCCCAGCCATCACTAAAGGCTTCCTGAGGGGATACAGCATGGCTGACCAGGCTTTCAAGAACGTCATCGGCGGCAAGCTCGTCGACAGCGTGTCCGGCGAGCGGTACGACGTCCTCGACCCGACGACCGGCGAGGTCTACGCGACCGCGCCCATGTCGAGTGCCGAGGACGTCGACCGGGCATACGTCGCCGCGGCCGAGGCGTTCGAGTCCTGGGGCGACACGACGCCCAAGGACCGCGCGACCGCGCTGCTGAAGATCGCCGACGCGATCGAGTCGCGGGTCGACGAGATCAACGCGGTCGAGTGCAAGGACACCGGCAAGCCCCTCGGGCTGACGATGTCCGAGGAGATGCCGTACGCCTCCGACCACTTCCGGTTCTTCGCGGGTGCCGCTCGGGTGCTCGAGGGCAAGTCGGCGGGGGAGTACATGGAGGACCACACGTCGTGGATCCGCCGTGAGCCCGTGGGCGTGGTCGGCCAGGTGACGCCCTGGAACTACCCGCTGATGATGATGATCTGGAAGATCGCCCCGGCGCTGGCCGGCGGCAACACGATCGTGCTCAAGCCCTCGGACACCACGCCGGCGTCGTCGACGCTGCTCGGCGAGCTCGCGCAGGAGTTCCTGCCGCCCGGTGTGCTCAACATCGTGTGCGGGGACCGGGACACGGGCCGGGCCCTGGTGGAGAACAAGATCCCGCAGATGGTCTCGATCACCGGGTCGGTCCGCGCCGGCATGGAGGTCGCCGGCTCGGCCGCGGCCGACCTCAAGCGGGTGCACCTCGAGCTCGGCGGCAAGGCGCCGGTCATCGTCTTCGACGACGCGGACATCGAGAGCGCCGCCCAGTCGATCGCCGAGGCCGGCTACTTCAACGCCGGCCAGGACTGCACCGCCGCGACTCGCGTGCTCGCCGGCCCGGGCGTCCACGACGACTTCGTCTCCGCCCTCACCGAGGTCGCCAAGGGCATCAAGACCGGGATGCCCGACGACGAGGACGTGCTCTACGGCGCCCTCAACAACGAGAACCAGCTGACCCGGGTGAGCGGGATGGTCGACTCGCTGCCCGACCACGCCACCCTCAACGCCGGCGGCACCCGTCAGGGCGACCGGGGCTACTTCTACACGCCGACCGTGCTGTCCGGCCTCAAGCAGGACGACGACCAGATCCAGACCGAGATCTTCGGCCCGGTCATCACCGTCCAGAGGTTCAGCGACGAGAAGGAGGCCCTCGCTTGGGCCAACGGCGTCCAGTACGGCCTGGCCTCCTCGGTCTGGACCAAGGACCACGGCCGTGCCATGAGGATGTCGAAGAACCTGGACTTCGGCGTGGTGTGGATCAACACCCACATCCCGTTCGTCTCCGAGATGCCGCACGGCGGGTTCAAGCACTCGGGTTACGGCAAGGACCTCTCGATGTACGGCCTGGAGGACTACACGCGCATCAAGCACGTGATGTCCTACATCGGCGAGTAGACCGTGAGGATCCTCCTCGTCGGTGCCGGCGGCGTCGGCGCCGCGTTCGCCGCCATCGCGGCCCGCCGCGACTTCTTCGAGCAGGTCGTGATCGCCGACTACGACCCCGCCCGGGCCGAGAAGGCGGCGGCCCGGGACGAGCGGTACGTCGCCGCTCAGGTGGACGCGTCGTCGCAGGAGTCCGTGGCCGCGCTGTGCCGCGAGCACGGCGTCACCCACGTGATGAACGCCGTCGACCCCGTCTTCAACATGCCGATCTTCGGCGGCGCGTTCGACGCGGGTGCGGACTACCTCGACATGGCGATGTCGCTGTCGAAGCCGCACCCCGAGGCGCCGTACGAGAAGACGGGCGTGAAGCTCGGCGACGAGCAGTTCGCGGTCGCGGGGGACTGGGAGTCCGCCGGGCGGCTGGCCCTGGTCGGGATCGGCGTCGAGCCGGGGCTCTCCGACGTGTTCGCGAGGTACGCCGCCGACCACCTGTTCAGCGAGATCGACGAGCTCGGCACCCGCGACGGCGCCAACCTCGTGGTGACCGACGACGACGGCAACGAGATCTTCGCGCCGTCGTTCTCGATGTGGACCACGATCGAGGAGTGCCTCAACCCGCCGGTGGTGTGGCAGGACGGCGAGTGGCACACGACGGCACCGTTCTCCGAGCCGGAGGTCTTCGACTTCCCCGAGGGCATCGGGCCGGTCGAGTGCGTCAACGTGGAGCACGAGGAGGTGCTCCTCATGCCGCGCTGGGTCGACTGCAAGCGGGCGACGTTCAAGTACGGCCTCGGTGACGAGTTCATCAACATCCTCAAGGTGCTCAACACCCTCGGCCTCGACCGCACCGCGAAGGTCCGGGTCAAGGGTGTCGAGGTCAGCCCGCGCGACGTCGTCGCCGCCGTGCTGCCGGACCCGGCGACGGTCGGACCCCGGATGACGGGCAAGACCTGTGCCGGCCTGTGGGTCACCGGCAAGGACAAGGAGGGGGCGCCGAGGTCGACGTACCTCTACCACGTCGTCGACAACGAGGTGACCATGGCGGAGTACGGGCACCAGTGCGTGGTCTGGCAGACCGCGATCAACCCGGTGGTCGCCTTGGAGCTGCTGTCCCGGGGAACCTGGACGGGCGCGGGTGTGCTCGGCCCGGAGGCCTTCGACGCGGTGCCGTTCCTCGACCTGCTGACCGAGTACGGATCGCCGTGGGGCCAGCAGGAGCTGGCGATTCCCTAGAGCGCAGGCGTCCGTCCCGCGATCGCCGCCGCGGCGGCGACGGCGAGCTGGCCGAGCGCCGGGAACCGGTCCTCGGAGAGCCGTTCGCTGGGTCCCCACACGCTGACGACCGCGACGGGGCGACCGGCGGCATCGAGGACGGGGGCGGAGACGCCCCAGGCCGAGCTCTCGAACTCGCCCCGGCACACGGCGTACCCGCGCTTCCGCGTGAGCGCCAGCTCCAGCTCGAGCTCGGAGAGCGAGGTGATCGTGGCCGGGGTGAAGCGGGGCAGTCGCCGGCCCCGGGGCACCCCGAGGAGCAGGGGGACGTCGGCGGGGTGGGAGTAGGCCAGCAGCACCTTCCCGGTGGAGGTCGCGTGCACGGCGACCTCGCGGCCCTGCCAGCCGGCTGCCACGACCGCGCCGGCCGGCGCCTCGGCGACGTATGTCAGCATGCCGCCCCTGATCATGGCCAGAGCGGCGGTCTCGCCCGCCTCGGCGGCCAGGTGCTGCAGAACCAGGCGGGCAGAGGTGACGAGGGCGGCGCCGCCGGCCTGGCCCGCGAGGTCGATGAGGCCGAACCCCAGCGAGTAGGTGCCGGTCTCCTTGTCGTACGCGACGAGCCGCTGCTGCTCCAGGGTCGTCAGGATGCGCCAGGTGGTGGTCCGGTTCAGGCCCGCGGCCTCGGCCAGCGCGGTGGCAGAGCCGGCGGGACCGGTGGCGGCCGCCACGGCCCGGAGCAGGGCGGCGGCGCGCTCGACGGACTGCACCCGGGTGGCTCCGCGGCCCAGGTGCCGCGCTGGTGTTGGTGACATTCCGGTGTCCATTCTGCGGGCCTCATTGACCCACGCTTCCCACGCCCTTATGTTGCGCAGAACACAGCAGCGTTCGCATCGCGCAACAGGGGAGTCACCAAGTGAACCAGAACTCGCGCCCGAACCCGGATCTCTCTCGCCGCCAGATTCTGAGGTACTCCGGCATCGGCGTCGCTGCCGCAGCCGGGAGCAGCTTCCTCGCCGCGTGCGGCGGCGACGACGACGGGGGCGGCGGGGGCGGCGGTGGCGGAGGCCAGCAGGGCTCCGGCGGCATCCTGATCCACGGTGCCGCGGGCGGCGGCAGCAAGGACACCCTCGACCCGCACGCGCCGGTGACCACCCTGGACATCGCGCGGGTGAGCAACCTCTACGAGCCGCTGCTCTTCTGGAACAACAACTCCGAGCTCGAGCCGGCTCTCGCCGAGTCCGTCGAGTCGTCGGCCGACGGCACCAGGTGGACCATCAAGATGCGGCAGGGAGTGACGTTCCACCACGGCAAGGACGTCACCGCCGAGGACGCGTGGTTCAGCATCCAGCGCGTCGCCGACCCGAAGGCGCCGCTCTCCGGGGGCGGCCAGCTCTCCCAGATCCTCGACTTCGAGTCCACGAAGGTGGTCGACGAGACCACGCTCGAGCTCGTGCTGAAGGTGCCCTACGCGATCCTCGACGGGCTGCTGGCGGAGTACACCGTCGGCATCATCCCGACCGACTTCGACATCGCGAACCCCGTGGGCACCGGCGCCTTCGCCTACAAGTCCTTCGACCCCGGCAAGACCAGCACCTTCACCAAGTACGCCGACTACTGGGGCGACCCGGCCTTCGTCGACGAGCTGCAGATCCAGGACTTCCCGGACCCCAGCGCCATGGTCAACGCTCTGCAGGCGGGCCAGATCCAGACGGTCGAAAGCCTTCCCTACAACCTCATCGAGACCATCGAGGGTGCCGGCGGCGGCGTCCTGGTCTCCGAGACGGGCGCCTGGGTGCCGTTCACCATGCGCGTCGACCAGGCGCCGTTCAACGACGTCAGGGTGCGGCAGGCGTTCCGCCTGATCGTCGACCGCCAGCAGATGATCGACCAGACGCTGAGCGGCTACGGCTCGCTCGGCAACGACATGTACGCCCCGTTCGACGTGGCCTACGCCAGCGACCTGCCCCAGCGCGAGCAGGACATCGACCAGGCCAAGTCGCTGCTGGCGGAAGCGGGCCAGGAGGGTCTCCAGGTCGAGCTGTTCACGGGCGACGACATCGGCTCGGTCGCGCCGGCCGCGGCCAACCTGTTCGTGGAGCAGGCCAAGCTGGCCGGCGTCGACGTCAAGGTCACCAAGAAGACGCCTTTCTACGACGACCAGTACCTCCAGTACACCTTCGCCCAGGACTTCTGGAACACCCGCAACTACATCCCGCAGGCTGTCGTCGGCACCTTCCCGCCGGAGCAGGGCGGCACCTACAACGAGACCCACTGGGACAACCAGGAGCACCGTGATCTGGTGAACGCCGCGGCCCAGGAGCTCGACGAGGCCAAGCGCAGCGAGCTGCTCCACGACGCCCAGGAGATCGAGTACAACGAGGGCGGCCTGATCATCTGGGGCTTCCGCCAGAACGTTGACGGCTACGGCGCCAACGTCCAGGGTCTCGAGCCGAGCAAGTACCTCCCGCTCGGGTCCTCCAAGTTCAACAAGGTGTCGGTCTCCTGACATGACCGACGCGGCGACTCTCCTCTCGGATCCCCTGGAAGAAGTCGCACCGCCGCGTGGCCAGCACGGCGCCGCGGCCTGGGTTGTCTGGCTCGCGCGGCGGGTGGGCCTGGCCCTGCTGACCCTGTGGCTGGTCTCGATCCTCGTGTTCCTCGCGACCGCCGCCTTGGGCGATCCCGTCCGGGCGATCCTCGGCCGCGACTACAACGCCAACCCGGGACGGGTCGCGGAGCTGGAGGCGGTGCTGAACTCCGACGCGTCGCTCGTCAGCCGCTACTTCGACTGGCTCGGCGGCCTGCTCCAAGGGGACCTCGGCACGTCGCTGGCCAGCGGGCAGCCCGTGAGCGAGCTGATCTCCAGCAGCGTGGTCAACTCCGCGGTGCTGGTGTTCCTCGCGGCCGTGTTGATGATCCCGCTGTCGTTCGCCATCGCGATGATCTCGGTGCACTACCGCCGCCGGCGGCCGGACACCGTGATCCAGACCATCCTCCTGGCCATGGCCGGCCTTCCCGAGTTCGTCATCGGCGTGCTGCTCCTGGCGCTGTTCTCGACCACCGTCTTCCACATCTTCCCGGCGGTGACGATCACCTCGCCCACAGGGCACCCGTGGGACAACTGGAAGGTCATGGTGCTGCCGACCCTGACCCTGGTGCTGTGGGTGTCGCCGTACGTGTCGCGGATCGTCCGCGCATCACTCCTCGAGGTGATCGACAGCGAGTACGTCGAGCTCGCCCGCCTCAAGGGCATCCCCGAGAACGTCGTGATGCGCAAGCACGCGCTGCTCAACGCGATCGTGCCGGGTATCCAGGTGATCGCGCTCCAGCTGGCTTTCCTCGCCGGTGGTGTCGTGGTGGTGGAGACGTTGTTCGCCTACCCCGGGATCGGCCTCCAGCTCGTCGACGCCGTCCGCAACCACGACGTGCAGGTCGTCCAGGCTCTCAGCATGATCATCGCCAGCGTCTACGTGGTGGTGAACCTGATCGCGGACATCCTGTCCATCCTGTTGACCCCTCGCGCGAGGACGGCGATCTCATCATGAGCACTGAAGTAGCACCTCCGCCTCCCGCCATCGCTCCGGCGGAGCCGTCCACGTTCCGCAAGGCGCTCCGGCAGAAGCGGTTCACGGTCGGCCTCGGGATCACCGTGCTGCTGGTGCTGTTCGCCATCTTCGGGCCCCTCCTCGCACCGTACGGGGAGAACGAGGTGACCGGACCGCCCTACAGCGACGTGGGTTTCCTCGGCACCGACTACCTGGGCCACGACGTGCTCACCCGCGTCATGTACGGCGGCCAGGAGATCCTCGTCATCGCGGTCTTCGGCACCTTGCTGGGCATGGTGCTCGGAATCGCGATCGGCGTGGTGGCGGCCTATGGCGGCGGCTGGTGGGACGAGGTCATCATGCGCCTCAACGACGTGGTCCTCGCATTTCCCCAGATCCTGCTGGCCCTGCTCGTGCTGACCGCGATCGAGCAACCCACCGCCTGGGTCTTGATCGCGCTGGTCGGCATCTCGCACGCCCCGCGCGTCGCACGTCTCGCCCGGGGGGTCGCCCTCGGCATCGTGTCCCGCGACTTCGTCATCGCGGCCGAGGCACTCGGGGAGAAGCGCAGCCGCGTGATCCTGGCAGAGGTGCTCCCCAACATGAACGCGCCTCTGCTGGCCGAGGCCGGACTGCGGCTGACCTACTCCATCGCCCTGGTCGGCTCCCTCGGCTTCCTGGGCTTCTCGGCCGACCCCGGTGCGGCCAACTGGGGCCAGATGATCCAGGAGAACCGACTGGGGCTGTCGACGCAGCCGTGGGGTGTCATCGCACCGGTGATCGTCATCGCCATCTTCTGCATCGGCACGAACCTGATGGCCGATGGCATCGCCCAGGTGGCGCAACGGGGAGACGACTGATGACGGTGACGGAGAGCTCCCCGAAGGGCGGTCTGGTCGTCTCGGACCTCGGCGTCGACCTGACCGGCAAGGACATCGACGTCGTCGACGACATCGACCTCGTGCTGAAGCCCGGCGAGGTGGTCGGCCTGGTGGGCGAGTCGGGATCCGGCAAGACGACGGTGGGCACCTCGCTGCTCAACTACTCGCGGGCGGGCGCCTTCATCTCTTCCGGCAAGGTGCTCCTCGAGGGACGCGACGTGCTCGGCATGGAGTGGCAGGAGGTACGCAAGATCCGCGGCGAGGAGATCGCCTACGTGCCGCAGGATCCTGCCTCGGCACTGAACCCGGCAATCCGGATCGGCAAGCAGATCGTCGAGCTGTTGCAGCTGCGCAACATCGGCACGTCGGAGTCGCGGCTGCAGGGCGCCCGCGACGGTCTGGCCGAGGTTGGGCTGCCCAGCGACGACGAGTTCCTCAGCCGATACGCCCACCAGCTGTCGGGCGGCCAGGTGCAGCGCGTCGCGCTGGCCATGGCGTTCCTGCCCAAGCCCAAGGTGCTGGTGCTCGACGAGCCGACGACCGGTCTCGACGTGACCACCCAGGCGATGGTCCTCGAGACGATGGCCGAGCTCTGCCGCACCCACGGGGTCAGCGCGCTCTACGTCACCCACGACCTCGCCGTCGTGGCCAACATCGCCGACCGGGTGGCGGTGATGTACGCCGGCCAGATCGTCGAGCTGGGCCCGAGGGACGCGATGTTCAGGAACCCCGCGCACCCCTACACCCGGGCGCTGCTCGACTCGATCCCGCACCTCAGCCAGGCGCGCGCGCTCACCGGTATCCCGGGCCGCACGCCGGCGCCGGGTGCCCGTCCGAGTGGGTGCCGCTTCCACGATCGCTGCGCGTTCGTCGTCGACGCCTGCAAGGAGTCGGTGCCCGAGCTCCGGCCCGTGGCGGCCGAGCACGACGTCCGTTGCATCCGCGCCGAGGAGATCGGAACCTGGGACATCTCGCGCGGCACGGTGCCCGACGCGGACCCCGACAGGCCGCGCGAGGTGATCCTCTCGGTCGACCACCTCAACGTCTTCTACGGCAGCAAGCAGGTCGTCTACGACGTCAGCTTCGATCTCGCCAAGGCGGAGGTCGTGGCCCTGGTCGGCGAGTCGGGGAGTGGCAAGACCACGATCTCCCGCTCGGTCGGTGGCCTGCACAAGGACTGGACCGGCACGATCACGTTCGACGGCGACGAGCTGTCGAAGAGCGCCCGCCAGCGCGACGCCGTCAACCGCAAGCGGCTGCAGTACATCTTCCAGAACCCGTACCTCTCCCTGAACCCGCGGCTGACGATCGAGCAGATCGTCAAGCGGCCCATGGAGCTGTTCGGCATCGCCAAGGGCAAGGAGGCCACCGACCGCGTGGTCGACCTGCTCGACCAGGTGGCGCTCGGGCCTCGGATGCTCAAGTACCAGGCGAGCCGCCTCTCCGGCGGTGAGCGTCAACGCGTGGCGATCGCCCGGGCCCTGGCCGCCGAGCCCGACGTGCTGATCTGCGACGAGATCACCTCGGCGCTCGACGTGTCGGTGCAGGGCTCGATCGTCGCCCTGCTCGAGGGGCTCCGGCAGCAGCGCGGCATCAGCATGCTGTTCGTGACCCACAACCTCGCGCTGGTGCGCTCGATCGCGGCCCGGGTCGAGATCCTGCAGGCCGGCAAGGTCGTCGAGGCCGGCTCGGTCGTGACGGTGATGGAGACCCCTCGGGAGGAGTACACCCGAAACCTCCTCTCCAAGAGCCCGAGGATCGACTGACGACCAGTGCCCACCTCCACCGTGAGGCCCGGGCTCGCGGGTCTCGTCTTCACCGATCCTCACCACGACCCGGCGTGGCAGCACCTGGTCGTTCCCGCCCCGCCCGGTTCCGACCTGCCCTCGGCGGCCCGTGACCTCGACGTGGACGTCGTCGGCGCCGGTCGCTCGCGTGGGCTCGAGGAGTGGGTGACCGAGACGTCCTCCACGTCCCTGCTGGCGCTCGACCGGGGCACGGTCGTCCACGAGTGGTACGCCGACGGGCTGAGTGCCGACACCTGCTTCCTCGGTGCCTCGATGACCAAGTCCGTGCTCGCCCACCTGGTCGGCCGGGCGGTCCGCGACGGTGCGCTGGCGCTGACCGACGCGGTGTCCGGCCACGTCCCGGAGCTGGCGGGCACGGGCTACGACGGCACCACCGTCGTCGACCTGCTCACGATGACGACCGGCGTGGACTGGGTCGAGGACCACCGCGACCCCCACAGCCTCGCCTCCCGACTCGTGGGCTGCTTCGCGTCCGGTTCCGACTCACGAGCCCTGCTCCGCGACGTGGCTCCCGGCGTGCCGCCGGGCAGCCGGTTCGCCTACTGCACGGCCGACTCGCAGGTGCTCGACTGGGTGCGCGAGCGGGCCACCGGCCGCTCCTACGTCGATGACGTCGCGCGGCTGTGGGAGGCACTGGGCTGCACCCGTGACGCGTACCTCGCCGTCGACGGCACCGGGGTCGCGCTGGCAGGTGGCGGCCTCGCCGCGACGGCACGCGACTGGGCCCGGGTGGCCCTCCTCGCCGTGGACGGCTGCGGCCAGGGCGGCGAGCGGCTGCACGACCGCGACTGGGTCGAGGCGGCCGCCCGGCCGGCGTACCCGTTCCTCGCCGTCGGCCGGCTGCCCAGCAGCATCACCACGCACGCCGGCTTCGGCTACCACTGGTGGCCGATGGACGACGCGGGCCGCCGGGTGACCGCGGACGGGAGCCGGGGACAGTTCGCCTGTGCCGACCGGCGCACCGGCGCCGTCGTGGTCAAGACCTCGCAGTGGCCGTACGACGACTTCCTGGTCGACCGTCAGGCGCGCGACCTCAGCTACCTCGGCCTCCATGCGCTCCTGGACTCACTCGGCACCCATCACCAGACGAAGGAGCAGACCCCGTGAACCGGAACGTGATGATCACCTGTGCGCTGACCGGCGCCGGCGACACCGTCGGCCGCTCGGAGCACGTGCCGGTGACGCCGGAGCAGATCGCCGAGTCGGGCATCGCCGCGGCGCGCGCCGGCGCCACGATCGTGCACATCCACGTGCGCGATCCCCAGACAGGCAAGGGTTCCCGGGAGGTGGCCTACTACCGCGAGGTGGTCGAACGGATCCGCGCCGCGGACGTCGACGTCATCATCAACACCACCGCGGGCATGGGCGGCGACCTCGTGCTCGACCCCCAGGACCCCACGACCTTCCTGGACGGCACCGACCTGGTCAGCGGCGTCGACCGGCTCCCGCACGTGGAGGAGCTGCTGCCCGACATCTGCACGCTCGACTGCGGCAGCCTCAACTTCGGCGAGGGCAGCCTGGTCTACGTCAGCACGCCCGACATGCTGCGCGAGGGTGCCAAGAAGATCCAGGAGCTCGGGGTCCGCGCGGAGATGGAGATCTTCGACACCGGGCACCTCTGGTTCGCCAACCAGCTGGTCGCGGAGGGGCTGATCGACGCCCCGGCGATGTACCAGCTGTGCATGGGCATCCCGTACGGCGCCCCCGCCGACCCGTTGACCCTCGCCGCCATGGTCGCCCAGGTCCCCGAGGGGGCCGTGTGGGCTTCGTTCGCGCTCGGCCCGATGCAGATGCCCTGGGTGGCGCAGTCGGTGCTGCTCGGCGGTCACGTCCGCGTCGGTCTCGAGGACAACCTCTACCTGAGCAAGGGCGTGAAGGCGACGAACGCGCAGCTGGTCGAGCGGGCGCGGACCATCGTGGAGAGCATGGGTGCGAAGGTCGCCACCCCCGACGAGGGCCGCGAGATCCTCGCGCTCAAACCGCGGTGAGTGACCCGATGACCCGGCCTGCACCGGAGGACGTCCGGACCATCACCTGCGTCGGCGCCGGCGTGATCGGCGGCGGCTGGGTCGCGTACTTCCTGGCCCGCGGCTACCGGGTCGTCGCGTGGGACCCTGCCGAGGACGCGGAGACCCGGCTGCGGCACCTGGTCGGCCAGGCCTGGCCGGCTCTCGTCGAGCTGGGGCTGTCGGAGGGGGCGAGCCAGGACAACCTGGCTGTCGAGCACGACCTGGCGACCGCCTGCGCCCAGGCCGACTTCGTGCAGGAGAGCGCCCCGGAGGACCTCGAGCTCAAGCGCACGCTGCTCGCCGACATCGACGCGGCCACGCCGCCGGACGTCGTCATCTCGTCGTCGACGTCGGGGTACGGGATGACCGAGATGCAGGACCGCTGCGACCACCCGGAACGCACCGTCGTCGGCCACCCGTTCAACCCGCCGTACCTGATCCCGCTGGTCGAGGTCGTGGGAGGCACCCTGACCTCGGCCGACGTGGTCGCGTGGACGAGCGACTTCTTCCGGCACGCCGGCAAGTCCGTGATCACCATGGACCGCGAGGTGCCGGGGTTCATCGCCAACCGCCTGCAGGAGGCACTGTGGCGCGAGGCCCTGCACATGGTGGCCGCCGGCGAGGCGACGGTCGAGCAGATCGACCTCTCCATCACCGACGGCCCCGGCCTGCGCTGGCCCGTCCACGGCCCGATGCTGACCTTCCACCTCGCCGGCGGCCAGGGCGGGATGGCGCACATGCTCGACCACTTCGGCCCGTCGCTGCTCGCGCCGTGGACGCGGCTGAAGGCCGCCGAGCTCACCCCCGAGCTCCGCGACGCCGTGGTCGACGGCTGCGAGCGCGAGGCCGACGGCCGGACCATCGACGACCTCGTCGCCGAGCGGGACCGGGGCGTCATCGCCGTGCTGAGGGCCCTGGGCCGGGCGTGACGTTCTCGACCTGGCGCGAGCCCGTCCAGGACGCCTGGATCGACTACAACGGGCACCTGTCCGAGCCGTACTACGTGCTGGTGCTCGGGCACGCCACCGATGCCGTCATGGACGCCGTCGGGCTCGGCCCGGACCACCGGTCCGCGAACGACGCGTCGCTGTACACCGTCGAGGCGCATGTCCGGTACCTGGACGAGGTCTCGGCGGGCACCGACCTCGAGGTCCGCTCCTCGATCATCGGGGTGACGCCCAAGCTGCTCTGGATCTGGCACGAGCTCTGGGCCGAGGGTCGGCTCCGGGCCACCGAGGAGGTGCTCGGCGTGCACGTCGTCGGCGGCTCGTCCGCCCCGTTGCCCGACGACGTGGTGGCCCGAGCACGCGCGGCCTGCGTGGACCCGCCCGAGCACGCGGGTCGCCGGATCGGCCCGCTGCGGTCGAGCGGCTAGAACCAGCGGCGCACGCGGTCGGTGTACTCGGTGTAGGTCGAGCCGAACTTGGCGGTGAGGTACCGCTCCTCGGGCACGACCGCACCCCAGCGCAGCAGCGCCCACTCCAGGGGGAGCGCCGCCAGCGCCCACGCGGATGCGGCCAGGAGCGCCACCCCGGCCGAGCCGACGAGCAGGCCGACGTACAGCGGGTTCCGCGACCAGGCGAAGGGTCCTCGGTCGATCACGGTCGTGGTCTCACCGCCGGGCAAGAGGGCGGTCCGGTGCCTGCCGATCATGATCAGCGCCCAGCCGTTCCACACCGCGAAGGCGGCGACGAGCAGCCACCCCAACCCGGTCGTCACCGGTGAGGCGTCCAGCGGGTCGCCCACCCACGCCGAGACGAGGAGGCCGAGCACCAGCGGTCCGCCGACGGCCACCGGCGGCCACATCCGGAACGAGGGACCGCCGTCGGACGTCACGATCACGAGTATGGCGGCCGGCGCCCCGCACGAAGCCGACGCGCATGCCGCCCGACGACCTACGCCGGCTGGATGTTCTGGTTGTGCCGGAACAGGTTCGCGGGGTCGTACGTCGTCTTGATCTGAGCCAGCCGGTCGTAGTTCTCGCGGTAGTTGGCACGGATCCGGCCCTGGTCGTCCTCGGCCATGAAGTTGATGTAGCCGCCCTCCTCCGAGTGCGGTGACGTGGCCTCGTAGTACTCGCGCACCCAGGTCGTGTTCCGCTCGTCGTCTTCTGCGTTCGGCCACATGCCCGCGATCACGGTGGCGAAGCTCGCGTCGCGGTAGGCGAACGCGGTCGACTCCGGTGCGACCCGGTGGCAGGCCCCGTTGATCGGGTAGATGTGCATCGTCGTGGTCAGCTCGGGGACCTTCGACCCGTGCTCGATGTGCGCGGCGATCGCGTCGTCGGTGAGCTCCTTGACGAAGTTGGCCTTCCAGTAGTGGCGCAGCCCCGAGGGGTACAACGCGTCGAACGCGCTGTTCAGGGCCGGATAGGGCATCGCCCCCACCCCCTCCGCCACCCGGGGCGCGAGGTCCCGGAACGGCTGCAGCATCTTCTCGCCCTTGTCGAGGTCGCCCGACCAGCAGGTCACCATGAGGGCGAGCGGCTCGCCGTGACGGTCCTCCGGGATGAACGGCAGCGGCGGTGCGATCTGGTACGCGGGGAACCCGCCGAACTGCTCGGGCGCGTCGGTGATCAGCTCCCGGTACAGCCGGAACAGGTCGCCGGCCTTGTCCAGCTCGTAGAACATCGGACCTCCGTAGACGTCCTTGACCGGGCTGAGCCGGAACTCGAAGGACGTCACGACGCCGAAGTTGCCGCCACCACCCCGAATCGCCCAGAAGAGGTCCGCGTCGTCCTTGTCGCTGGCGACGTGGAAGGTGCCGTCGCCGGTGACGACGTCCGCCGACAGCAGGTTGTCCAGAGCCAGCCCCAGCCCCCTCGCGAGGTAGCCGATGCCACCGCCCAGGGTCAGGCCACCGACGCCGGTGGTCGAGATGATGCCGCCCGTGGTGGCCAGCCCGAACGGGTAGGCCGCGGAGTTCAGGTCGCCCCACGTGGCGCCGCCGGACACCCGGGCCGTGTGGGTCAGTGGGTCGACCCGGACACCGCGCATGGCCGACATGTCAACGACCACGCCTCCGTCGCAGGTGCCGAAGCCCGGGACGCTGTGGCCACCGCCACGGATCGCGACCGTCAGGTCGTTGTCGACGGCGAACCGCACGGCGGTCATCACGTCGCCCGCGTTGACGGGCTGGACGATGACGGCCGGACGCTTGTCGATCATGCCGTTGCGGACCTGCCGCGCGTCGTCGTACCCCTCGTCATCGGGTCCGGTGACGGTCCCCCTGATCCCCTCGCGCAACGTGTCCAGCTGAGCAACCATGCCGCGGCCTCCTCATCGAACGGCCCTCGCGTCGGGCGACAAGGGGCGCGTCGAGACGGCGTCACGATGGCGCGGCGAACCGCGGCAGGCCTGGGTACGGCCGACGCTAGACCCGGCCGGCGGCCTTGCGCCATGGCACGGACGACTCATCCACGACTGGGGTGGGCCAGTCACCCGCACGTGGCTCAGCCGAGCGCCTCGGCCAACAGTCGCAGGGTGGCCTCCCGAGCGGGCGAGCGGTCGGCTGGTGTGTCCGTGAGCGCGCCGGCGACCGGGTGCAGCATCACCTCGTCGACGTCGTACGTCGTCGCGAGCTCGCGCACCTGCTTGGCCGCGGAGTCGGGCGTGCCCACGATCCAGCGGTCGAGCATCGACGAGGCCAGGCTCTCGTGCTGCGGGGCCAGGCCACGTGACTCAGCCTCTTCGACCAGCGCCTGCGCGGTGAGGGGCGAACCGGTTCGCAGCGCCACCATCGCGAGGAGGTTCGGCAGGACGAGGCGGTCCGCCTCCTCCTGGGTCTCGGCGACCACGGCGTTGACCGTGAGGAACGTGCGCGGCTCGGGGTGCGCGTCGGACGGGACGTAGCCGTCGCGGTACAGCGCCAGCGACTCGGCCGTGCCCTGGCCCGAGAAGTGGTGGGCGAAGACGTACGGCAGCCCCTTCCGGGCGGCCAACCGGGCCGAGAAGTCCGAGGACCCCAGCAACCACACCGTCGGCGTACCCACGGCGTGCGGGGTGGCGTTCAGCGCGTGCAGCCGGCCGCCGACGTCGAGACCGGCGCCGCCCGGGGACATCATCGTGATGATGTTGTCGACGTACGTCGGGAAGTGGTCGGCCGCGTCGGCCTCCACGCCGCCGCCGCCGTGGCGCAGCGCCCACGCGGTCACCGGGTCGGTGCCCGGCGCCCGGCCGAGGCCGAGGTCGATCCGGCCGGG
>JAICRP010000042.1 GCA_025966445.1 Nocardioides sp.
CTCCCATGCGTAGAAGCTGCCGGCCGGCGCGTTGATGTCGCGGTCGGCCAGTGCGACCGACACCTCGGTCGCGTCGGCGTCGGGGAAGGTGACCAGCACCGTGGGCGTGCGCCGCTTCGCCCGCGAGTGCACGACGCACGGCAGCAGCGCCAGGCCCTCCTCGAGGCGCTCCCGCAAGCCGTCCTCGTACCTCTCGATGGCGGCGTACGCCGTCCGCAGCCGGCCTCGGCGGTCGTCACCGGTGCCGAGCGAAGCCAGGAAGTCGACGGCCGCGGTGGTGCCGGCCATCAGCTCGTAGGGCAGCGTGCCGAGCTCGAACCGCTCGGGTACCTGCTCGGTCGCGGGCACCAGCTTGTCGGGGTGCAGCTCGGCCAGCAGCTCAGGGAGGGCGATGACGGCGCCGCAGTGCGGGCCGAGGAACTTGTAGGGCGAGCACGCGTAGAAGTCGGCGCCCAGCTCGGTCACGTCGGTCGCGACGTGCGCGGTGTGGTGCACGCCGTCGACGTACAGCAGCGCGCCCGCCTCGCGCACCGCGGCGGCCACCGCCGGCAGGTCGGGTCGGGTGCCGATCAGGTTGGACGCCGCCGAGACCGCGACGAGCCGGGTGTCCTCGGTCAGCAGGCTGGTGATGGCGGCGGGGTCGAGCTCTCCGGTCGCCGGGTCGAACTCCGCCCATCGCACCGTCGCGCCGCTGTTCTCCGCCGCGATCACCCACGGCCGCACGTTGGCGTCGTGGTCGAGCTTGGTCACCACGATCTCGTCGCCCGGCTCCCAGGTCTTCGCCATCGCGCGGGAGATGTCGAAGGTCAGCTGGGTCATGCTCCGCCCGAAGACCACGCCCTCGGGGGCGCCGCCCACCAGGTCGGCCAGGGCCGTCCTGGCCGCGAGCACGGTGTCGTCGGCGTTGCGCTCGGCCGGGGTCAGCCGGCCGCGGTTCGACAGCGGCTGGGTGATCGCCCTCCGCATCGCCTCGCCCACGACGTCGGGGGTCTGCGTGCCGCCCGGCCCGTCGAAGTACGCCGTGCCGCCGGCGAGGCTGGGGAAGTGCGCGCGCAGCGCCTCGACGTCGTACCCGTCCTCCGGCATGGAACGGATCCTGCCACCCTGTCCCGGTGACCCATGAGGAGGCCGTGCTCGCCCTGCGCGCCGCCGGCTGTGTCCACGCCGAGGACGAGGCGGCGGTGATCTGGGAGACGTACGCCGACCCCGGCGCGCGCGACGGCGCCGTCGCCGACCGCGCCACCGGGCGTCCGCTCGAGCAGGTCGTCGGGTGGGCGGCGTTCGGGCGGGTCCGGGTGGCCCTCGCGCCGGGTGTCTTCGTCCCTCGGCGCCGGGCCGAAGCGATCCTCGCCCCGGCGGTCGCCCTGCGTCCCGACGCGCGTGTGGTCGTCGACCTGGGCTGCGGCGCCGGCGCGCTCGCCGCGTCGCTCGCCGTCCTGCTGCCCGACGCGGACGTGCACGGCGTCGACCTGGACGAGGCCGCCCTCGCCTGCGCCGGACGTACCGGCGGCTTCACCGTCCACCACGGTTCGTGGTGGTCGGGCCTCCCCTCCTCGATCGTCGGCCGGGTCGACCTCGCGGTCGCGTACCTCCCCCACGTCCCGACGTCCCGCCTGCCCGAGATCCACCCGGACTTCCGGGCCAACGAGCCGGCTTTGTCGGTGGACGGCGGCCCCGACGGCCTCGACCCGCTGCGAGCGGTCCTCGCCGACGCCGACCGGTGGCTCGCACCGGGAGGGGCGTTCGTGACACTGGTGTCCCGCGACCAGGCCGCGGTCTCGGACCTCGAGGTCCTCGCGTCCGACGACGACGACGTCGTGGTGGCCCATCGGCGCGGGTGATGCACCCTGATCACGCAGGGACTCAGCGCGCCGCGCCCCGTCTCCCGCGACGACCTGACTGCGATCGGAGTGATGGGTCACCGCCTGCGATGCGGACTTCTACACTTGTCCGGTGGCGGACCTGGACGCTGTCGAAGCCCGGATCTGGGCGCTGCTCGAGCCCTACCGGGACGAGCTCGAGGAAGCGACCATCTACGGCATCCCTTCGCTCCGCTGGCCCGGATCCGGCAGTCACGACTACTTCGCAGCGGTGAAGCGGAGCGCCCGCAAGGTCAGCCTGTACGCGATCGCCGTGGACACCTGGCCGGAGTCGCTCGAGGGCTCCTCCGAGAGGTTCCGGTCCCTGCGCACGGGGAGGGCGACCTTCTCCTTCGCCTCCCTGGACGCGGAGCTCGATGCGGAGCTGGAGGGGTTCCTGGGCCGGCTCTACCAGCGCTACCGCGAGCACCACGCAGGCCCCTCCTGACCTTCATCCGATGCGGGTGACGCCAGGCCCCACCCCGAGGGGCCAGGCTGGCGGGGCCATCCGATCGGAGATTCCATGACCCAGCTGCCCATGCACGAGACCCTCCCGTTCGACGAGGCGACGACACCGCCGCGGGTGTCGACGGGGGATCTCCCCATGCACGCGGAGATCCGGCAGCTCGTCACGGACGCCTACGAGCGCTACCGCGGCGAGAGCAGCGGATCTGTCGCGGACTACATCCCCGTGCTGGCCGAGGCGTCGCCGGACCTGTTCGGCATCGCGGTGGTCGGACCCTGGGGCCGGTCGTTCGAGATCGGGGACGTCGCTGCGCAGTTCTCGATCCAGAGCGTCTCCAAGCCGTTCGTGTTCGCCCTCGTCTGCGACACGCTCGGCTATGAAGAGGCTCGGCTGCGTCTCGGCGTCAACAGCACCGGCTTCCCCTTCAACTCGCTGATGGCCGTCGAGCTGAACGCCGAGCGGACGATGAACCCGCTGGTCAACGCCGGCGCCATCGCCACCACCAGTCTCGCGCCGGGCGCCACGGCCGAGGAGAAGTGGACCTCCATCAGGGAACGGTTGTCGATGTTCGCCGGACGCGAGCTCGGCATCAACGCCGAGGTCTACGCCTCCGAGTCGGCCACCAACATGCGCAACCAGGGCATCGCCCACCTCCTCAAGAGCTACGAGCGGCTCTACTTCGACCCCGACGAGGCGACGGACGTCTACACCCGTCAGTGCTCGCTGGACGTGACCGTCCACGACCTCGCGGTGATGGCGGCCACGCTGGCCAACGGCGGGGTGAACCCGGCCACCGGTGAGACGGTGATCAGACCCGGGGTGTGTCGGCGAGTGCTGGCCGTGATGTCGAGCGCCGGGCTGTACGAGCTGTCGGGCGACTGGCTCTACCAGGTCGGGGTCCCGGGCAAGAGCGGCGTCAGTGGCGGCATCGTCACGGTCGCCCCCGGCAAGGGCGGGCTGGCCACGTACTCCCCTCCCTTGGACGCGGCCGGCAACAGCATCCGCGGCCAGCTGGCGACCAAGTACCTCGCCGAACGGCTCGGACTCAACCTCTTCGCCTCCGTCCCCGCCGAGGGCTCCCCACCGCAGTTCTGACGCCCGCGCCCGTGGCAGACGATCCCTGTCCGAGGCGACGTTTGGCCCTAGCGTGGGGAGCATGGCCGCCGAGGAGTCCGACGTGTCGCCGTCGTCGCGGCCCGAGGGGGACGGCCCGAGCCCCGCTGACGGACAGTCGCCCCCGCGTCGCCGGGGTGAGCGCCGCTGGCCGATGGCCGCCGCCGTGCTCGTGTCGGTCGCCATGCAGCTCTCGCTTCCTGATCGTCATGTGCTGTCTCCGAGCGTGCTCTTCCCCACGGTCGAGGTGCTGCTGCTCGCCGTCCTCGTCGTCGGCGATCCCGGCCGCGTGGACCGACGCTCCCCGGTCCTGATGCGGGTCACCGTGGGCCTGGTCATCGTCATGACCGTGGACAACCTTGCCGGGGTCGCGGAGCTCGTCCGGGACATCCTGGACGGGTCGGACCGCGACAACGGCACCGTGCTGCTGGCCACGGGTGGTGCTCTGTGGGTGACGAACGTGATCGCGTTCAGCCTCTGGTACTGGTTGCTCGATCGGGGCGGCCCGGCGGCCCGCGCGCTGGGTGAGCCGGAGCCGCCCGCGTTCGCGTTCCCCGAGGACGCCACCCCTGACCTGGCTCCTGCGGACTGGTGGCCGCAGTACCCCGACTACCTCTATCTCGCCTTCACGAACTCGACGGCCCTCAGCCCCACCGACACGTTGCCCGTCGCGCGCTGGGCGAAGATGGTGATGCTCGTCCAGTCGTCCATCTCGCTGGTGATCGCCATCATGATCGTGGCGCGAGCGGTCAACATCCTGACCTGACGCAGGTCGGGCGAGCCGAGCGGATGACGTCAGCAGGCGTCTTCGACCCGCAGCACGGACCGTCCGTCCGCAAGGTCCCGATGGGGTCCCGCACGGTGCCGTACTGGGAGGCGGGCGCCGCGTTCCAGCCGTACGCCGAGGGTGCTTCGCGGGTTCCGTGGTGATGATGTGGGCGTTCCAGCCACCGGCTGCCTGGGGTGGCGGCGGCGGCGGCAGCCAGGCGATTCGCCTTCGGATGACAGACTCGACGCATGGGACTCTTCGACCTGCTCAGGCCTGGCCGTGACGAGTCCGAGCGAACGGCGTCCGCCCTCGAGGCGGCGCGCGCCGACGCACCGGACGACACCGCGATCGGACGGCTGGTGCAGGTGTTCATGGACGCCGGCCTCGACGGACGAGGACCGCTGCGGTCGGCGACGACCATCGCCGAGGCCGCCCGCCGCCGTACCTCCGATCCCGAGGAAGGCGTCGAGAGGGTCGTCCGGCTGCACGTCGTGGGCGGGGCGGTCGGCGGGTTCGTGACCGGCCTCGGCGGCTTCGTGACCATGCCGGTCGCGCTGCCGGTCAACATCGCGGAGTTCTACATCCAGGCGACGCGGATGGTCGGGGGGATCGCGACCCTGCGCGGGTACGACCTCGCGGACCCGCAGGTTCGCACGGCCGTGATGCTGACCCTCGTCGGAGCCAGGGCCGACGAGGTGCTGGCCAAGGCAGGTCTCTCCACCGGCGGCGGAATCATGACCAGGCTCGCCCTCGGCGGGCTGCCACCGGCCGCGCTGATGGTCGTCAACAAGGCCGTCGCGTTCCGGCTGATGCGCGGGGTCTTCGAACGGTTCTTCTCCCGCCTGGGCCGCGGCGTGCCCTTCGTGGGCGGGATCCTCGGCGCCGTCATCGACGCCTGGATGATGCGGCAGATCGCCGCACAAGCGCTCGCGGAGTTCCCGCGGGTCGAGACCTCGGGAGGCACTCCGTGAGCAAGGACGACACGCCCATCAGCGACCAGATCAAGCGGGCCGTCGACGACCTCGAGCTCGAGGCCAAGGTGCGCGACGCGGCGGTGGCCGCCGAGGAGGCCGTGCTCCGCGGCCTCGAGGCGACCGGGTCCTACCTCCGCGAGCACCGCGGCGACATCGAGGGCTTCTTCGACCGGGCCTTCGGCGCGATCGACCGCCAGACCGGCGGTCGGTACGCCGACCAGGTCGAGCAGGTGCGCGGACAGCTCGTCGCGGGCGTGGCGAGCCTGGCCGACCGCGAGTGGGGACCGTCCGTGACGGCCGCACCCGTCGAGCCCGCCGAGCTCCCCGCGCCCGAGGAGGCGTCCCGCGACGACGCGGGCCGGGACGACGGCTGGGACGGGTCCACCGACCCGGTGTGACGACGTACGAAGGCCCGGCTCCGTGGATCCGGGCCTTCACCCGCGGGTACGAGCGTGTCGTACCCGAGGTCCCCTGTTGTCGATACGCTACGCCCGGGGGGGGTATCGTGCTTCACCCTTAAGGATGCTCCTCAGGCCGTCGTCCCGGGCTCGAGCCGCGCCCCGGCCCCGACGTGCCGGCCCGGGCCGACGACGCTGTCGCGGCCGACCAGGGTGACCTCCTCGTCACGGGCGACCCGGCTCGAGGGCACCTCACCGACCACGCTGTCGCGCGCGAAGACCGAGCGGTCGTCGGCGACCGTGCTGATGACGCGGGCACCGCGCTCCACCCGGCAGTCGGAGAACAGCACCGAGTCCTCGACCCGGGCGCCCTTCGCGACGACGACGCCCGGGCCGATGACCGAGCGGACGACCTCGCCCGCCACGTCGGCACCCGGCGAGACCAGCGAGTCCTCCACCTGGCAGCCGGTGCGCAGGCGCGCGGAGGTGCGGTCGTCCCAGTGGCTGATGATCGGGTACCCCGCGTGGTCGAACACGTCGACCTTGCCGGCGACCAGGTCGCGGTGCCCCTCGAGGTACGCGCCCGGGCGGCCGAGGTCGCGCCAGTACCCCGGCAGCGGCTCGGTCCGGACGGTGCCGCCGGAGATCAGCCGCGGCAGGAGGTGCTCACCGAAGTCGCCGAGCCCGCTGTCGGCGCTGCCGTCGCCGTCGTCGGCGTCGGCCCCCGCCTCGGCACTCAGCTCGCGCCGCAGCTCGAACAACGCCTCGAGCAGCGCCTCCGTGCGGTAGACGAAGATCTCGTTGGCCACCACACCCGAGCTGGGCCGCGACACCTTGACCTCGAGGCCGGTCGCCCAGGTAGATGATCCGGCACCGCGGCCGGTGAGCACGACGACGTTCTCGCTCGCCTCGCGCTTGGTGACCTCCGACGTCAGCACGGTGGCGTCCGCGCCGGAGTCCACGTGCCGCTCGATGACCGGCTCGAGGTCGGCGGCGAAGACATGGTCGGCGCTGGCCACCACCAGCGTCTCCGCGCCGAAGTGCAGGAGGTCGCGGCTCATCCGCAGCAGCAGGTCGGCGTTGCCGTGCGCGAACTCGTCCTCGGTCGCCGGGCCGCTCCCCGACTGCGGCACCATCCGCCGGAACCCGCCCCGGTTGCGGTCCAGGCTCCACGGCCGGCCGCCCGAGAGGTAGTCGTCGATCGACGCGACCTGGTACTCCACGCTCACCCAGATGTCGATCAGCCCGGAGTTCGCCATGCTCGACATCACGAAGTCGATGAGGCGGTGGGTGCCGCCGTACGGCAGCACCGGCTTGGCCCGCTCGCGCGTGAGCACGTCCATCCGAGAGCCTTGCCCGCCCGCCTGCACCAGCGCCAGCACCTCACCACGTCGCATGCGGGCACCCTACGGGTGGCCGCAGGGCCCACCCCTCAGCACGGCCAGCTCGCCGTGCTCGACGTCGAGGGTGGCGGTCGCCAAGGTCGCCGTGGCGAGCAGGTCGTCGGGCTCGGCCGCGTGCCGACAGATCGGGCCGGCATCGTCGTGGTGCGTGAGCGCGGCGAGCACGTCGGCCGCGGACGTCGGCGGGTGGTCGCCGAGGGTCGCGAGCACGTGGTCGCGGCGCACCCACGAGTTGTCGTCGAGGACGCCGCCCTGGCAGCCGGACTCGCCCTCGGCGGAGACGAAGTGGTTGGTGCGCACGAGCAGCCCGGCCTCGGGCTTCACCTCGCCGACCCCCTCGGGGAAGGTCTCGAACGACGCGGCGTCACCCCCGCGGTCGACGACGGTGAGGGCCGAGGACGCCGAGAACGCCAGGCTCCGGACCAGGTCGCGCGCCTCGTCCACGCTCGTGCAGTCCTCGAGGAGGGTCCGCAGCAGGACGTGCACCGGGAAGCCGATCCGCGGCTCACCCAGCTGCTCGTCCGCGCTGTGGTGGAGCATGTTGAGCATCACGCCGAGCCCCGCGTCGTTGACGCCGATCTTGGCCAGCACGCCGTACTCCGTCAGCGTGGTCACCGCGCCGCCCGCGGCGGTGGGGAACGTCCAGACGAACCAGTTGGCGCGCATGTGCGGGTACCAGTCCCAGGTCTGCACGGCGTACGGCGCGCGGCCGGGCGCGCTCGACACCACGGTGCTGCACTCGGTGGTGTCGAGGCGGGGGGCGATCGCCCCCAGCACCTCGGTGCGCGCGTTGATGGCCGCGATCTCCTCGATCCGTCGGCCGGAGCCGGCGGCGATCCCGGCGATCTCGTCGCCAGCGCGCGGGGCCTGCGCGGTGATCGACTCCCACGCGCGGCCGCCCCAGAAGGTGAGGTCGAAGTCGGGGTCGAGCCACTCCCAGAGGCGGCGGTACGACGCCACGGTCGCGGCCACCGGGCCTGCCTGGGCGGTGCCCAGCTCGACCCCGCGCTCGTACGGCTCGGTGGTGCGGCTGCTGAAGGTGACGAAGTCGGTCACGAGACCTAGTCAATCAGGGTGTGGTGCGGCGCGGCCCCCGACCGGCACCGTGGGCGGATGGCCGACGAGGACACCCGCGACGAGACCGAGGCCGAGCGCCTCGACCGCAACTGGAACGACATGCTCCAGGAGCTGCGGGTGGTGCAGACGGGCGTGCAGCTCTTGTCCGGGTTCCTGCTGACGCTCCCGTTCACGACACGCTTCGCCGACGTCGACGTGTGGCAGCAGCGGCTCTACCTCGCGCTGGTGCTCCTGGCGGGGCTGGCGATCGGGGTGACGCTGACGCCGATCATGATCCACCGTCGGGTCTTCGGTGAGCAGGTCAAGGACCGGGTCGTGGCCTCGGGCCACTTCTTCCTCCAGGTCGTGATGGTGCTGCTCGCACTGATCATCATCGGCATCTCGACCCTCATCTTCAGCGTCGTGCTCGGCTGGGAGGCTGCCCTCGTCGTCGCCGCCTGCTCCTCGGTGGTGCTGGTGGCGCTGCTCGTCGTCGTCCCCTTGCTCGTCGCCCGGCGCAACGCCCGGGCCTAGGGCTCGGGACGCGACAGCGCCCGGGGCCGATGGCCCCGGGCGCCGGTCGTCAGTCAGTTGCCCACTCAGTTGTTGCCAGTCACTTGGTGAAGATGCTGACTCCACCCGGGCCGACGAGCAGTCCGACGATGATCAGGACGATGCCCATCAGGGTCTGGCCACGGACCAGGGACACGATGCCCCAGACCACCAGGATCACTGCGAGGATCCACAGAAGAAAAACCATTGTGTTGCCGCTCCTTGTGAGTGCGATCTCTTGGGCCTGAAAATCAGTCAGGGCCCGGTGATGCGGTGGGAGGTGCCCGCCGCACTCCCTCCAACCAACCAGACGCACGGGGCGCGGCACAGTGCCCGATGGGGTGAGACCGGAGACAGTCTCCACCCATTGGGGTGGAGACATGTGACTGAGTCATACATAGCGTCGGAGCCATGACCGAGAGACTCACGACGACCATCAGGATCGACAGCTGGGACGAGCAGCCGACCCGCGAGCACGACGACGGCACCAAGACGGCCCACGCCGTCGTCACCCTGACCGACGGCAACGACGGCCTGCGCTCCGGCCTCCTCGAGTCGGTCCTCCACTACGGCAGCGACGGGACGAGCGAGTACGCCGGCCTGATCCGCCTCGAGGCCGAGCTCGACGGGAAGAGCGGTGCGTTCACCGCGATCGGCGAGGGCACGTACGACGGCACGACGGCCAGCAGCACGATGCGGATCGTGGACGGCACCGGCGACCTCGCCGGCATCAGCGGCACCGTGTCGAGCAGCTCCACGCAGGACGACTACCCCAACATGCCCCTGGTGATCGCCTACGACCTTGGCTGAAGCCGCGGACGCGCAGCGCGCCCTGGCCAACGTGCTGGGCGCGCTCGCGCTCGTCGTCACCGACGGGCTCGGCCGGTCGGTGACCGACGACGTCGGTTCGGTGACGGATGCCGCGGCCCTCTCGGCCCTCGCCCAGTTCCTCGACGGCGCGACGGTCGACCGCGTGCACCAGGTGCTGGGCCTGACCCCGTCGGGGGCGGTCCGGCTCGTCGACCGGCTGGAGGGTGCTGGTCTGGTCACCCGGTCGCCCGGTCCCGACGGGCGCAGCCGCGCCGTCCGGCTGACCGACGCGGGCCGCCAGCGCGCGCGGGCGGTCGGCGGTGCCCGGTCGGCGTACCTGTCGGGGTTGGTCGGCGCTCTGGAGCCCGCGGAGGTCGACGTCCTGCGAGACCTGCTGGCGAAGGTGATGGCCGCGGTCGTCGGCAGCAAGGACGGCGGGGCCTGGACCTGCCGGCTGTGCGACCTGACCGCGTGCCGCCGCGCCCAGGGCGAGTGCCCGGCCCTGAACGCCGCCCAGGAGAGGTCCGGCTCGGCCGGGCCGCCAGACTGACCGGGTGCCGGAGCTCCCCGAGGTCGAGTCAGCCCGCGCCGTGATCGAGCGGTCGGCCCTCGGCCGGCGCATCGACGACGTCGACGACACCGACAGCTGGGTCTGCCGTCCGCACCCGCCCGGCGAGATCCGCGCGGCACTGCTCGGCCGCCGGCTCGTCGCCGCCCACCGACGCGGCAAGTCCATGTGGATCGAGACCTCCGGCGACCACGTCCTCGGCATCCACCTGGGCATGAGGGGTCGCATCCTCGTCACCGAGCGCCACGGTGGCGTCGACGAGGGCGGCGACTACGTCGGCACCCGCCCGCAACGGACGCCGGTCAAGGCCGAGTGGGACCGCTTCACCCTGCATTTCGCGGACGGCGGTGCGTTGCGGCTGTTCGACAAGCGTCGCCTCGGCCGGGTCCGCCTCGACCCCGACATCGAGGCCCTGGGCCCCGACGCCGGCGAGGTCCGGCTTGCGGACTTCCGGAAGCTCGTGGGTGCGTCGCGGACTCCGGTGAAGGCGCGCCTGCTCGACCAGCACGCCGTCGCGGGCGTCGGCAACCTGCTCGCCGACGAGGTGCTGTGGCAGGCGGCGATCGCGCCCGAACGACCCGCCGACGAGCTCGACGCCGCCGAGGTGGCCAGGCTGCACCGCGAGCTGCGCACGGCGATCCGCCATGCCATCAAGCGCGGCGGGGTCCACACCGGCGAGGTGA
Organism: Nocardioides sp.; assembly: GCA_025966445.1. Classification (GTDB taxonomy): domain Bacteria; phylum Actinomycetota; class Actinomycetes; order Propionibacteriales; family Nocardioidaceae; genus Nocardioides. The sequence continues at coordinate 10,652 of JAICRP010000042.1, forward strand.
TCGCCCACCGCAAGGCCGGCGAGCACTGCCCGCGCTGCGGTGCGCCGATGCGACGTACCGAGGTCGGCGGCCGCACCACGTGGGCCTGCTCGGTCGAGCAGCCGGCCGGTTAGGCCGACCGGCGCAACCAGCGGGCCAGCAGCGGCAGCGCGGCCAGGATCAGCAGCAGCCGCAGCAGCTGGGCGGCCATCACGTACGTCGCGTCGGCCCCGGCGTCGGCGGCGATCGCGAGCACGGCGAACAGGCCGCCGGGCGTGGTGGCGAGGTACGCCGTCAGCGCGTCGACCGGGGTGAGCCACGCGAGCAGTGCGCCCAGCCCGGCCGTCGCGGCGATCAACCCGAACACGATCAGCACCACGACGGGCAGCATCCGGCCGATCGAGGCGAGGCTGGCGCGGTCGAACCTCAGCCCCACCTGGACGCCGATGACCGCGAACGCCACCCACTGCAGCCACGTCGGCACCGCCACGGGGCCGAGCCAGCCGGCTGCCGCGACCGTGGCCGAGATCGCCAGCGGGCCGAGGAGCGCCATCGTGGTCACGGGCAGCAGCCGCGCCAGCAGCAGGCCGCCGACGAGGCTGATCGCCACGAAGGCCAGGTCGGCCGACGTGGACGTGTCCTCCACGGCCAGCGTGCCGCGGCCGCTGGGCGGGCGGAAGGCGAGCCCCGTCACCAGGGGCATGGTGACGAGCACGAGCAGCACCCGGAGGTACTGCACCACGGTGACCACCCGGTCGTCGGCCCCGAGCTCGCGCGCCACGGCCACCACGCCGGACGCGCCGCCGGCGATGAGGGCGAACACGCCGGTCGTCGGCGTAACGTCGCGGCGGAGGGCCAGCACCCGGCCGGCCGCGATGCTCAGCAGGACGGTTCCCACCACGACCAGCAGGATCGACGCGCTGTCGGACCCCATCCGGCGCAGGGTGGCCACGTCGACCAGCGCGCCGACCGTGATGCCGACCAGTCCCTGCGCCACCCGGAACGACCAGGTCGGCAGGGCGAGCGGCGTCCGCGAGGTCATCGCGTGCGCCATCCCGCCGAGCACCGCTCCGAAGAGCACGGGCGAGGGTACGGCCAGCAGGGCGAACGCCGCGCAGGCGACGACGCCGACCACGACGACGACCGTCGCCGCCCGCAGAGTCGAGCGCTCGCGACCGGCCATCGGTGACACCCTAGGCGGGTGAGTGACCTGCGCATCGTCCCCGGCAGCGAGGCGGACTGGGACGACGTGGCGGCCGTGTTCGGCGAACGCGGAGCGGGCGCGCGCTGCTGGTGCCAGCGCTACAAGCTCTTCCCGGGCGAGTCCTTCGCAGCCCTCGGACCCGACGTGCTGCGCGAGCGGATGCGCGAGCAGACCCGGTGCGGCGAACCGTCGGCGGGATCGTCCAGCGGCCTGGTGGCCTACCTCGGCGACGAGCCCGTGGGCTGGTGCGCGGTCGAGCCACGGCCGGCGTACCACGGGCTCCTGCGGAAGACCTTCCGCATCCACTGGGAGGGCCGCGACGAGGACCGCGACGACGAGTCGGTCTGGTCGGTCACCTGCCTGTTCACCAGGGCGGGGTACCGCAAGCAGGGCGTCGCCCGCGCCCTCGCCGAGGCTGCGGTCGCGCACGCCCGCAGCCAGGGAGCGCGCGCCGTGGAGGCGTACCCGATCGTGGTGAAGAACGTCATCGACGAGGAGCTCCACGTCGGCACCGAGTCGATGTTCGCCGACGCCGGGATGACCGTGGTCAGTCATCCGAGCAAGCGGCGCGTCGTGATGCGCCTGGACCTCCCCTAGAGCTCGAGGCCGAGCCGCTCGGCGAGCTCGGCGGCGTCGACACCGTACGTCGTCAGCAGCCGCGCGCCGTCCGGTCCGACCTCGAACGTGGCGAGGTCGGTGTAGAGGCGGGTCACGCAGGCCAGCCCGGTGAGCGGGTAGGTGCACGCCTCGACGAGCTTGGGCGAGCCGTCCTTGGCGAACAGCGTCATCATCACGAAGACCTGCTTCGCGCCGATGGCGAGGTCCATGGCGCCGCCGACGGCGGGGATCGCGTCGGGTGCGCCGGTGTGCCAGTTGGCCAGGTCGCCGGTCACCGAGACCTGGAAGGCGCCGAGCACACAGACGTCGAGGTGGCCGCCGCGCATCATCGCGAAGGAGTCGGCGTGGTGGAAGTAGGCCGCCCCGGGCAGCTCGGTGACCGCCTGCTTGCCGGCGTTGGTCAGGTCCCAGTCCTCGTGGCCGGGCTCGGCGGCCGGACCCATGCCGAGCATGCCGTTCTCGGTGTGCAGCACGACCCCGGACTCGGTGGTCAGGTGGTCGGCGACCATGGTGGGCTGGCCGATGCCGAGGTTGACGAAGGAGCCGGGCGGGATGTCGGCGGCGACCGCGGCGGCGATCTGGTCAGTGGTCCTCATGCGAGGACCACGCGGTCCACGAAGATGCTCGGCGTCACGACGGCCTCGGGGTCGATGCCGCCGACGTCGACGAGCTCGCGCACCTCGGCGACGACCGTCGCTGCCGCGGTCGCCATCACCGGCCCGAAGTTGCGGGCCGTCTTGCGGTAGACGAGGTTGCCGGCCCGGTCCGCCCGCAACGCGCCGATGAGGGCGACGTCGCCGCGGAGCGGGTACTCGAGCACGTACGTCCGCCCGTCGATCTCACGGGTCTCCTTGCCCTCCGCCAACGGCGTACCCACGCCGGTGGGGCAGAAGAACGCGCCGATGCCGGCACCCGCCGCGCGCATCCGCTCGGCCAGGTTGCCCTGGGGAACGAGCTCGAGCTCGATCGCCCCACGGCGGTAGAGGTCGTCGAAGACCCACGAGTCGTGCTGGCGCGGGAACGAGCAGATCACCTTGCGCACCCGTCCCTTGGCGAGCAGCGCGGCCAGGCCGGTGTCGCCGTTGCCGGCGTTGTTGTTGACGATCGTCAGGTCGCCCGCACCCTGGCGGATGAGCGCGTCGATGAGCGCGATCGGCATACCCGCAAGGCCGAAGCCACCGATCAGGACCGTCGAGCCGTCGGCCACGTCGGCGACCGCCTCGTCCGGGGTGTCGAGGAACGCCGTTCTCACGTCGCGTTCTCCAGCACGACCGCGAGGCCCTGCCCGACGCCGATGCAGATCGCGGCCACCCCCCACCGGTCGCCGGACTCGCGGAGCCGGTGGGCGAGGGTGCCGAGCAGGCGACCGCCGGAGGCGCCGAGCGGGTGGCCGATCGCGATGGCGCCGCCCTTGGTGTTGACGATGTCGGGCTCGACCTTCCAGAGGTCCACGCACGCCAGGGACTGCACGGCGAACGCCTCGTTGAGCTCGACCGCGCTGACGTCGTCCCAGCCGATGCCCGCGCGGGCCAGGGCCTGGTGGACCGCCTCCACCGGCGCGATCCCGAAGTCCTGCGGGACGAGCGCGAAGGTACCGCGACCGGCGATGCGGGCCAGCGGGTCGACGCCGATCGCGTCGTGGGCGTTCTCGGTGCCGAGCAGCACCGCGGAGGCGCCGTCGTTGAGCGGAGAGGCGTTGGCCGGCGTGATGGTGCCATCCGCACGGAACGACGGCTCGAGGCCGGCCAGCTTCTCGGCGGTGGAGCCGGGGCGGATGCCCTCGTCCCTCGTCAGGTCGACGCCCGCCACCGGCACGACCAGGTCGTCGTAGAAGCCGTCGGTCCACGCCGCGTCGGCGAGGTTGTGGGAGCGGGCGGCGAACTCGTCCTGCCGCTGCCGCGAGATGCCGAACCGGTCGGCCAGCTGCTCGTTGGCCTCGCCGAGCGAGACGGTCCACTCGGCCGGCATCCGCTCGTTCACGAGCCGCCAGCCCAGCGTCGTCGAGACCGCGGTGACGTTGCCGGCCGGGAAGGCGCGCGACGGCTTGGGCAGCACCCACGGTGCGCGGGTCATCGACTCGACGCCGCCGGTGAGAACGATGTCCGCGTCGCCCGACTCGATGGTGCGCGAACCCGCCATCGCGGCGTCCAACGACGAGCCGCAGAGCCGGTTCACGGTGACGGCGGGGACCGACGTCGGCAGGCCGGCCAGCAGCACGGCCATCCGGCCGACGTTGCGGTTGTCCTCACCGGCCCCGTTGGCGTTGCCCCAGACGACGTCGGCGATCCGCTCCGGGTCGAGGTCCGGCGCCTTCGCGAGCACACCCGTGATCGCGGTGGCGGCCAGGTCGTCTGGACGTACGTCGGCCAGCGCGCCGCCGAACCTCCCGAACGGCGTCCGCGCGGCGGCGTACACGAATGCGGCTGTCACTGGTCCTCCTCGTCGCGGACCTGCTGGGCGATGCGGAACGCGCTGTGGGCAGCGGGCACGCCGCAGTAGATCGCCGTCTGCAGCAGGACCTCCTTGATCTCGTCCCAGGTCAGGCCGTTGCGGCGGGCGGCGCGCAGGTGCAGCGCCAGCTCCTGGTGGTGCCCGCCGCCCACGAGGGCCGTGAGCGTGATCATCGAGCGGCTGCGCCGGTCGAGCCCGGGCCGCGTCCAGATCCCACCCCAGGCGTAGGTCGTGATGAAGTCCTGGAACTCGCGGGTCAGGTCGGTGGCTCCCGCCAGGGACCGGTCGACGTGGGCGTCGCCGAGGACCTCGCGGCGGACGGCTTCTCCCTCGCTCCGCTCGGCGCCCTCAGGGCTCTCGAGGCTCTCGCCCCGCACGTGCCGGCGGATGAGTCGCGCGACGTCGGCCGGTCGCTCGGCCGGGGCGAGGTGCGAGGCGTGGTCGAGGACGACGAGCCGTCCGTCCTTCACCCCGTCGGCGATGCCTGCCACCAGGGCGGGCGGGGTCACAGGGTCCTGCGCGCCGGCGATCGCCAGCACCGGCTGGGTGACCTCGGCCAGCCGGTCGCGGACGTCGAAGGCCGCGAGCGCGCCGCAGACCTGGACGTACCCGGCGTCGGCGGCGTCGGCGAGGGCGTGCAGCAGGGCGCTCGCCCGGCTGGGGTGCTGCTCCATGAAGCCGGTGGCGAACCACCGCTCCGCCGATGCGGAGACGAGGCCTGACGTGCCGGACGCCTTGACCTGCTCGATGCGGCTCGACCAGCTGGTGGCGTCACCGATGCGAGCCCCGGTGCAGACGAGCGTGGCGGCCGTGACCCGGTCGGGATGATCGAGCAGGAGGTGCAGGCCGACGGCGCCACCGACCGAGACGCCGGCGTAGGCGAAGGGCGTGCCAGCGTCGCCGCGCTGCTCCTGGACGTCGGCGACGAGCGCGAGCACTCCCGCGGCCAGCTCGGCCATGGTCAGCGGCTCGTCCGGCACCGACCGGTTGTGCCCATGGCCGGGCAGGTCCCAGGCGAGCACGTCGAAGTCGTCGGCCAGGTGGTGCGCGCAGTCGGTCCAGAGGGCGCCGGCACTGGTGCCGAGGGACGGTCCGAGGACCAGCAGCGGCAGCTCCGCGCGGTGGCGGGCGCCGGACATCCGGACGCCGGTGACGACGGGGGTCATGCGAGCACTCCTGCGGCTCGGGCCAACGGGGCCTCGATGAAGGCGTCGGCGGCGCCGGCGTAGTCGCGCGAGGGCGTGCGGCCCGCGAGGTCCGCCATCGCCCGTTGCTCCGAACGTACGGCGTCGCTCGCGGTCTCGAGGGTGGCGGCCATCCGGTCGACGCGTACCTCGAGGCCCGCCAGCAGCTCGGTGGTCTGGCCGGCGGCCACGACGGTCCGGCGCAGCAGCGTCCGCAGGGTGTCCCACTCGGCGTGCCACGCCCCGGCCGGGCGTTCGTCGCCAGCGTCCGCGGCCGCGACGTGAAGGGTCGCCGCGAGGCTCGGGCTGCTCAGCGCGGTGCGACGCACGAGCGTGGCGAGCACCGGGTTCGCCTTGTGCGGCATGGTCGACGACGTTCCGCCGGTCCCTTCGGCGAGCTCGCCGATCTCGGGTCGGCTGAGGGTGAGGACGTCCGTGGAGATGCGGCCCCAGGCATCGGTGCAGCCCGTCGCCGCGTCGCCGAGCCGGGTGATCGTGGACCGCGTGGTGTGCCACGGCGTCGAGGCGGTCAGGCCCAGCGCCGTGGCCAGCTCGAGCGACAGCGCGGTGGCCGAGCCGACCGGGTCGTCGAGGTCGCCCGCGAGCTCGACGGTCGCGGCCAGGGTGCCCGCGGCGCCGCCTACCTGCACCGGGAGGACGAGCGCCGATGTGGCGTCGTACGCGTCGAGGACACCCGTCAGCCAGCCCGCTGCCTTCAGGCCGAAGGTCGTGGGCACGGCGTGCTGGGCGAGGGTACGGGCCACCATCGGCGTATGGCGGTGACGCTCGACCAGCTCGACCAGGAGCCTGACCTGCTCGCGCAGCGCCGCGGTCACGACGCCGACGGCGTCGCGGGCGCACAGCATCAGCGCAGTGTCGACGACGTCCTGGCTGGTGAGTCCGCGGTGCAACCACCGCGCGCCGTCGCCGCCGACGTCGGCGAGTGCGGCGCGCAGCACGTCGACCAG
>JAICRP010000233.1 GCA_025966445.1 Nocardioides sp.
ACGACGGCGACGGCTCCAACCGGAAGTGGTTGCGTGGACCGGCGAAGCCGACCACCTGGCCGGGCCGCAACGTGTCGTGCACGTACGCCGACCCACCGCGGCCGGCCGACTCGCGCAGCACGCCGAGCCGGTAGCGGTGCCGCTCGTGCGGGACGCCCGAGAGCGAGTACTGACGCGACAGCCCGTCGCTCAGCTGCAGGTCGACGTGGGCGCCCGGCTCCCACGCCGGCAGCTCGCGGCCGGCGGGGTCGACCAGCTCCACCGACAGCACGCCGTCGGACTCCAGGGTCATCGACCGCACCACCAGCTGCTCGCTCATGTTCCCAGGCTGGCCGATCCCATTCGACGGAGCGGAACGCTGTCCCGCGGATCAGAACATCCGCGGTCCTCATGGCGGAACGAACGTTTGGCGGACGGGGACGGGACCGCGACGCTGTGCCCATGCCTCCCCCGCCGACCGCGCCCGCCGAGCCGTCGGCCCGAGGACTGCTGCTCGACATCGGCGGGGTGGTGCTGCGCAATGCCCGCGAGCTCGTCGTCGGCCGGGCCGCCCTCGACGTACCTGCCGTGCGGGAGTACGTCGAGCGGACCGACTTCGCGGGTCCGGGCGACGAGCTCTGGCAGAGCATGCTGCGCCACGAGGTCACCGAGCGGGACTACTGGGCCCAGCGGGCCGGCGAGCTCGGCCGGGTCCTCGGGCACGAGGGCTGGCTGACCTTCGACCTGATCCAGTGGCTCTACCACGACCCCCAGGGAGACTGGCTGGTCGACGAGATGATCGACCTGATCAAGCAGGTGAAGGCGGCCGGCATCCCGCTCGTCGCGCTGACCAACGACCTGCTCGACTTCCACGGACAGGACTGGGCCGACGAGCAGGAGTGGCTCCGGGACTTCGACACGGTCGTCGACGGCTCGACCACCGGAGTGCTGAAGCCCCACCCCGGCGCGTACGCGCTGGCCGTCGACGCGCTCGGTCTGCCGGCCGCCGACGTCGTCTACCTCGACGACATGCCGGTCAACGTGGCCGGTGGTCTCGCCGTCGGCCTGCAGGCGATCGAGGTCCTGTACGCCGACAAGTCCCACGCCATCGACGAGGCCCGGCGGCGCCTGGGCCTCGCGCACTGATCCGCCCACTGACCCATCCCGCCTAGGAGGAACAATGCCGCTCGTCCGCGTCGACATCATGGAGGGCCGTCCGCCGGAGATGATCGAGGAGCTGCACCGCAAGCTCGCCGAGCTGGTGGCGGAGACCCTGGACACCCCGATCGACCGGGTGCGCACCTACATCACCCAGTTCCCGCCGGAGGCCTGGGGCATCGCCGGAGTCCCCGCCAGCGTCGTGCGCCGCGCCGACATCGAGGCTCGCGCCGCCGCCGCGGACGAACGGGCCGCCAGTGCCGAGTGAGCGCAGCGCTGCCGAGTACGAGGCGCTGATGCGTCGGTACTTCGACGCCTGCAACGCCGCCGACTACGACGCTCTCGTCTCCTGCTTCACCCCCGACGCGGTCCACTACTTCCCGCCCGGCCTCGACGGCGTCCCGTGGCGCACGGCCGACACCATCGCGCGGGGCTGGCAGCACTGCGTCGCCACCCTCGGCTCCCAGTGGACCGTCGACCGGATCGTCGTCAGCCAGGACTCCCCCGAGGCCGTCATGGAGTGGACGCACTGGAAGAACGCGAGCGGCACCGCGTTGCGCGGCGTCGAGTGGTACGTCTTCGACGCCGACTCGCTGCGGATCTCCGAGATCCGCGCGTACTACGCCGCACCCGCCGACCGGAGCGCGACGATCAACGAGCTGGTGGGGTTCGCGTACGCCGACCGCGGTTACCCGCTCGCGAGCGGCCCGACGAGTGACCGGGAAGGCACGTGACCACCCGCCACCTGGTGATGTTCCGGCGGTTGGCCGACGTCCCCGCCGACGCCGCCAACGAGGCCGACCTGATGGCCCGGCTGGACGCCCTCGGCGCCAACATCGCCGGCATCGAGTCGTGGCGGGTGGCTGCGAACGAGCACGACCGGCCGGTCTGCTGGGACCACGTGCTCGAGGCCGACCTGACCGACGACGCCGCGCTGGCGACGTACCTCGCCCATCCGGAGCACCAGGCGTTGCTGCCCGACCTCCGGGCCTACTTCGACATGGCCGTGGTCGACTACGCGACGGGAGGCCCGGATGAGTGAGCTGTGCGTGGTCGTCGGCGCCACCGGGGCCGTCGGCCGCCCGGTCACCGAGCGGCTGGTCTCCCGGGGTCTGCCGGTGCTGGCCGTGGCGCGGAGCGCCGACGCCCTCGCCACCCTCGCGGCGGATGTGCCGGGGGTCCGGACCCTCGTGACCGACATCGCCCACGACGCTGCCGAGCAGGCCATCCGGGACGCTGTCGACGAGCCGGTGCGCATGGTCGTGCTCGCGGCGGGCCTGCCCATCGCCGGCTCGGTCCAGACCGTCGCCCCTGGCGACCTGGCCGTCGGCGCGAACATCAAGCTGGGTGGCCTCCTGCGGCTCGTCCGGGCCGTCGACGCCCGGCTCGAGCCGGGCTCGCGGATCGTGATGTTCGCCGGCACGCTCGGCCTCGAGCCCAAGCCGTCCTCCGCCGGCCCCGGCGCCATCAACGCCGCGGTGCTGAACCTGATGCGCCAGCTCGGCGACGTCTACGGCCCCCGTGGGATCACCACGCACACCCTTGTGCCCGGCCCCACGGACTCGCCTCGCCTGCGCGCCATCGTCGAGCAGGCCGCCCAGGAGCGCGGGGTCCCCTTCGAGGAGCAGTGGGCGTCGTACGCCGCCCACACGTCGCTCGGCCGGCTGCCCACCGTCGACCAGCTCGCCTGGGCCGTCACCCTCTTGCTCGACCGCGAGGCGGACGTCATGCACGGCGGCGTCCTGCACCTCGACGCCGGCGGGCTCCGCGGCATCTCCTGACGTCTCCACGCGATGGTCAGTGGATCCGGCCGCGGTACCCCAGCCGTCGGCTGATCACGGCGGCCGCCTCGATGACCGCCGTCCGGTACCTCCGCAGGGACGCGTCGGTGATCCGCTCGCTGCTGCCGACGACGGTGACCGACGCGATCACGACGCCGTCGGCCCCGCGGACGGGGGCGCCGACCGAGGAGACGCCGAGCTCGCCCTCCTCGATGTTGGAGGCCCAGCCGCGGGCGGCCACCTCGGCGAGCTCGGCCAGCAGGGCCTTGGGGTCGGTGATGGTGTGGCTGGTGCGCGCGTCGAGCGCGGCGCCCTTGAGCCGGCGCTCCTGCTCGGCTCGCGGCAGGGCGGCGAGCAGCACCTTGCCGGAGCTGGTCCAGTGGGCCGGCAGCCGGTGCCCGACCCGGCGGAACACCGGCAGCATGTGGTGGCTCTCGAGCCGCTCGACGTAGACCACCTCGAGGCCGTCGAGCACGGCCACGTGGACCATCTCGCCGGTGGAGTGCCGCAACGTGGTCAGCACGGGCAGCGCGGCCTGGTGCAGGTCGACGTGCTCGGTGACAGTCGTGCCGAGCTCGTACAAGGCGAGCCCCAGCCGGTACTTCCCGGTCACCTGGTCCTGCTCGAGCAACCGCTCGGCCTCCAGGGTGGCCACCAGCCGGTGAGTGGTGCTCTTGCTGAGCTGGAGCCGTCGGGCGAGCTCGGTGACGCCGAGCTCCTGGTCGGCGTGCGTGAAGGCCCGGAGCACGCGGGCGGCGTTGCGGACCGACCCCAGCAACGCACGCGACGACTCCGTCGAAGGCTCGGCCACGAGACGGAGACTAGACCCATGTCCCGTTCCGCGGGACAATCCTGACCGCTGTGACCGCCGCCACTTAGGTTCCGGGCATGGCCCTGTGGCGCAGTGCGCACATCGCGTGGTTCGACCGGCACGACCCCGCCACGGAGCCGGTGCTCGGCGGCAAGAACACCAGTCTCGGCATCCTCACCATGGCCGGCCTGCCCGTGCCTCCGGGGTTCGCGGTCACGGCGGCCGCCTACCGCCAGGCGTTCCGCGAATCCGGCGTCGACGAGGCGCTCGCGGCGATGATGGTCGGCCTCGACCCCGACGATGCGGTCGTGCTGGCCCGGGTCGCGGGCGAGGCCCGGGAGACGGTCGTCGGCGCCGGTCTCCCGGGGTGGCTCGCGGACCAGGTGGACGCGGCGTACGCCGCCCTGTCCGAGCGCACGGGCCAGGACGAGGTCCCCGTGGCCGTCCGGTCGTCGGCCACGTGCGAGGACCAACCGGACGCGAGCTTCGCCGGCGAGCACGACACCTACCTCTGGATCCGCTCCGCCACCGAGGTGCAGCAGCACGTGCTGCGCTGCTGGGCCAGTCTCTACACCGACCGCGCGATCGCCTACCGCCGGCAGATGGCGTACGCCGAGGACTCCGCGGCCATGAGCGTCGGGATCCAGCAGATGGTGATGCCGCGGACGAGCGGGGTCGCGTTCACCCTCAACCCGATCAACGGCGACCGCAGCCAGATCGCCATCGACGCCTCGTGGGGTCTCGGCGAGGCCGTGGTCAGCGGAAGCGTGACGCCCGACAACTACCTCGTGGACAAGGTCGTCGGCGACATCACCAGCCGCACCATCTCACCCAAGACCGTCGAGCATGTGCTCGTCGGCGACCGGGTCGTCGAGGTCGAGGTCGACGCCGCCCGCCGCGACGCGCCCTGCTTGAGCGACCCGGAGATCCGGGCCGTCGCGGCACTGGCCCGCCGCTCCGAGCGGCACTACGGCTGCCCCCAGGACGTGGAGTGGGCCATCGACCCACTGCTGCCCGAGGGCGAGAACGTCGTGCTCCTCCAGTCTCGCCCGGAGACGGTGTGGAGCCGTCGCCGGACCGAGGTCGACGCGACCACGAAGGACACGTTCGCGTCGATCGTCAACACCCTGCT
>JAICRP010000064.1 GCA_025966445.1 Nocardioides sp.
CCCGGCTTGACGAAGAACTCCATCTCCATCTGCTCGAACTCACGGGTGCGGAAGATGAAGTTGCCGGGCGTGATCTCGTTGCGGAAGCTCTTGCCCATCTGGGCGATGCCGAACGGCGGCTTCTTGCGGCTGCTCGTGACGACGTTCGCGAAGTTCACGAAGATGCCCTGGGCGGTCTCGGGCCGCAGGTAGTGCAGCCCGGACTCGTCCTCGATGACGCCGAGGTAGGTCTTCAGCATCATGTTGAACTGACGCGGAGGGGTCCAGGTGTTGCGGTTGCCGCAGTTGGGGCACGGGACAGACTCGTTGAGGTCGACCGTGTCGGGGTCGTCGATCCCCTTCTTGCCGGCGTAGTCCTCCTGCAGGTGGTCCTGGCGGAACCGCTTGTGGCACGACTGGCACTCGACCAGCGGGTCGCTGAACGTCTTGAGGTGGCCGCTGGCCTCCCACGTCTTGGTCGGCAGGATCACGCTGGAGTCGAGGCCGACGACGTCGTCGCGGGTGGTCACCATCGAGCGCCACCACTGGCGCTTGACGTTCTCCTTCAGCTCGACGCCGAGCGGTCCGTAGTCCCAGGCACTGCGGGTGCCGCCGTAGATCTCGCCGGACGGGTAGACGAAACCCCGTCGCTTGCAGAGGGAGACGATCGTGTCGAGGACGTTGGTGGGGGTAGCCACGGGGGAGCTCCTGGGTCTGGCAATCAGTCTGGCCGGCTGGCTGTCGGTCGGAAGCCGTCAGCCTATCGAGGGGGCACCGGTCGACCGGAACTGGGCGACGTTGAGGTCGGTCCCGGGCTCGACGAGCTCGTAGGCGCTGGGCTCGTCGACGGCCCGGCCCAGCACGGGGACGGCCGTCAGCTTCACGTCGTAGGCCGACAGCGCACGGCGGTACGCCCCGACGCTCTCCCACTCGGTGGTCAGCACCCACAGCTCCGGGTCGTCGGTGTTGCGCCCGACCGCGCTGTGCGTGAACCCGGGCCGCTCCGCCAACGTCTCCCGCGCCCGCTGCAGGTCGCCGCGGAACTGCTCCTGTTGCTCGGCGGGTACCCGGAAGCGGTTGACCACGATCACGTCCATGAGCCTAGGTGAACCGTTCGCACCTCGCTGGTCGAGGAAGGCGCGCTAGCGCCTGCCTCAACCAGCGGACAGGATCGGCGGGTCGATTGCGTTCGTACCCTCCGCGACGCCACAGTGGCGCTGCCCCAGATCCCACCCGTCCGAGGAGCTCCTGACACGTGGCCGAGCCCGACCGCACCCGCCTGCCCCTCGACGTCGACACGTCCGCCCGGCCGATCCGGCCCGTCGAGGCGGTCCCGGGGTCGCCGAACGTGGTCATCGTGCTCATCGACGACATGGGCTTCGGGGCGTCGTCGGCGTACGGCGGGCCGTGCGAGATGCCGACCGCGCAGCGGTTGGCCGACGAAGGGCTGCGCTACAGCCGCTTCCACGTCACGTCACTGTGCTCGCCGACCCGGCAGGCTCTGATGACCGGTCGCAACCACCACTCCGTGGGCATGGGGGTGACCAGCGAGATGTCCACGCCGGAGCCCGGCTACCACGGTTACCGGCCGGCGAGCGCCGCCACGATCGCGCAGATCCTGAGTGGCAACGGCTACTGCACGGCGGCGGTCGGCAAGTGGCACCAGACCCCGCCGGTGGAGGTCAGCCCGTCGGGGCCGTTCCAGCGGTGGCCGATGGGCGAGGGCTTCGACTTCTTCTACGGCTTCATGGGCGCGGAGATGAACCACTGGTACCCGCAGCTCTACCAGGGCCGTTACGCCGTCGAGCCGGACCGGTTGCCTGAGGACGGCTACCACCTGTCCGAGGACCTCGTCGACAACGCCATCTCCTGGGTGGAGAACCAGCAGGCGATCACCCCCGAGCGGCCCTTCTTCACCTACCTGGCGCTCGGCGCGACGCACGCGCCGTTCCACGTCGCGGCCGAGTGGCGCGACAAGTACGCCGGCCGGTTCGACGAGGGCTGGGACGCGCAGCGGGACCGGACGCTGGCCCGGCAGAAGGAGCTCGGCATCGTGCCGGAGTCCGCCGAGCTGGCCCCCTGGGCCGAGGGCGTGCCGCACTGGGACGAGCTCGACGAGACCGAGCAGCGCGTCGCCGCGCGGTTCATGGAGACCTACGCGGGGTTCGCCGAGCACGCCGACGTGCAGGTCGGCCGGTTCGTCGACGCCCTGGAGGAGATGGGCGTCCTCGACGACACGCTGATCTTCTACCTGCTCGGCGACAACGGTGCCTCCGGCGAGGGCGGCCCGCGCGGCACCTTCCGCGAGCACCTGGTCGGGCACGGCATCCAGGACGACACCGCCGACATGGCCGCCCGGCTGGACACCCTCGGTGACCCGACGACGTACGCCATCTACCCGGTCGGCTGGGCGCTGGCGATGAACACGCCGTACCCGTGGACCAAGCAGCTCGCGCATCTCGGCGGCACGCGCGACGGCATGATCGTGCGCTGGGGCAACGGGATCCGAGCGCGGGGTGAGATCCGTCACCAGTGGCACCACGTGATCGACGTGCTGCCCACCGTCCTCGAGGCCGCGGGACTCGAGGTTCCCGAGTCGTTCGGCGGCGTGGCGCAGCAGCCGGTCGAGGGCACCAGCATGGGCTACAGCTTCGACGACGCCGAGGCGCCGGACCGGCGCAGCACGCAGTACTTCGAGATGATCGGCAACCGCGGCGTCTACCACGACGGCTGGACCGCCGTGACCCGTCACGGCGTCCCCTGGGAGATGGTGGACACCCCGAAGCGCCCCTTCGACGAGGACGTCTGGGAGCTGTACGACCACGGCGACGACTGGAGCCAGGCCCGCGACCTCGCCGAGAAGGAGCCCGAGCGGCTGCGCGAGCTCCAGGACGTCTTCCAGCGCGAGGCCGAGAGGTACCAGGTCCTCCCCCTCGACGACCGGGTGACCGAGCGCGAGAACCCTGACGTCGCCGGCCGGCTCGACCTGCACCTCGGCCGCTCCACGCTGTCGTTCGGCCCACGCGTCGGCCGGCTCACCGAAGAGGCTGCGCCCAACGTCAAGAACCGCTCCCACGTCATCACCGCCGACCTCGAGGTGGTCACCGGCACCAACGGTGTCGTCGTCGCCCAGGGTGGCCGGTTCGGCGGCTGGTCCCTGTACGTCGTCGGCGGCGTGCCGCACTACGCCTACAACTTCGTGGGCCGCGACCTCACGGTCGTCCGCGGCGGCAAGCCGATGGGCCCGGGCCGCCACGACCTGGTCGCCCGGTTCACCTACGACGGCGGACCGCCCGGCAGCGGGGCCGACGTGACCCTCGAGGTCGACGGCGTCGCGGTCGGGTCGGGGCGCATCCCGGTGACCACGGCGTACTACTTCTCCTTCGACGAGACGTTCAATGTGGGGGTCGACCGCGGCACTCCGGTCGTCGACGACTACCTGCCGGTGCGCAACCGGTTCGAGGGTGTGATCCACCGGGTGCGCTTCGACCTCGGCGCGGTCGCCGATCCCGGCACGCTTGCGGAGCGCGCCCGGGCCGTGACGGTCCACCAGTAGGGGGAGGTCACGGGCTCAACCCCTGGTCACCCCGAGCACGGCGACGACGCCGAGCAGGAGCACTCCGAGCACCAGGACCAGCCCGGTGGCCGCGATCCGTCGTTCGTGTCCGAGCCACACGAAGGCGACGGACCCCGCCGTCCCCATCAGCGTGACGGCCAAACCGACGGGACCGAGCCCGCGCCCGGCCACGTGGGCGACCAGCAGACCGGCCGCGACGAGCGACAGCGCCGTACGCCGCCACGACAGCAGCGTCCGTTCCAGCTGGTCGTGGGAGTCGCTGTCGGGCGAGGTGCTCACAGCACCAGCACCACGAGCGCCGCGGCCACCACCATCAGCACCAGGGCGAACCACGCCAACACCGCGGTGGACGGCAACGGTCGACGCACCCGCATGGCGCGCTCGGTGGCGGCCCAGCGGACCCACGCGGCGGTCGCGCCGAGAAGTCCGAGCACCACCAGGACCAGCGCGACGGCCGTCTTCAGGCCACGAGGGCCCTCGAGGTCGACGGCGTCGAGGGCGACCCCTCCCGCCAGGAGGGCCAGCGACGTGCGGACCCAGGCGAGGAAGGTGCGCTCGTTGGCCATGGAGAACCGCGGGTCGGGCGTCGAGCCGGCGCCGTACACCCACGACGGCCACCGGCCTCGGTCGTCGTCGGGGTCCACGGGCCTGAGCCTAGGCGGCGCGGCACTCCTCCCGTTCGCGCAACGTCATATCAACGGTGGTGTCCAGCCTCCGGACCGCATGACGCTGTGGGCGGACCGCCAGCCGTTGACCCGCGACGACGCCGCCGAGGACGAGCACCATGCCCAGCGCCTGGGCCCAGCCGAACAGCTCGCCGGCGAACAGGACGCCGAGGAGGGTGCCGACGACCGGGTTCACCAGTCCGACGATGGCGACCGCGCCGGCAGGCATCCGGACCAGCCCGCGGAACCAGCAGTAGTACGCGACCGCCGTGCCCATGGTCGTCAGCCACAGCAGGCCGCCGAGGTTCGTGGCCGACAGGGCGGGCGGAGCGCCCTCGACGAGCAGCGCGACGGGCACCAGCACCAGGCCGCCCGCGACGAGCTGCCAGGAGATGGTGGTCAGCATGTCGGTCGGCGAGGGCCAGCGCTTGACCAGCACGAAGCCCAGCGCGGAGACCACGACGGAGCCGACGGCCGCGAGCAGGCCCAGCGTCGAGAGCTCGCCACCCGCCCGCAGCACGAGAAGCCCGACGCCGAGGAGGCCGACCAGGGCGGCGACCACGCGGCGTACGCCGGGACGCTCGCCCAGGGCGGGCAGGGCGATGGCCATCACCGCGAGCGGCGACATCGCCTGCACGGTGGCGGCCAGGCCTCCGGGGAGCTCGTACGCCGCCAGGAAGATCAGCGGGAAGAACAGCCCGATGTTGCACAGCCCCAGCAGCGCGGCCTTCCACCACCAGTCGCCGTGCGGCAGCTGCCGTCGCCACGCGAGCAGCACCAGTCCGGCGGGGAGCGCGCGGGCCGCGGCGGCGAACAAGGGCCGGTCGGGCGGGAGGAAGCTCTCGGTCACGATGTACGTCGTCCCCCAGGCGATCGGCGCGACCGCGGTGAGCATCAGGGTCCGCAACGAAGTATCTTCCATGGAAAGTAATATACCTTCCGTGGAAGATATGATCAAGCCATGACCGCCGACCAGCCCGACGCCGTGGACCGCATCGCCGAGCAGTGGGCCCGGGAGCGCCCCGAGCTCGACGTCGGGCCGATGCTCGTGGTCGGCCGCATCCACCGGGTGGCCGAGCTGCTCGACCAGGGCCTGCGGCCGGTCTTCGCACAGGCCGACCTGGGCAACGGCGACTTCGACGTGCTCGCGTCCCTGCGTCGTGCCGGGGCTCCGTACAAGCTGACACCCACAGAGCTGGCCTGCACCACGATGGTGACGTCCGGGGCGGTGACCAAGCGGGTCGACAGGCTGGTGCAGCAGGGGCTCGTCGAGCGCACGGTCAGCTCGACGGACGGCCGCGGCCGGGTCGTCGCGCTCACGCGGAAGGGCAAGCAGGTCCAAGAGGACCTGCACCCGCAGCACCTCGCCAACGAGGACCGGCTGCTCGGCGCCCTCGACGCCGACGAGCGTCGTCAGCTCGGCGACCTGCTGAGCAAGCTGCTGCTCAGCCTCGAGGACTGAGCCCGGACTCCACCCGCGCGAGCCGCGAGCGGATGTCCTCGAGCGCCGAGCGGATGGGCGCGGAGATCCCCGCGAAGGTGATCGACTCGCGGGCATACCGGTACGCCGACAGGGCGGTCGCCACCCCTTTCAGGGCCTGCTCGTGCTCGAGGCCCATGTCCGCCAGGGTGCGCCGCGCCAGCTCGCGCGTCGGGCCGGCCGTCAGGGCGAGCAGCAGGTGCTCGGTCCCGACGTAGGAGTGGCCGAGCCCGCGGGCCTGCTCGACGGCCAGGTCGAGAGCGGCGTCGAGAGCGCCGGCTCCCCCATCCCGGGCCTGACGCGCGCGCAGCTCGTCGTGGAAGTCCTCGGGCACGATGTCGGCCGCTTCGAGGACGCTGAGCGCGAGACCCCCCGAGTCGACCATGGCGCCGACCAGGTCGACCGTGGTCGGTGCGCCGTCGGCGGCCTCGCGCGCCTTGTCCACGACGCCGGCCGCGCGGCGGGTGAAGCTGTCCTCGCCGACCGGGGCCGAGCCGTCGACGCCCTGGCTGGCGGCCACCGCGTCGGCGAGGGCCTGCTGACAGACGGCCGAGACGGGGATCCCGGCTGCCTTGACCTCGCTGGCCAGCTCGTCCGGGAGGTACACGTTGATCTTCGGCGACATAACCCCAAGATAACCCCAACCTCGTCGACTGTCACCCGAATCCGGCCGTTTGACAACCATTCTCAACTCTGATGAGAATGGTTCTCATGCGCTGGCTGGCCGCCCTGCTCCTCGCCGTGCCCCTCACGGGGTGCGCGGCGTCGGCGGTCGACGACGGGCGGGCGCAGGTGACGGCCGGCTTCTACCCCCTGGTGTGGGTCTCGGAGCGGGTCGGCGGCGAGCACGTCGAGGTCACCGGCCTGACCGACCCGGGCGTGGAGCCGCACGACATCGAGCCGACGTTCGCGCGCACGGTCGCCCTCGCCCGCGCCGACCTGGTCGTGGTCGAGGACGGCCTCCAACCGGCCATCGACGAGGCGGTCGCCCAGAACGCCGAGGGCAGGGTTCTCGACGTCACCGAGGTGGTCGACATGCACCATGGCGACGAGCACGCCGAGGAGCAGGGGCACGACCACGGCGAGGTCGACCCGCACTTCTGGCTCGACCCCCTGCTGCTCGCCGACGCCGCCGACGCGGTGGCCGCGGACCTGGCCGAGCTCGACCCACCCAACGCCGCGTCCTACGCCGCCAACGCCACCGCCCTGCGCGCCGACCTCGAAGCCCTCGACGCCGAGTTCGTCTCCGGCCTGGCCGACTGCGAGCGACACGTGGTCGTGTCGAGCCACGACGCGTTCGGGTACTGGGGCAGGTACGGGATCGAGGTCGCCCCCGTCGCCGGCCTGACCCCCGACGCCGAGCCGACGCCCGCGGGGCTGGCCCGGCTCCAGCAGCTGATCCACGAGGAGGGCATCACCACGGTGTTCTCCGAGCGACTGGCCAGCCCGAAGCTCACCGACGCTCTCGCTCGCGACCTCGGCTTGCGCACGGCGGTCCTCGACCCGATCGAAGGGCTCGCGAGCGACGACGCCCGGGACGACTACCTCTCGCTGATGCGAGCCAACCTCACAGCCCTCGAGGAGGCCAACGGATGCACCCCGTCCAGCTGACCGCCGGCTCGGTCGCGATCGGCGGCCGACCGGTGCTGCGCGGCATCGACCTGACGGTCGAGACCGGCGAGTTCGTGGCCCTGATGGGCGCCAACGGCTCGGGAAAGACGACCCTGGTCCGCGCCCTCACCGGCCTGCTCCCCCTCGCGTCCGGCGAGCTGCGCCTGTTCGGGACGCCCTTCGCCGAGTACGACGCGTGGTCGCGGATCGGCTTCGTCCCGCAGCGTCCGGGTGCGTCCTCGGGCGTCCCGACGTCGGTGTGGGAGGTCGTCGCGTCCGGCCGCCTCACCCGGCGACGCCTGCTGCGCCCGCTGTCGCGCGCCGACCGCGCGGCCATCGACCACGCCCTCGAGGTGGTCGGCCTGCCGGACCGGCGCCACGAGCGGGTCACCTCGCTGTCCGGCGGGCAGCAGCAGCGGGTGCTGATCGCCCGCGCGCTGGCCGGCGAGCCGGACCTGTACGTGCTCGACGAGCCGACGGCCGGGGTCGACCTGCCGAGCCAGCAGGCGCTGGCCGACGCCCTCGGCCGACTCAAGGCCGCCGGGGCCACCGTGGTGCTCGTGGCTCACGAGCTCGGCCCCCTCGCGCCTCTCGTCGACCGGGCGGTCGTGATGCGCGACGGCCGGATCACCTACGACGGACCGCCGCTCGCCGACCACGAGGTGCACCACCCGTCGTACGGCGACCCGCACACGCACCACCACACCGATGGGACGCCGACGTCCCGGCACGACCACGCCCCGCACCTCGACCTGCCCGTGGACCGATGAGCTCCATCGGCTTCTGGGACCTGCTCTCCCTCGACTTCATGCAGCGGGCGCTGCTGGCCGCCGTGTTCACCGGGCTCGCGGCCCCCGCCGTGGGCACGTACCTCGTGCAGCGACGGCTCTCGCTGATGGGGGACGGCATCGGCCACGTCGCCGTCACCGGCGTCGCCCTCGGCCTGATCACCGGCACCTCCCCCACCTGGACCGCGGTGGCGGTCGCGACGCTCGGCGCCATCGCGATCGAGCTGATCCGCAGCCGCGGGCACACGAACGGCGACGTGGCGCTGGCCCTGATGTTCTACGGCGGCCTGGCGGGTGGCGTCCTGCTCACCGGCCTGGGCGACCAGAGCACGTCGCTGCTGCAGACGTACCTGTTCGGCTCCATCACCACCATCTCCCCCAGCGACGTGTGGGTGACCATCGCGCTCGCTGCCGTGGTGATCGCGGTGTGCGTCGGACTGTCGCCGCAGCTGTTCGCGGTGTCCCACGACCCCGAGTTCGCGCAGGTGGCAGGTCTCCGGGTGACGGCCTACAACCTGGCGATCGCCGTGCTGGCAGCGGTCTCGGTCACCGTGGCGATGCGTACCGTCGGCCTGCTGCTCGTCTCGGCCCTGATGGTCGTCCCGGTCGCGACGTCCCAACAGCTCGCCCGGTCGTTCCGGACCACGCTGGTCGCGGCCATGCTGCTCGGCATCGCTGCGTCGGTCGGCGGCCTGCTGCTCGCGGCGTACGCGTCGTTCTCCGCCAACGTCGCCCCCGGCCCGACCATCGTGCTGCTGTCGCTGGCCGGGTTCGCCGCGGCCTGGCCGCTCGGGGTGTGGCTTCGGTCTCGGCAACGGCTGCGCGCCCCGTTCGCGCCCATCGTCCCCGAGGGCCACGACATGGCCGACCACGACGTCGCGCACGGGCACGTGCACGGCGAGGACTGCGGCCACCTGGCCGTCGAGCACGGCGACCACGTCGACTACGTGCACGACGGGCACCGGCACGCGCCCCACGGAGAGCACTATGACGAGCACTGACGGTTCCGGGCCGAGGCCGACCAAGCAGCGACTGGCCGTGCTCGAGGCGCTGGCGTCGGTCGACGACTTCCGCTCGGCCCAGGAGGTGCACGAGATCCTGTCGTCGTCCGGGTCCCCGGTCGGGCTCGCGACCGTCTACCGGACCCTCCAGCTGTACGCCGACCAGGGCGACGTCGACGTGCTCCGCCGCGAGGACGGCGAGGCGATCTACCGACGCTGCTCGGAGACCCACCACCACCACCTGGTCTGCCGCTCCTGCGGCGCGACCGTCGAGGTGGAAGGTCCCGCCGTCGAGCGCTGGACAACCTCCATGGCCGCCGAGCACGGCTTCACCGCCGTCAGCCACACCCTGGAGATCTTCGGTACCTGCGCCGCCTGCTCCTGACGCGCCGAGGCGGGGTACTCCCGTGCATGTGGCCGGTCGACGAGGCCATTTGACCGGTCAAACGCACGGGAGTACCCGTATCAGCCGCTCACGCCTTGCCGTACCTCCGGTCGCGCTGGGCGTAGAGCTCGATGGCCTTCCACAGCTGGATCCGGTCGCAGTCGGGCCAGAGGACGTCGGTGAAGATCAGCTCGGCGTACGCCGCCTGCCAGAGCATGAAGTTGGAGAGGCGCTGCTCCCCGGACGTCCGCCAGATCATGTCGGCGTCGCCGACCTCGGGGACGTAGAGGTGGCGGGCGAAGGTCCGCTCGTCGACCTTCTCGGGGTCGAGACGGCCGGCGGCGACCTCGCGGGCGATCGAGCGGGCGGTGTCGGCGAGCTCGGCGCGGCCTCCGTAGTTGACGCACATCGTCAGGGTCAGCACCTTGTTCGTGCGCGTCATCTCCTCGGCGACCTGCAGCTCGCGGATGACCGACTTCCACAGCCGCGGGGTCCTACCGGCCCACCGGACCCGGACGCCGAGCTCGTTCATCTCGTCGCGGCGGCGTCGGATCACGTCGCGGTTGAACCCCATCAGGAACTTCACCTCGTCGGGCGAGCGGGTCCAGTTCTCGGTGGAGAACGCGTACGCGGAGATCGCCTTGACGCCGATCTCGATCGCGCCCTCGACCACGTCGAACAGCGAGTGCTCGCCCATCTCGTGCCCGCGCGTACGCGGCAGCCCGCGTTGCTTGGCCCAGCGCCCGTTGCCGTCCATCACGATCGCCACGTGCCGGGGCACCAGTTCCTTCGGGATGGCCGGTGGGCGGGCGCCCGACGGGTGCGGGGTCGGCTGACGGGGCTTCACGGCGCCAGCGTAGGGCCGCCAGACTGGTTGAAACCTGCACTGGCGTGTCGCATCCGGCCCTCCCTATCCTCGGCGGAGGCTCCGACTCGGCGGAACCCTTCCCCAGCGTTGGAGAGAGAGCCATGTCTGGTGCCGTTCGTGCTGCCGCCGCGGCCGCACTCGGGCTCACGCTCGCCCTGACCGGGACCGCGCCCGCCGAGGCCCAGGTGGACATGATCGCGACCGGGGTCCCGGGGCCGGTCTCCCTGCTCACCTTCGCCGGCGACACGGAGACCGCTCCGACGAGCGCGATGGACGTGAGCCAGGCCTCCGCGGAGTGCTACCACAACGCCCGCGGCCGCCGGGCCATCTTCGCCGGGGCCCTGGCCTGGGCGCCCGACGAGACCCCGGGCATGCACAACGACTGGGCGTACGTCCGCGTGGTCGCCGGAGCCATCGACGACGAGGGTCGGGCCCGGCTCGGAGAGGTCTCGCCGTACTACCCGGCGTACGACGACCACGCCGCGACGCTGCCCGCCGTGGGTGTCTTCCTGCCGCGCGACGGCGTCACCTACACGCCGGTGCTGACCGTGCAGTTCTTCGACTCGACGTACCGCCTCACCGGGACCACGATGGTCGCGGCCCAGGCGGGCGCCTGGCTGGTCAGCCTGCCGACGCCGTCGTTCGGCGACTACTGGTACGTCGCCGCCGCCGACCTCGTGCAGTGTGGCTAGCGCTCGACGTACTCCAGCGAGCGCAGCCCGCGCTCGAGGTGCCAGTGCAGGTACGCCGACACGAGGCCGGACGCCTCGCGCAGCGACCGCGGGTCGGCGGCCGCGACGGTCTCCCACTCGCCGGTGAGCAGCGCACCGAGCACGTCGAGCGTGCCGCTCGTCGGTGAGGCCGAGCCGGGCACCCGGCAGTCGGAGCACAGCGCGCCACCGGCCGACGGGCTGAACGACCGGTGCGGACCCTCGTCGCCGCAACGGGCGCAGTGGCTGAACGACGGCGCGTACCCGGCCACGGCGAGTGAGCGCAGCAAGTAGGAGTCGAGGACCTGGTTGGCCCCCTTCTCGCCGCCGGTCATCGCACGCAGCCCACCCACGAGCAGCAGGAACTGCTGGACCGCCGGCTGCCCCTCCTCGGTGACCAGCCGGTCGGCGGTCTCGAGCATCACCGTGCCCGCGGTGTACCGCGCGTAGTCGCCACCGAGACCCGACGCGAACGGCTCGATCGTCTCGGCCTGCGTGACGATGTCCAGCGACCGGCCGACGGCCAGCTGGAGGTCGACGTGGGTGAACGGCTCGAGCCGCGAACCCCATCGCGACGTCGTCTTGCGCACGCCCTTCGCCACCGCCCGGACCCGCCCGTGGTGGCGGGTCAGCAGGGTGATGATGCGGTCTGCCTCCCCCAGCTTGTGGGTGCGCAGCACGACCGCCTCGTCGCGGTAGAGAGGCATCTGCCCATTCTGCCCGGGCGCACCCCCGTTCAGGCGCGGGCGCGCGGCGTACGACGGCCGCTCGCGGAGGCCTCGTCCCAGCAGGCGAGCGCGAAGTCGGCCGCGATCGCGTTCAGCCGGTCGGGGCGGGCGCGCCACTCCAGGACGCTGTGGGCCTCGACGAACTGCGCGTTCGGCATCTCCTCGGCCAGCATGACGGCGTCGGCGAACGGGTGGATCGGGTCGGTCGGGTGCCCGACGACCAGGGCCGGGGCGGTGATCGCCCGGCGCTGCTTCGACTGCGGCGCGACCCGGCCGAAGATGATGCCGTGGATGACCGCGGCCACCGAGGCCGGCCGCTGGTCGAGGGTGTCGAGCCCGATGCCGGCCCAGAACGGCACCAGCCCCCGCGGGATGGGCCGGGTGAGTGCGCGGACCCAGGACACCGTCCAGGGCAGGTACCTGGCCGCGAACATCAGCGGCACGAACGCCACGATCCCCGCGTGCAGGCCGTTGTCCAGCACGGGCATCTCGAGGAGCAGACCCTGCGTGCGGTGCGGCTGGGTGGCCGCGAACTCCAGCGAGACGTTCGCGCCGAGCGACATCCCACCGATGACGGCCCGCTCGGCACCGAGGTGGTCGAGCAGCGCCTCGACCTGGTCGGCGAACGACGTCACGGAGTAGACGAGGGCGTCGGCCGGGCGGTCCGAGCGCCCGTGGCCGAGCAGGTCCAGGGTCACGAC
The DNA here is from genome assembly GCA_025966445.1 of Nocardioides sp. Taxonomy (GTDB): domain Bacteria; phylum Actinomycetota; class Actinomycetes; order Propionibacteriales; family Nocardioidaceae; genus Nocardioides. The sequence goes on from JAICRP010000064.1 coordinate 12,494, forward strand.
GTGGAGGCCTTCGGCGGCCAGCGCCCGCGCCAGTGGCTGCTGCATCCGGCGCGGCATCAGCTGCCCGTGCAGCAGCACGACCCACCGGTCGCCGCCGCCGTACTCCGTGTACTCCAGGCGGTCCCTGCTGCCGGGATTGGCGACGAAGAACTGCCCGATCCGTTCGGAGACCAACACGATGGCGCAATCTAGTCGCCGAGCGACTCCCTCAGGTGGAACTGTGACCACCGTGACGTTGCCCAACCAGCTGCCCGACATCGAGCGCTACTACGACGCCGTGCCTCGACCCATGGCCGACGCGGTCGAGGTCGGCCCCTTCACCTTGTTCGTCCCACACTCCACCACGGACTGGCAGTTCTACGCCCGACCGCGGCTCGGACTGACCGAGCACGTCGACGAGGCCGACGTCCGGCTCCTGTTCGACCGTCAGGTCGAGCTCGGCCGCCCGCGCAACCTCGAGTGGGTCGACGAGACGACGCCCTCCCTGCTTCCGGCCGTCCGACGAGCCGTGGGCATGGCCGCGTCCGCCGGCATCGCCGTGGAGCTCGCGCAGTGCCCCTTGCTCGTGCTGCCGGCCGACGCAACGACGGGCGAGGCCGACCGGCGGGTCCGGGTGCTCACCGCGGACGACCCGGACCTGGGCCAGGTGCTGGGCGCCGTGCACGCGGGCTTCGACGGCAGCGACGCCGTCGTCGCCCGTCCCGTCCGCAACTACCCGGATCTCATCGAGCAGGGCCTGCTGGTGATGGTGGCGGCGTACGCCGAGGCCGGCCGGGTCGCCGGTGGCGGCAGCGCCGCGCCCCGCGGCGCTGC
>JAICRP010000223.1 GCA_025966445.1 Nocardioides sp.
GCGTTGCTGGATCAGGCTTCCGCCCATTGTCCAATATTCCCCACTGCTGCCTCCCGTAGGAGTCTGGGCCGTGTCTCAGTCCCAGTGTGGCCGGTCACCCTCTCAGGCCGGCTACCCGTCAAAGCCTTGGTAGGCCATTACCCCACCAACAAGCTGATAGGCCGCGAGCACATCCCCCACCAGAAAAACCTTTCCACACACCAACATGCGTCAGCCTGTGTACATCCGGTATTAGCACCCATTTCTGAACGTTATCCCAGAGTGGAGGGCAGATTACTCACGAGTTACTCACCCGTTCGCCGCTCGAGTACCCCCGAAGGAGCCTTTCCGCTCGACTTGCATGTGTTAAGCACGCCGCCAGCGTTCGTCCTGAGCCAGGATCAAACTCTCCATCGAAAACTTGATCCGACCGAAAACGAAACTAGCAAAAAAGCCAGAATCATTGTCAACCGTAAAAAACCAAACCCAAACCAAAAAACGATAAGGGCATGTCAAACTAATTCGTCGACTAAATGACACACTGTTGAGTTCTCAAAAATCAGACGCGCACGTGCTCCACCGTCAGGCTTCGCTCCGTAGCCGCTCCCGCGCACACCAGGCATCGGTGGGCCTTGCGAGAGAGTCACCCGGGGCCGGAGACCCGACCGATGGTCTTGTCTCCCGCCGCTCCCTGGCGACAGAGGAACCATAGTCAGGGTCCCCGCCCCAGTTCAAATCGGGGTGACCTCCACGCCTGCGAACGTCTTCTTGCCGCGGCGCAGCACCAGCCAGGAGCCCCCCACGAGGTCGCTCGAGGACGGCACCAGCTCGGCGTCCTCGACCCGCTGGTTGTTGAGGTACGCGCCCCCGTCGGCGATGGTCCGGCGGGCGTCACCGCGGCTCTTGGCGAGGCCCGTCTCGACCATCAGGTCGACGTACGACGGAAGCTCACCGGAGACGCTCGTCGACCCCGCCTCGCGCAGCGCGGCCCCCAAGGTTGCCGGGCTCAGCCCGCCGAGGTCTCCCCCGCCGAACAGGGCCGCCGCCGCCGCCTGGACCTGCGCGGTCTCCTCGGCGCCGTGCACCAAGGTCGTGACGTGCTCGGCGAGCGCCTTCTGGCCCGCGCGCAGGAACGGCTTCTCCTCGGTCTGCCGGGCCAGCTCCTCGATCTCGTCGCGGTCGAGGAACGTGAAGATCTTGAGCATCTCCACGACCTGGGAGTCCTCGACGTTCAGCCAGAACTGGAAGAAGGCGTACGGCGACATCATCTGCGGGTCGAGCCACAGGGCGCCGCCCTCCGTCTTGCCGTACTTGGTGCCGTCGCCCTTCGTGATCAGCGGCGTCGCGAACGCGTGGGCGTGCCCGGCGGCCGCCCGGCGGATCAGCTCCACGCCGCCGGTGATGTTGCCCCACTGGTCGGACCCGCCGTGCTGCAGCGTCACCCCGTGGTCGCGGTAGAGGTTCAGGAAGTCCATCGACTGGAGCAGCACATAGCTGAACTCCGTGTAGCTGATGCCGGACTCGAGCCGGCGACGCACGGTCTCGCGCGCCAGCATCCGGTTGACCGGGAAGTGCTTGCCGATGTCGCGCAGGAAGTCGATCGTCGACAGGCTGGCGGTCCAGTCGTAGTTGTCGACCATCGTCGCGGCGTTCTCACCCTCGAACGACAGGAACGGCTCGATCTGCCGCCGGACGTTGGCCACCCACTCCTTGACGGTGTCGAGCGAGTTGAGGGTCCGCTCGCCCGAGTCCTTGGGGTCGCCGATCATCCCGGTCGCGCCGCCGACCAGGGCGTACGGCGTGTGGCCGGCGAGCTGGAGACGGCGCGCGGTCAGGATCTGGACGAGGTTCCCCATGTGCAGGCTGGGCGCGGTCGGGTCGAAGCCGACATAGAACCGCACGCTCCCGCCGCTCAGCGCGTCGCGCAGGGCGTCACGATCCGTGGTGTGCGCGAGCAGGCCGCGCCACTCCAGGTCGTCGAGGAGGTTCGGGTCGATCGTCACGCCGGGCCTTTCGGAAGGTGGACTCGGTCCCCTCCAGCCTGCCGTATGGGTGAGCCGGGTGCCCACTCGGAATCAGTAGGCTGACGGACGGTCCGGAAGGGAGCCCATGGACATCGCTGGCAGGTACACGCTCGAACGCGAGGTCGGGCGTGGCGGCATGGGAGCCGTCTGGCTCGGCACCGACCGGGTGCTCGGCCGGCAGGTGGCGCTCAAGCGGCTGGGGCTGGCCCCCGGTGCCGGAACCACGGACTTCGAGCGCGCCGAGCGCGAGGCCCGCCTGGCTGCCCGCCTCAACCACCCTCACGTGGTCGCGGTCTTCGACCTCATCGAGGAGGCCGACGACCACTGGCTGGTGATGGAGTACGTCGAGGGGCGCACCCTCTCCGAGCTGGTGCGGGAGGACGGGGCCCTCACCCCGGACGAGGCCGCACCGCTGCTGCGCCAGGCCGCGGACGCGCTGGCGGCCGCCCATGAGTCCGGCATCGTCCACCGCGACGTGAAGCCGTCGAACATCCTCGTCACGGCCGAGGGCCAGGTGAAGCTGTCGGACTTCGGCATCGCCCGTGCCGAGGCGGACGCTTCCCTGACGCAGACTGGCCTGGTCACCGGGTCGCCCGCGTACCTCGCCCCCGAGGTGGCCTCGGGCCAGATGGCTACGGCGGCCGCCGACGTGTGGTCCCTGGGCGCCACGGCGTACCACGCCCTGGCCGGCACGCCGCCGTACGAGGTCGGTGACAACCTGATGGGCGCCCTCTACCGGATCGTCCACGAGGAGCCGCCGCACCTGGCGAACGCCGGCTGGCTGGGCGGGCTGCTCGACAACACGATGACCAAGGACCCGGCCGATCGCTGGCCGATGGCCGAGGTCCGCGACTTCCTCGCCGGCGGCCCGGTCGGTGCGCCGACGTACGTGGAGCGTGCCGACACCCGCACCGTCACGGTCGCGCGCGACACCCCGCCGCCGGCTCCCCTCCCCGTCGCCCCCGACCGCACCCACTCCGACGGCACCCAGGTCCTCGCCCCTGCCCCGCCTCCACCGCCGTCGGCCGCTCATCGTCGTGGGCCGAGCGGTGCGGTGATCGGCGTCCTGCTCGGTCTGGCCGTGGTCCTGCTCTTCCTGCTCTTCGCCTGGCTCTTCGGCGCCTTCGACAACCCGGACGACCCGACGAGCGTCTCCTCCACGCCCTCGTCCAGCCCGTCGGACCCGTCGCAGCCGGAGGAGACGCCGTCCAGCTCGGCCCCCGACCCCGAGGTCCGGGTCGAGCAGATGCAGGCGTTCGTCACCGACTACGCCGCCCTGGCGGTCGACGACCCGCGGACGTCGTGGCAGATGCTGACGCCGGACTTCCAAAGGGCGAGCGGGGGCTTCGGCAACTACAAGAAGTTCTGGGACCAGTGGTCGTCGGCGATCCCGGCCAACATCGAGGCGGATCCCGACGCTCTCACCGTCACCTACGACATCACCTACACCCGTGAGGACGGCGGCACGGACGAGTCCGACACCGTGACGCTCCAGCTCGTCGAGGACGGCGACGGGTTCCTCATCGGCGGCGAGTCCTAGGGACGAGACCCGCCCACGCGGCACGCAGCAGGGCCTCCACGTCGCCCGCGTCGACCGGCCGCGGGTTGGCGTACGGGCTTGCGACGGCCAGGTCGACCACCCGCCCGATCTCGTCCTCGGCCATCCCCAGCTCGCGCAGGGAGCGCTGCGCGCCGAGGCCTCCGGACAGGTCCCAGAGCGCCCGAGCGGGGTCGTTGGTGCCGAGAGCACGTGCCAGCGCGGCCGACGCCTCGGGCGCAGCCGGAGCGTTGAACGCGAGGACGTGCGGGAGGACGACGGTGTGGGTCGCGGCGTGCGGCAGACCGAGGCTGCCGCCGAGGGCGTGGCAGAGCTTGTGGTGCAGGCCCATCGTGGTCGAGCCGAGGACGCTCCCGCAGAGCCACGCCCCGTACAACGCCTCCGCGCGGGCGTCGAGGTCGGTGCCGTCGGTGGCCAGGGCGGGCAGGGCAGTCGCGAACGCCCGCGCACCCTCCTCGGCCATCCACGAGGTGATCGGCGAGGCGTCGGGCGCGTACAGACCCTCCACGGCGTGCGCGAGCGCGTTCATCCCGCTCGTCGCCGTCAGGTCCGCCGGCATCGAGACCGTGAGCTCGGGGTCGTAGACGACGGCTACGGGCTGGACGCGCGGCTCGCGGCCGGTGCGCTTCACGCCGTCGTCCGTCAGGCCCCAGACCGGCGTCATCTCCGAGCCGGCGTACGTCGTGGGCACCGCGACCACGGGAAGTGCGCGCTCGAGCGCGACGGCCTTGCCGAGGCCGATGGCAGATCCACCCCCGACGGCCACGCAGCCGTCGGCGTCGACCGACGCCGCCGCGTCGCCTGCTCGCCGGGCGACCTCGACCGGGACGTGCATCCGGGCCTCCGACAACAGCGCGGCGACGCGGTCACCCAGGAGGTCCGCCACGCGCCGGCCGAGCTCCTGGTGGGACGGGCCGCAGATCACCATCACGCGGGTGAGTCCGACCGCGTCGACCTCCTCGGCGAGCTGCTCCAGCGCGCCGGCCCCGAAACGCACTCGCGCCGCCTGCGCGCGGTGGACGAAGGCGCGGGTCACGAGTCGTCGCGGAGCAGGCCGACGTCGAAGGTCAGGACGCCGTCGACCACCTCGCGGACCAGGCTCTCCTTGACCCCGAAGACAGCGTCGGAGTCGAGGTACGGCGAGCCGGCGACGAAGACGTGCGTGGTCACCGGCCGGTAGCCGGGCGCCGACACGATCAGGTGCAGGTGGGCTGGCCGGTAGGCATGCCGGCCCGTCGCCGCGAGCAGCTCGCCGACGGGGCCGTCGTACGGGATCGGGTAGTGGCGCGGCTCGATCGTGCGGAAGTGGAACCGTCCGTCGTCGTCAGCGGTGAACAGGCCGCGGAGGTTGTACTCGGGCTGCACGCCGGGCTGTTGCACGTCGTAGAAGCCGTCGTCGTTGGCCTGCCAGGCGTCGACGGTGGCCCCGGGGATCGGTTCGCCGTCGGGGCCGGTGACCCGGCCTCGTA
>JAICRP010000066.1 GCA_025966445.1 Nocardioides sp.
CGCGCTGGCGACCGTCACGAGACCCGGCGAGCCGACCGCAGACCCGTCGCGCCGGTTTCGTGAGAGGACTTCGTCCCTCCTCGACCAGCGGTACCCCAGCCTCTCGGCCGCCACCAGCCCCGAACGCGCGCCGTCCTCGTGGAAGCCCCACCCGTGGTACGCGCCGGCGAACGCGACCCGGTCCGTGGCGCACTCGGGCAGCCGGGCCTGGGCGGCCACGGACTCGGGGGTGTAGAGCGGGTGGGCGTACTCACGGCGGGCGATCACCGTCGCCGGGTCGACGAGGTCCTCGCCGCCGAGGGTGACCAGGTAGCGGGTCTCGGTCGGCAGCCGCATCAGCCGGGTCAGGTCGTAGGTGACGGTGACCTGCCCGCGGTCGTCGGCGACGCGGCGGAAGTTCCAGGACGCGCGCGCCTTGCGGGCTTGCGGCAGCAGCGACTCGTCGGTGTGCAGCAGGGCGGGGTTCGCGGAGTACGGCAGCGCCGCCAGCACGTCCCTCTGGGTCGGCGTCGGGTCGGGCAGCAGCGCCAGCGCCTGGTCGGGATGCGTGGCGATGACGACCGCGTCGAACGTCTCGGCGTGGCCGGTGGCGTCGACCACCTCGACGCCGTGGGCGGTCTCGAGCACCGACCTCACGGGCGTGCCGAGGCGGACGTCGTCGAGCCGCGCGCCGATCCGGTCGACGTACGACCGTGAACCACCGACCACCGTCTTCCACTCGGGCGACCCGAAGACGCCGAGCATGCCGTGGTGGTCGAGGAAGCTGAACAGGTAGCGGGCAGGGTAGTCCAGGGCGATGTCCGGGTCGCACGACCAGACCGCGGCCACGACGGGCTCCATGAAGTGCCGGGCGAAATACGCCGTGAAGCCGTGGGTGTCGAGGAAGCTGCGCAACGTGGTGTCGTCGCCTTCCTCCGCCAGGAGGCGACGGGCGGCGCGGTGGAAGCGCGGGATCTCGGTGAGCATCCGGAGGTACGCCGGCCGCACCAGGTTCCGCCCCGTGGGGAACAGGCCGGCCGGACCGAGCGCGCCGGCCCACTCCAGGCCGGTCGCGTCGTCGCGGGTGGACATCGACATCTCGCTGTCCTGGGTGGCCACCCCGAGCTCGGCGAAGATCCGCAGCAACGTCGGGTAGGTCCGTTCGTTGTGCACGATGAAGCCGGTGTCGATGGCGAGCACACCGTCGGGGCCCGCGACGTCGTGGGTGTCGGCGTGACCGCCGAGCCGGTCGTCGGCCTCGTACAGGGTGACGCTCACCGCATCGTCGCTGGACGCGACGTACGCCGCGGTCAGCCCGGCCACGCCGGAGCCGACCACGGCGAGCCGCCGTGGCACTGAGCCGGTCATCCTCAGGCCGCCTCGAAGTCGAACAGGACGACCACCTCGGTGGGCTGGTCGGAACCTCCGGCCGGCTCCAGGGACACACCGGCTCCGACGGCGTCGTCGGCGTCGCCCTCGAGCAGCGCCGTGTCGGCGCCCGCCGGCATCAGCCCTGCCGAGATCATGTCCTGCGACGGCGACTGAAGCCAGAGCTGGTAGACCTTCCCGTCCGGCGGAGCCGGCATGTCCTCGGCGACGAGGACGGCACGGTCGACCTCGGCGGAGCGCACGATGGTGGCCGTCCCCCCGTTGGGCAGCTCCTCGGTGTACCTCTCGGCGGCGGGGTCCTGGAGGACCTGGTCGGTGACACTCACCTGGACCGAGGTGTCGTCGCGCCATGGTTGCCAGACAGCGCCTCCGATGCCGACCAGGGCGAGGACGACCGCTGCCACCAGGGCGGGAAACCACTTCCGGCGGTGAACCGGACCTCCGACCGTGACGGGCGGCAGGGGCCGGACACGGGTGATGTCGCTGAGCACGGCGTCCCGCAGGGCGGGCGGAGGGGTCGTGGTCGCCGCGTCGGCCAGCAGGGCCGACGCCTCGCGCAGGCTCGCCACCTCCGCGCGGCACGTGGGGCAGCTGGCCAGATGGCGTTCGAAGCTGGCTCGCTCGACGTCGTCGACCGCGTCAACGGCGTACGCACCGGACAGCGCGTGGATGTCACTCATGCCGGTCACCTCCTACTCCCAGTGCGTCTCGCAACCGGATCATGCCGTCTCTGATCCGGGTCTTGGCCGTGCCGACCGGTAGGTCGAGCATCCTGGCCACCTCGGTGTGCGTGTAACCGCCGTAGTAGGCGAGGGTGATGGCCTCGCGCTGCACGGACGTCAGCCCCTGAAGTGCGGTGCGCACCCGCCGGGCCTCGAACGCCGTCTCCGCCGCGTCGGCGGTGGAGTCGTGGTCGATGGTGGTGTTCGCGTCGTGGTAGCTGGTGTCGCGCCGGCTGGCGGCCTCGGCCGAGCGGACCCGGTCGACACCCTTGCGGTGGGCGATGGTCATCAGCCAGCAGATGGCGCTCCCCTTGGCGGGGTCGAACCGGCTGGCGGTCCGCCACGTCTCGAGGTACGCCTCCTGGGTGACCTCCTGGGCCTGGGCCGGGTCGCGGACGACCCGGAGGGCGAGACCGTAGACCCGCGCCGAGGTGGCGTCGTACAGCTGGGCGAACGCCTGCTCGTCCCCGCGGGCACTGCGTCGCAGCAGCTCACCGAGGACGGCCTGGTCACCGTTCCGGGCGCGACCCCCCGAGGTGGGCTCGCCGTCGACAGCGGGCTCGAGGTGGCGGGGCTTGTCGTCCACCTGCTCGATCCTTTCGTGTGCCGACCGCCCGGGGGACTCCCCCGGGCGGCCAGCCGCTCATGTGTGGATGATGCCTCAGTGCCCTGGTCCCGACGGTACGTCAGGAGGGCATGAGCACCGTGTCGATGATGTAGACCGTCGCGTTCGCCGTGGGCACGTTCCCGCACAGGACCGTGGCCTTTTCGGCGCCGATCATGAAGTCCTCGCCCGAGCCCTCGACGGTCAGCATGTCGCCGGCCAGGGTCTCGTGCTCACCCGCGAGCTGGTCGGGGCTCAGCTGGCCCGCGATCACGTGGTGGGTGAGGATCTTGGTGAGGGTCTCCTGGTCCTTGAGGACGGCCTTGAGCGTCTTCGGCGGGATGGCCGCGAAGGCGTCGTTGACCGGCGCGAACACGGTGATGCCGTCGGACGAGTTCAGGGTGTCCACGAGGCCGGCCTTGGCGACGGCGGTCACCAGGGTCGAGAGCAGCGGGTTGGCGCTGGCGGCCGAGGCGACCGGCGCGGTGGCCATGCCGTCGAAGGAGCCGTCGCCGTCCGCGGGGACCTGCTCGCAGGCCGGGCCGAAGACCTGGTCGGCGGCACCCATGGGGGCCTCCGAGCTCTCCTCCTCAGCCGGCGAGGTCTCCTCCTCGGCGGGAGTCGACGACGTGGTGTCGGCGGGTGCGTCGGTGGCGGTCGAGCTGTCGTCCGAGCCGCAGGCCGCGAGCCCGAAGGACATCGTCAGCGCCAGCGCGGCGAGCCCGGTCTTGGCGACCCGGGTCCGAGTGCGGTTGGTGTTCATGGTGTGCCTTTCGGTTGGTGGAGCGGTGTTGGTGAGGCGTCTGGCCCGACGTGATGCAGGTGGTTCGGTGCGGGAGCGCTGCCGGATTTGGCCCCGCTCGTCCGGACCGGACCGGCTCAGGCGACGCTGACGACGATCGACTGGACGCCGCTGGCGCCGTCGGGGAAGGGCGTCGCGCGGGCGGCGGACTGCGGCTCGCCGTTCTCGTCGAGGGCGCGGGCAGCGAGGGTGTGCTGGCCGGGCCCTGAGCTGCCCGCGTCCCAGACGAGGTACCACTGACGCCAGTAGTCGTTGCCGGCGTCCGGGCCGAGCCGGGCGTCCTGCCACTCGCCACCGTCGATGCGCACCTGCACCCCGGTGAGGCCTCGGTGCTGGTGCCACGCGACGCCGCCGACGAAGGTCTTGCCGGCCTTGATGTTCGACAGCGGACGCGGGGTGTCGATGCGGCTCATCAGCTTGATCGGTGCCTCGATGGCCCACCCGCGGTCGGTCCAGTACGCCGTCTTCTCGTCGTACGTCGTGAGCGTCATGCGGGTGATCCACTTGCAGGCGCTGACGTAGCCGTACAGGCCGGGGACGACCATCCGTGCCGGGTACCCGTGGTCGCGGGGCAGTGGCTGGCCGTCCATGGCGATGGCGATCATCGCGTCGCGACCGTCCGTGGCCAGGTCGAGCGGGGTGGAGATCGTCATGCCGTCGACGTCGGTGGAGAGGATCTGGTCGGCGGCCGTGGAGCCGATGCCGGCCCGGTCGAGGAGGTCGGTGAGGCGGACACCCGTCCAGCGGGTGCCGCCGACGTACGGGCCGCCCACCTCGTTGGAGACGCAGGTCAGGGTGATGTCGCGCTCGATGAGCGGCATCTCCAGCAGGTCGTCGAAGCCGAGGGTGATCTCCTGGTCGACGTCGCCGTCGATGGTCAGCGTCCACGTGTCGCGGTCGATCACCGGCAGCGTCAGCCGGGTGTCGATGCGGTAGAAGTCGGCGGTCGGGGTGCGCAGTGGGGCGATGCCGGGGTACCTGCCCTCCAGGCCCTCGGGGAACGCCGGCGCCGGCTCGGCCGCCGCCGGGAGCGTCAGGTCCTTGATGACACCGCGGGCGCGGGTGATCCGGCGACCAGCGGCCCCCATCGCCACCGCGGCCGCGGCCATCGCGCCGGCGGAGATGAGGACACCGCGGCGGGTCGGGGACGCAGCCGTGGCTCGAGGGCGGTCACGCCCGTCACGAGACCCGGCGAGCCGGACGAGCCACGTGAGGGCGGCGACCGCGACCACGCCCGCGACGACCGCGGGCAGGACGTCGGAGAGGCCGGCCGTGGGCCGATCGAGGGCCGCGGCACCGGCGACGGCCACGAGGCCGACGAGCATGCCGGCGCCCAGGAGGAACCGTCGTCGCGCCAGCATCCCGGCCACGGCGGAGAGCACCAGCACGCCGGCGAACACCGACCCGATGAGGATCGGCTTGTCGCTGGTCCCGAACCGTGCCACCGCCCACTCCTTCACGGGAGTCGGCGTCAGGTCGACCACGGTCGACCCGACCGCCAGCACGGGCGAGGACGCCGGGTCGGTCAGCGCGGCGACCAGGTGGGCCGCGGCCACGCCGAGCAGCGTGGCGAGCACGCCATGGGCGGCGTGGACGAGGCGGTTTCTCATGGGTGTTGTTCGGAGGAACCGCCCTCCACGGATTGCCTGCTACGACGCGCGCCAGCCCTCTCGCCACGCCGGCGGCTCGAAGTGCTCGGTGACGTAGATGGTCTCGCGGGCGACCAGGTCGCCGCGGTACTCCAGGACCGCGACAGCCGGACGCCACGGCCCGCCGTCGTAGCTGATCTCGGCGAGGCCGACCCACACGTCCCCGTCGCCGACGATCCTCGTGGGGCGGAGGGCGACCCTGCCCGGGTACTGCCCGCGCCAGGCGCGGAAGCTGGCCACGCCCTCGAAGCGCTCGCGCGACTGCGGGAACTCCAGGACGGCGTCGGGGTGGTAGATCTCGTGCTCGGCGTCGACGTCGACGCCGACGACCTCGAGGTGGCGGCGGACCTCGGCCAGCCGCTGGTCGCGGTCGATGGTGGTGCTGGGTGCGGACATGGTGACGAACTCCTCAGGTATCCTGTTCTTCAGGTAACTTGAACAAATACTAAGGAAACCTGAAGATATGTCAACCGTCCGGCGACTGCGCGAGCCCGAGGTCAACACCACCTACCTGTTGGGCCGCGCGCACAAGGTCCTCAACGAGCGCATCCGCGCGGGCGTGGGCGCGGCCGGCCATCCGATCCGCCCGGCCCACTCCGCGGTTTTCGTGAACATCGACCGGGAGGGCAGCCGGCTGACCCACCTGGCCGAGCGCGCCGCGATGACGCCCCAGGCGATGGGTGAGCTCGTCGACGACCTGGCAGAGCTGGGGTACGTCGAACGGGTGCCCGACCCCGCGGACCGGCGGGCGAAGCTGATCGTGCTCACGGACCTGGGCTACGCCGCCCTGCAGGCCGCGTTCGACACCATCCTCGACATCGAGGCCGAGCTGCTCGCGGAGCTGGGCGCCGGCGGCCTCGCCAAGCTGCAGCGCGTGCTCCGCCGGCTGGCGCCCGAGGACTGAGCCGGCTTTGGGAGGATGCCCGACATGACCGACGAGCTCGTCCACCTCGACCTCGACGGCCCGCGCGCCACGATCACCCTCGACAGCCAGCACAACCGCAACGCGTTGAGCCGACGGCTGGTCGCCGAGCTCTTCGCCGCACTCGAGTCCGCCGAGGCCGATCCCGACGTACGCGTGGTCCTCGTCCGGGCGGCCGGCAAGGTGTTCTGCTCCGGCGCCGACCTCTCCGAGGCGACCGCCGACGGGATGGAGGAGGGCGCCCGCCGGATCGTCGCCCTCCAGCGGTACGTCGTCACGATGGGCAAGCCGGTCGTGCTCCGGCTGCACGGGGCCGTCCGCGCCGGTGGCATCGGCCTCGTCGCCGCGTCCGACGTGGTGATCGCCGACGAGGAGGCGACCTTCGCGCTGACCGAGGTCAAGCTGGGCCTGGCCGCCGCCATCATCTCCTTGACCGTGCACGCGAGGATGAACCCGCGGGCGGCGGCCCTGACGACGCTGGGCGGCGAGGTGTTCGGCGGCCGCGACGCCGCGGCGTACGGGCTGGTCACCGAGGCCGTGCCGGGCGACGTCCTGGACGTACGGGTCGAGGAGGTCTGCGGGCAGCTGGCCACCGGCGCCCCGCAGGGGCTCCGCGAGTCGAAGGCGATCCTCAACCGCGACCTGGTCGCCCGGATCGACGCCCACGGGGAGGAGATGGCGGCGCTCAGCGCGCGCCTGTTCGCCTCCGACGAGGCCCGCGCGGCGATGGCCGCGTTCCTGAACCGCAAGAAATAGGTGTCGGCCCCACTGCACCCGCTAGTCTTGACGACTGCTTCACGCGCGCCCGCGGGCATGCGTGCAGCCACGGGGGACGTCATGCGGGTGAGGGGTCAGGTTTGTCGGAAGAGCTGCTGGCGCGAGAGATCGCGGGAGAGCAGGCGTTCGTCGACCGGGTGTACGTCCAGCTGCAGAAGTCAGCCACGGCCGCCCAGCTGCTGGCCCGGGAAGGGTACGAGCGCGGGCTGCTCGGCCACGAGGGCGGGCTGGTCGAGCGCGACGCCATGGTGTTCCAGGCCGCGAAGCGGATCGCCCAGCTCGACGCCGCGCACGAGGGCCTGGTGTTCGGCCGCCTCGACCTGCGGCCCGAGCTCGACGCCGCTCCTCGGTACGTCGGCCGGATCGGCCTGCGCGACGACGACCACGACTCGCTGCTGATCGACTGGCGCGCGCCCGCGGCGGCCGTGTTCTACCAAGCCACCGCCGCCGACCCGAAGAACGTGGTGCGCCGCCGCGTCCTGCGCAGCGCCGGCCCGACCGTGGTCAGCGTGGAGGACGAGCTGCTCGACGCCGAGGCCGACACCGACCTGCCGATCGTCGGCGAGGGCGCCCTGATGGCGCAGCTCTCCCGCGCCCGCGACCGCTCGATGCACTCGATCGTGGCGACGATCCAGGCCGAGCAGGACCGCGCCATCCGCGCGCCGTCGCGCGGCGTGACGTCGATCTCCGGTGGGCCGGGGACCGGCAAGACGGTCGTGGCGCTGCACCGGGCGGCGTACCTGCTCTACACCGACCGGCGACGGTACGAGTCGGGCGGCGTCCTCGTCGTCGGCCCGAGCGGCGTGTTCATGCGCTACATCGAGCGGGTCCTGCCGTCGCTCGGCGAGACCGCGGTTGCCTTGCGGTCGCTGGGTGAGGTCGTCGACGGGGTCCGCGCGATCCGCCACGACGAGCCGGCGGTCGCCGACGTGAAGGGCTCGGCCCGGATGGCCGAGCTGATGCGGCGCACGTCGCGGCAACAGGTCCCGGGCTCGCCTCGGGAGTACCGGATCTTCTGGCGCGACGACGTGATCCTGCTCGACGGCGCGAAGCTGGGACAGCTGCGCCGGCAGCTGATGGGCCAGGGTCGCCGCAACCGCCAGATCCCGCGCATCGCTTCGTCGCTGCTCGACCTGATGTGGCGGCAGGTACGTGGCGAGCGCGGCCGCGAGCGCGGCCGCGAGGCGTTCAACGACGAGATGCTCTCGAACCAGTCGTTCGTCGACTTCGTCGTCGAGTGGTGGCCGCCGCTCGACGCACCGACCGTGCTCGGCTGGCTGCGTGATCCCGACTTCCTGGCGCGCGTCGCCGAGGGGGTGCTGACGGAGGAGCAGCAGCGGCTGCTGTCGAAGTCCTGGTCGTCGTCGGAGACGACCCCGTCGGTGGAGGACGTGCCGCTGCTCGACGAGCTGCGGTACGCGCTGGGCGACGTCCCGACCCGCGCCGAGGACGACCACGAGCTCGACGACTTCCTCGGTGGCGACGTGCAGGAGCTCACGTCCGCCGTCGAGCGCGAGTACGGGTCGGGCGGCCGCCGCTGGACGCCGCCGACCAACAGCATCGAGGACGACCCGTTCGCCCACGTGCTCATCGACGAGGCGCAGGACCTCACGCCGATGCAGTGGCGGATGGTCGGGCGACGCGGACGCGTGGCGTCGTGGACGATCGTCGGCGACCCCGCGCAGTCCTCGTGGCCCGTCCCGGCCGAGGCGGCCGAGGCGCGGGCCGCTGCCCTCGAGGGCAAGGAGCTCCACGAGTTCCACCTCTCGACCAACTACCGCAACTCCTCGGAGATCTACGCCTACGCCGCGACGTACGCCCAGCGCGTCGGCCTCGACGCCGACGTGCCGACCGCGGTCCGGTCCACGGGGGTCGAGCCGCGGGAGGTCGTGGGTTCGCCGGACCTCGAGGCCGCGACGCGCGAGGCGGTGGCCTCCGTCGCGAGCCAGGTGGAGGGCACCGTCGCCATCGTCGTCCCCGCCGCCCGTCGCTCCGACGTGAACGCCTGGCTGGCCTCCTGGCCCGAGCTCGCCGCCGACGCCCCCAACGCCCGCGCCGCCATCGACTCCTCGGTCACGCCCTCCGGTGACGACCGGATCGTCGTCCTCACCGGCCTCGACACCAAGGGCCTCGAGTTCGACGGCATCGTCGTCGTCCGGCCGACGGAGATCGAGGCCGAGTCCGCCACCGGCACCGCCACCCTCTACGTCGTCCTCACCCGCGCCACCCAGCTCCTCACCGTGGTGTCCTAGCTCCCGATCTGGCGTAGTCCCGTGCATTCGGCCGGTGGGACCAGGCACTTGACCGGCCAAACGCACGGGACTACCCCGGCTGGTCAGGAGCGCCAGAGCCTGTCGGCGCGACCGGTACGCACGAGGTACTCGTGCACGGTCTCGGGCCGAGGTCGAGACGGTGGGGATTCGGTGGTCCACGCGCGGGACTCGGGAGGCAGGAACTTGGCGCGAGCCCGGGCGTGGCGCATGCGGTCGACGACGAGCTGACGACGGGCGAGGTCCCCGCCGACGACCTCGAAGAACTCCAGGCCGTGGTCGCGGAACCTCTCCTCCCGCTCCACGTCCTCGCGGTGACGCTGCCCGTCCTTGTGGTCCTCGCCCTGGTACTCGCCGCCGAGGCCGGCCTCGACGTCCAGGAGGTCGGGGATCCCGACGAGGTTCCCGTCCAGGTCGTACACCTCGCGGTTGAGCAGGGGCGTCGGCAGCTCGGCATCGAGCCGCCAGACCAGGTACATCCGGAACTCCTGCGGCGAGCGGCAGCCGTCCACGGCCAGGCGTACGGCGTCCCGCGCGCCCTGGATGCCGGTCCACGGCCCGCGCATCGCGACGTACGTCCCGAACAGCTGCACCGAGATCAGCCGGGCCGCCGCTGCCATCGAGATCGCGTTGGCCTTCTCGCGGACGCTGTCGATACGACGTACCTCGTCGAACAGCGCGCGTTGGACGGTCGTCACCGGGAGCCCGTCGACCCACGACCACTCCGTGCAGGAGAGCTGCTCCTCGGTGAGGGTGAACCGCGGGTCCGGGCGCAGCTTCGAGTGCACGACCAGCGGTACCGGCAGCTCCTCGTGCCCGCCGGCCGACGTGCCGTCGAAGAACGTGGCGCCGTGCCACCGCAACGCTGCCCACCCCGTCACCGCGCCGTACGACCTGATCCGTCCCGCCTGCTCCACGATCCGCTGCTCCACGACCGTGCCGTCCACGTCGCGCGGCACGTACCTGCCGGGCGCCGTCTGCCTCCAGTACGGGCCGGCCGCTTGGTGCCTGGTCGGGCCACGCACCCCGGTCGGGTCGATCGCGACGGGTGCCACCAGTCCCGGCGGCCGGATGCACCTGGGATCCCATCGATGTGCCATCCCCGTAGGTTCCGGACCTGGTGAGGCTTGTGCTGGCCGCCCGGGCGTACCTGGGGACGGACTCCTCCGCTGCCCCGCTTGTGGACGCAATGGGGGCGCCGTGCTGAAGCGGTAGTCCCGTGCGTTCGGCCGGTGAAACCAGGTACTTGACCGGCCAGATGCACGGGACTACCCCTCCCTCGCCCTTGGACAACGGAACCGGGGGAGGGGCGGCGGAAGTAGGGTCGGCGGCATGTCGGAGGTCCACGAGACGGGTGCCCGGGAAGCGATCGAGGCGCTGCGGGGGCACGAGGCGTGGGCGATCATCCGGAGGTCGACGCGGGCGGGGGACCGGGACACGGTCGGGCTGGTGGGTGGTCGGCGCAGCGTGGTCGAGTCGATCCTGGACGTCCCTCTGGAGCAGGGCCGTCCCGAGGACGACCACATCGCCGACCGGTTGCTCGCCATCCCGTTCCGTCAGGTCAAGGAGCGCGGGTTCGAGGCCCACGACGACGGGACGCCGCTGGTCGTCGTGGACGTGGAGAGCGAACGTGAGTTCTCGGTCGCCGAGGTCGTGGAGGCGATCGACGACGTCGACGTGACCTTCGCCGACCGCGGCGGGTTCGACATCGACGACGACGAGTACGCCAAGCTCGTCGAGGCCGTGATCGCCGACGAGATCGGACAGGGTGAGGGCGCGAACCTGGTGATCGGCCGGCACTACCGGGCGACCGTGGCCGACTGGGGCCACGACAAGGCGCTCGCCGTCTTCAAGCGACTGCTCGAGCGCGAGCGCGGCGCGTACTGGACTTATGTGTTCTTCACCGGCGACCGCTACCTGATCGGCGCCAGCCCCGAGCGGCACGTCACCGTGCACGGCGGCGACGTCCGGATGAACCCCATCAGCGGCACCTTCCGGCTGCGCGGCCCGGACGGTGACCCGGGCAACCTCAAGCCGCGGCTCCTCGACTTCCTCCAGGACGAGAAGGAGATCTACGAGCTCTTCATGGTCGTCGACGAGGAGCTCAAGATGATGTGCGACATCTGCACCGAGGGCGGCCAGGTGCTCGGGCCGTTCCTCAAGCCGATGAGCCACCTCATCCACACCGAGTACCTCCTCGCCGGTCGCACGACCCGCGACCCGCGCGAGGTGCTCCGCGACTCCATGTACGCCGCCACGGTCACCGGCTCGCCGGTCGAGAACGCCTGCCGGCTGATCAAGCAGTACGAGACCCAGGGCCGCGGCTACTACGGTGCCGCGCTCGCCATCCTCGGCCGCGACGGTGAGGGCGAGCCGATCGTCGACAGTCCGATCGTGATCCGTACCGCCGATGTCGACCTCGACGGACGGCTCACCGTCACCGCCGGTGCCACGCTCGTGCGCGACTCGGACCCGGCGCACGAGGTCGCCGAGACGCACGCCAAGGCCGGCGGCATCCTCAGTGCTTTCGGCCTCGTCCCCCTGGCGCCCGTCCCGGACGTGAACGTCGCCGAGCTGGTCAACGACGAGGACGTCCTCCTCTCCCTCAACGCCCGCAACCGCCGGCTGAGCGCCTTCTGGCTGACCGACCAGGCCGGCACACCGCCCGACATGCGGCTCCGCGACAAGCACGTCGTGGTGCTCGACGGCGAGGACGACTTCGTGAACATGCTGCGGCACGTGCTCGGCGTGCTCGGCCTGACGAGCAGCGTGATCCGCCACGACGAGTACGACGAGGGGCGCGACGCCGCGACCCTCGACGCGGCCGACCTGGTGATCGTCGGACCCGGCCCCGGCGACCCGCGCGACGGGGACGACCCGAAGATGGCCGTGATGCGCGGCGTCGTCGACAGGCTCCTCGACCGCGAGCAGCCGTTCCTCGCGGTCTGCCTCGGCCACCAGGCGCTGTGCCGCCGGCTCGGCCTCGAGCTCGGCTTCAAGGACATCGTGTTCCAGGGCACTCAGTCACCGGTGTCGATCGACGGCCACACCGAGCGCGTCGGGTTCTACAACACGTTCGTCGCGCGAACCGGCGATGCGGAGCTTCCCGACGGCGTGGAGGTCGAGGCCGATCCCGAGACCGGCGACATCCACCTCGTCCGTGGGCCGCACTTCCGTGGCATCCAGTTCCACGCCGAGTCGATCCTGACCCAGCACGGCTACGACCTCATCCACGACCTGGTGCGCGACCTCGTCACCTGATCAAGCTCCTTCGGGCGCGAGGTCGAGCTGCGCCATCACCCGGAAGTCCACCTGGCCGGGCGGTGGCTCGACGCGCCACCTGTCTCCCTCCGCGACGCCGCAGGGCACGGGAGGCGCGCTCGTGCGGGTGGACTGGCACGCCAGCGTGAGGACCTGGGCACCTCGGAACGCGAGGGTCGTCGGGCCGGGCCGGGCGTCGTAGGACAGGTCGAGCGAGGTGACCCGCGCCAAGGCTCGTCCAGGTGGATGGGGCGTGCGCTCCAGCGCGCCGAGCAGGTTGTACCGCAGGTAGACGGCCGTCGCCCCGCCCAGGTCGACGTCGGACACGCGACCGTCGACGGTGGCGCGTCGCTCGACGAGGAGGCCATCGGCGTAGACCTGGAACGACTCGCCTCGCACCTGTCCGCCGGGTGCGGCCACGCTGAGGTGTGAGAACCCGGAGGAGTCGGTCAGCCACTGCTTCACGGCGAGCACGTCGCCGGGCAGCACAGAGATCTGCGTGTACGCCGCGTTGCCGGGCAGCGGGACCGGCGCTTCCGGCACCCGGGTCACCACGTCGGCGCGATCGGCCCG
>JAICRP010000205.1 GCA_025966445.1 Nocardioides sp.
GACGATGGCCGCCGACCTGGCGCCGGACGCCGAGATCGAGGTCCGGATGGACTCCAAGCTCGTCGTGGAGCACATGTCCGGCAACTGGAAGATCAAGCACGTCGACATGAAGCCGCTGGCGCTCGAGGCCACCCGGCTGGCGCCCTTCGGGACGACGTACACCTGGGTGCCGCGTGAGCAGAACAAGCACGCCGACCGGCTGGCCAACGAGGCGCTCGACGGCAAGCGGAACGGCGTGACCGTGGCCGTCCGCGAGCAGGACGTCCCGCCCACCGAGGCGGCCGACGAGACCGAGCAGAGCGAGCCGAGCTGGATCGCGTGGCGGCGGCAGGTCCAGACGACGCTGATCCTGGTCCGGCACGGCGTGACGGTCCACACGAGTGAGAAGCGGTTCTCCGGCGGGATGACCAGCGCCAACCCCGGGCTCAGCGACGAGGGTCGCGACCAGATCCGGGCCACGGCGGACTGGCTGGCTCCCCTGGCCGAGCGGGTCGACGCCGTGGTCGCCTCGCCCGTACGACGCGCGCGTGAGTCCGGTGAGATCCTCGCGGAGCGGCTCGGGGTCACGCTCGAGGAGGACCCCGGCTTCGCCGAGATGGACTTCGGCGCCTGGGACGGGCTGACCTTCGAGGAGGTGGCCGCGACCCAGCGCCCGGCCCTGGAGAGGTGGCTGGGGTCGGTCGACGAGCGGCCGGGCGGGGGCGAGTCGCTGGTGATGGTCCAGGAGCGCGTCCTCGCCGCGCTCGACCACCTCCTCGCGTCGCGGGCGGGCAGTACCGTCGTCGTCGCCAGCCACGTCACCCCGATCAAGATGGTCGTGGCCGAGGCGCTGCAGGCGCCGCTGGCCTCGCAGTTCCGGATGGAGCTGCGGCCGGCGTCGGTCAGTGTCGTCACCTTCTTCACCCCACCCGAGCCGACCGAGGGGGAGCCGCAGCGCTACGCGTCGCTGCGACAGTTCAACACACTGGCCCCCGGTGTCGACCTGTTCGACGAGGCAACCCGCTGGTGAGCGCGCTCAGACCTCGGTGACCACCACGTCGATCGGGGTCCCGGACCGGCCGGGTGCTCCGGCCTCGACCGTCCAGCCCAGCCGTTCGAGGGTGGCGACCAGGGTCCGCACCGACCCGGGGTTCGCGCCGTCCTCCAGCAGGCCACGCACCAGCCGGCCCTTGGTGGCCTTGTTGAAGTGACTGACCACCGTGCGCCGGCCGCCGGACTCGTGGAGCACCCGGACGGTGACCACCCGGCGGGTGAGGTCGGGCTCGGGCCGCCAGAACGCGGCGTACGTCGTGGACCTGAGGTCGACGAGCAGCCCGGGGCCGAGGGCCTCCCGGACGGCACCGCCGAGGTGCGCACGCCAGACGCCCGCCACCGGGCCGAGGCCGGGCAGCGAGGCGTCGCCGGACAGCCGGTACGCCGGGATGCGGTCGCCGGGGCGGACCATCCCGAACACGGAGGAGACGACCGCCACTCGGCTCGTCGCGCGACGCCGGGCGTCGGCGGGCAGGCTCGGCAGGTCGAGGGCGTCGTAGAGGACCCCGCTGTAAACGTGGTCGGCCCGCGCCGTCGGCGCGGTGGGGAGGTCGGCGTTGCGGTCGACCAGGTCGGCCAACCCCGGAGCGAGGCCCAGGGTCGCGCGTGCCCGGTCGGGGTCCGCGCGGCACAGCTCGACCAGCGCGTCGAGCACCTGCCGTCGAGCGTGGCCGAGCTTCGGGGATGAGAGCGCCCCCAGGTCCAACGGCTTGCCGCGACGGGCGGGAGTCTTGCCCTCGCTCGGCGGCAGCAGGATGAGCACCGCGACAGGCTAGTGGCCCCAACGCGTGATCCCGTCCACGGCTCCGACGGTCGCCCACCTAGGGTGACGGCATGGTCGCCAGTCGCGTCGTCCACGTCACGAGCACCGACGACGGTGTCGCCGCTCGGGAGCTCAGGGACGGGATCGCCCGCATCCAGGAGGAGCTCCAGGTCACGCCCGAGTTCCCCGAGGACGTGATGGTGGCGGCCACCGCGGCAGTCGCTGCCCCGCGGATGCCCGACCTCGACCGGACCGACCTGCCCCTCGTGACGATCGACCCGCCGACGTCGATGGACCTCGACCAGGCCATGCACATCGCGCGCGACGGCGACGGCTACGTCGTGTCCTACGCCATCGCCGACCTGGCAGCGTTCATCTCGCCCGGCGACCCGATCGACCTGGAGGCGAACAGGCGCGGGATGACGCTGTACGGCGCCGACTCGCGGGTGCCGTTGCATCCGCCGCTGATCTCCGAGGGCGCCGCCTCGCTGCTGCCCGACCAGGTGTGCCCGGCCCTGCTCTGGACCATCAAGGTCGACGCGACCGGCGAGGGCACCGACGTCACCGTCGAGCGGGCCCGGGTGCGGTCCACCGCCAAGCTCGACTACGCCGGTGTGCAGCGCGCGATCGACGACGGCAGCGCGGACGAGACGCTGATGCTGCTCAAGGAGGTGGGCGAGCTGCGGCTGGCCCGCGAGGCGGCCCGCGGCGGGGTGTCCCTGCCGCTGCCCGAGCAGGAGGTCTCCGTCGAGGGCGACCGGTGGCACCTGGAGTTCCGCGCCCAGCTCCCGACCGAGCAGTGGAACGCCCAGATCTCGCTTCTCACCGGCATGGCCGCGGCATCGCTGATGGTCTACGGCCGGGTCGGGCTGCTGCGTACCCTGCCGCCCGCCGACCCCCGCGACGTGCAGCGCCTGCACCGGACGGCCCGCGCGCTCGGCATCGACTGGCCGGTCGAGATGCTCTACCCCGACTTCATCCGCACCCTCGACCCGGGCAGGCCGACGCACGCCGCGATGATCACCGCGTGCACCCGCCTCCTGCGCGGCAGTGGGTACGTCGGGTTCGTCGGCGAGCTGCCCGAGCAGGCGCGACACTCCGCCCTGGCCTCGGAGTACGCCCACGTGACCGCCCCGCTGCGCCGGCTCGGCGACCGCTACGCCGGAGAGATCTGCGTGGCGATGTGTGCGGGCGAGGAGGTGCCCGGCTGGGTGCTGGACCGGCTCGGCGAGCTGCCGCAGACCCTCCAGAAGGCCGACCAGCTCGCGAACCGCTACGAGGGAGCGGTCCTCGACCTCGTCGAGGCCGGCGTCCTGCGCGAACGCGTGGGGGAGACCTTCGCCGGCGTCATCGTCGACGTCGACCCCAAGGACGCCAAGCGCGGCACCATCACGGTGCAGGACCCGGCCATCGAGGCGCGGGTCATGGGGAGCGAGCCGGTGCCCCTCGGCAACGAGGTCACCGCCACGCTCGCCCAGGCCGACATCGGGTCCCGCACGGTGAGCTTCACCGTGTCGTCCTGAGCGCTCGTCAAGACTTCGGCGATTCGCCCACGCGCGGCGTCGGATCGGCGTACAAACGAGGCGTGGACACCCCCGCCCGACCGACCCGCCACTGGGACGTCGCGCCCCTGCTGCTCACCGGCGTCGTCCTCGGCCTGCTGGGCACCTGGGTTGAGACCGGGACGGGCGCGCTGCTGAGCCTGGCCGGACTCCTGCTGGTGCTCGTCGGGCTCGCCCGCTGGGCCCGCCATCCTCGCCGGGACCGCACGGTCCGGACCGACGCCCGGGTGCTGGCCGACCACTAGGCACGCTTCTCGTTGCGTTTGACTCATGGTTCAATTGAACGTCCGTTCAAGGGAGCATGACGACCGACCGCTTGCTCGTGCGCTCGATGACGCTCGAGTCCGAGGGGGTCCTGGCCGTGGAGCTGGTCGACCCGTCGGGTCGCGAGCTGCCGGCGTGGGAGCCGGGGGCGCACGTCGACGTGCACCTGGCGGTCGGACTGTCGCGGCAGTACTCCCTGTCGGGCGACCCGCACGACCGGTTCCGGTACCGGCTCGGCGTCCTGCGCGAGGCCGCGGGCCGCGGCGGGTCGGCGTACGTGCACGAGGCGCTGCGCCCTGGTGACCTGGTGGAGGTCGTGGGTCCGCGGAACCACTTCCGGTTGGAGCCGGCCGCGTCGTACGTGTTCGTCGCAGGCGGGATCGGGATCACGCCGATCCTGCCGATGGTGGCGCGCGCCGAGGCGGACGGGGCGTCCTGGACGCTCGTGTACGGCGGCCGGACCGCGTCGTCGATGGCGTTCACCGGTGAGCTGGCCGAGTACGAGGACCGCGTCAGGCTGCACCCGCAGGACACGCACGGCCTGCTCGACCTCGACGAGCTGATCGGCACGCCGCGGCCCGGCACGTTGGTCTACGTCTGCGGCCCGGAAGCTCTCTTGAAGGCGGTCGAGGAACGGATGCCCGGCTGGCCGGAGGGCTCGTTGCACCTCGAGCGGTTCGCCGTGCCCGAGGCACCGGCCCGCGATGTTGCCGACGAGCACGCGGTCGAGGTGGTGCTGGCGGAGTCGGGCCGGACGGTGATGGTCGGCCCCGAGACCTCGATCCTCGCCGCGTTGCTGGCGGACGGCGTCGACGTGCTGAACGACTGCACCGAGGGGATCTGCGGGTCGTGCGAGACCAAGGTGATCGAGGGTGAGGTCGACCACCGCGACTACGTGCTGACCGACCGCGAGAAGGCGGCCGGCGACTGCATGATGGTCTGCGTCTCGCGAGCCTGCGGCCAGCGGCTGGTGCTGGGGCTGTGACCCGGCAGCCCGTAAACCAGTGTCGGCCGACGCCTGCTTCGGCATAGCCTCGTCGGCTGTGGACATTCGTGTGATCGATGACGTCGCCCTGAAGGACGACACGCTGATGCGCGAGTTCTACGACCTCGAACGGCGTTCCGAGCTGCACGGCCGACCGCACTCCCCGCATTGGGACTTCGACGAGTTCCTGGGCGCGATCCGGTCTCCCGACAGCGGCGAGCGGGCGGAGTTCTTCGCCGCCTACGACGGTGACCGGATGATCGGCACCGCCATCTTGTTCTCCTTCCTCCTCGACAACACCGAGAAGGCCTGGGCCGTCGTCAACGTGGACGTCCCGGAGCGGAGGCGTGGTGTGGGTCGTGCTCTGGTCGAGCACGTCGAGCAGCTCGTCCGGGCCGACGGCCGGACCATCCTGATGACGGCCTCGCACCTGCCGTTCGACGACCGTGAGGACCACGGCTACCGCAAGTTCGCCGAGGCTTGCGGGTTCGAGCTGTCCAACTTCGAGGTATCTCGTCACCTCGCCCTGCCGGTGCCCGACGAGCGGATCCAGGAGTGGCTCGACGACGCGGCGCCGGCCCACGAGGGGTACACCATCGAGACCTTCCTCGGCGCCGTGCCCGACGACCTGGTCGACTCCCTGTGCCTGCTGCTCGGCCAGCTCGCCGTCGACGCACCGACGGGCGCCGTGGACTTCGAGGAGGAGGCGATGACGCCGCAGCGGTACGCCGAGATGATCGCGGCCACCGATGCGATGGGCCGGACGCGGTACGAGACGGTCGCCCTGACCCCGGACCGTCAGGTCGTCGCCCAGTCCACCCTCGCCCTGTCGCAGAAGGACAACACGGTCGTCTACCAGTGGGGCACCTTCGTGCACCGCGAGCACCGCGGCCACCGGCTCGGCCTGGCCACCAAGGCCGTCAACCTCCGGGCCGTCCAGGCCGCACGCGACGATCTCACCCTGGTCACCACCCAGAACGCGGAGACGAACGACTACATGGTCGCGATCAACGAGCGGATGGGCTTCCGGCCGATCGAGGTGCACGCGGAGTTCGTCAAGCGCTTCTGACCGCCGAGGGCGGCAGCTCGAGGTCCGGGACCAGCTCGCCGAGCAGCTCGCGCACCCGGCCGTCGAGGTCGGCCACGATGCGCCGAACGGTCTCGTCGTCCTGGCCCTTCGGGTCGTCGACCGGCCAGTCGACGTACCGGACGCCGGGGACGTACGGGCACTCCTCACCGCAGCCCAACACGACCTGAGGCGTCATGCGGGGCTCCTGGTGGGTAGAGGACGCGGGCGAGGGCCAGCCCGACGGCCGCGCCGACGACCTGGGCGAGCCCGAAGGCGGGGACCGACGAGGGGGCGATGCCCGCGAAGGTGTCGGAGAAGACCCGGCCGACGGTGACCGCGGGGTTCGCGAACGACGTGGAGGACGTGAACCAGTAGGCCGCCCCGATGTACGCGCCGACCGCTGGTGCCGCGAGTGCCGTACGGCCGGTCCGCACGAGGGCGAGGGCGAGCACGACGAGGCCGGCGGTCGCC
>JAICRP010000257.1 GCA_025966445.1 Nocardioides sp.
ACCTCCACGAGCGGGACTGCTCGACCCACCGCCGCCACCAGAAGGTGCTCGTGGAGGCGCCGGCGCCGACGATCAGCGACGCCGTCCGTCGCTTGGTCACCGAGAGCGCGGTCGCGCTGGCCCGCGAGGTCGGCTACACCAATGCCGGCACGGTGGAGTTCCTCCTCGACACCGAGACGGACGAGGCCTACTTCCTGGAGATGAACACCCGCCTCCAGGTCGAGCACCCGGTCACCGAGGCGATCACCGGCGTGGACCTCGTGCAGGCGCAGCTCGACGTCGCGGCCGGCGAGCCGCTGCCGTTCCGCCAGGACGACATCACCGTCACCGGGCACGCCATCGAGGCCCGGGTCTACGCCGAGGACTCGTTCGGTGGGTTCCTCCCGCAGGCCGGCACGGCCGACCTCGTCCGCTGGCCGACCGGAGTTCGCGTGGACCAGGCATTGGCGAGCGGCCAGGTCGTCAGCACGTCGTACGACCCGATGCTCGGCAAGGTGATCGCCCATGGCCCCGACCGCGAGACGGCCCGGCGTGCGCTGATCGAGGCGCTCGACGCCACGGGCATCCTCGGGCTCACCACCAACACCGGGTTCCTCCGCGCGCTGGTCGCGAGCGAGGAGTTCCGGCTCGCCGCCATCGACACCGCGTGGCTCGACACCGCGGAGGTCGAGCCCCCTGGTCCCGAGGTCCCCCGCGTCTTCGCGGCGTGGATCCAGGCGTTGCTGGTCGCGGTCCAGGACACCGGGCACCCGTTCCAGTCCGACGGCTGGCGCCTCGGGGGTACGCCGGCCGCGACCGTCGTCGAGCTCGACGAGACGCTGCTCGTCGACCGGTCCGCCGGGACGGTCGCCAGTGGGTCAGCCAGCCACGAGGTGCGCCAGCTGTCCGCGGAGGACCACGTCGCGGTCCTCAGCATCGACGGTCGGCGCGAGATCGCCGTCGTCAACGTCCAGGCGCACACGGCAGAGGTCGCCTACCGCGGACAGCGGTTCGTCTTCGAGCGACCCGACGTCTTCGCCGACCACGGCCCGGCCGCCGGCGACGGGTCTGTGGTCGCGCCGATGCCCGGCACCGTGCTCGACGTCCGGGTGACCGCCGGTGACGCGGTCGCCGAGGGCGACGTGCTCGGGGTCGTCGAGGCGATGAAGATGGAGCTGGCGCTGAAGGCGCCCTTCACGGGCACGGTCACCGACGTGGACGCGGCGGTCGGCGAGCAGGTGTCGCTGGGCTCGCGGCTGTTCCTCGTGGAGCGAGCGGAGGAGGAGTGATGGAGCGTCCCGCCGTCGTCCCGCTCGAGGGACTGCCCGAGCGCGTGACGATCTACGAGGTCGGGGCCCGCGACGGCCTTCAGAACGAAGCCGCCCTGGTCCCGACCGAGATCAAGGCGGAGCTCATCACGCGGCTGCTCGACGCGGGGCTGCCGATCGTCGAGGCGACGTCGTTCGTGCACCCGACGTGGGTCCCGCAGCTGGCCGACGCGGCCGAGCTGATGGCCCTCCTGGGGGACCGGGGCCGCGACCTGCCTGTGCTCGTGCCCAACGAACGCGGTCTCGACCGGGCCCTCGAGCTCGGCTGCCGGCACATCGCGATCTTCGGCAGCGCCACCGAGACCTTCGCGGCCAAGAACCTCAACAACACCCTCGACGGCCAGCTCGCGATGTTCGAGCCGACCGTCCGCCGGGCGCGGGACGCGGGCATCGACGTGCGGGCGTACGTCTCGATGTGCTTCGGCGACCCGTGGGAGGGCGCGGTACCGATCGAGCAGGTCGTCTCGGTCGGCCGGCGGCTCTTCGACCTCGGGGCCAGCCAGCTGAGCATCGGCGACACCATCGGCGTCGGCACGGCCGGCCACGTGACCGCGCTGGTGCAGGCGTTCGGTGCCGCGGGCCTCGGCACGGCGCACCTCGCGATGCACTTCCACGACACCTACGGCCAGGCGCTGGCGAACACCCTGGCGGCGCTGCGCACGGGCATCACGACGTTCGACGCCAGCGCCGGCGGCCTCGGCGGCTGCCCGTACGCCAAGAGCGCCACCGGCAACCTCGCCACCGAGGATCTCGTCTGGATGCTGACCGGTCTCGGCATCCAGCACGGCGTCGACCTGACCGCCATGGTCGAGACCAGCACGTGGCTCGCGGGCCATCTGGGCAGGCCGAGCCCGTCTGCCGTCGTGCGCGCCCTCGGTCCCGGAGTCGCCCCGGTTCGCGAGTGACCGACCGCTGTGCGGACTTCCGTGCCGACAGAGCGGTACGGAAGTCACGACAACGGTCGGTCACGCGCGGATATCCGGCCGCCTGGACGGGGGGCGAGGGCCTGCCACAATCGGAGGCATGAGTCGGGTCGTCTACCTGCACATCGGTGCACCGAAGACGGGGACGACGTACCTGCAGCACCGCCTGTCGCGCAACGCCCGCGCGTTGGCGAAGCACGACGTCTTCATCCCGACCCGCTCGCCGCTGGTCTCGCCGGAGCTGTTCCAGTTCCGTGCGGCCCTCGACCTGCTCGGCCAGGACTGGGGCGGTCAGCCCGGCCACGCCGACGGAGCGTGGGACCAGCTCGTCCGCCGGCTGCGGAGCAAAAACGGCACCAGCATCGTCAGCCACGAGATCCTCGCGCCGGCCCCGCCCGAGGTGATCGCCAAGGTGATGCGGGACCTCGACGGCTGCGACGTGCACGTCGTGTACTCGGCCCGCGACCTCGGTCGGGCGCTGCCGGCCGCCTGGCAGGAGAGCATCAAGCAGGGCCGCAAGTGGGCCTACCGCCGCTTCCTCAACCGGGTCGAGTACGGCAAGCCGTGGTTCTTCCGCGCCTTCGACCTCCCCACGGTCCTCGGCAACTGGAGCGCGGGTGTCGCGCCCGAGCGGGTGCACCTGGTCACGGTGCCGCAGCGCGGCGCCGAGCCGGGCGAGCTGTTCGGCCGGTTCTGTGTCGCGTTCGGGATCGACCCCGACTGGGCGCCGCTCGACAGCGACCGGCTCAACACCTCCCTGGGCGTCGCGGAGACCCAGGTGATCCGGCAGCTCAACCGCCGGATGGACCGGGCCACCCGGCGCGAGGCCGAGTACGACGAGCTGATCCGCGAGCTGCTCGCCCAGGACCGCCTCGTGCACCGCACCTCGCCTCCGGTGCTGCTGCCGCCCGGGCGCTTCGAGTGGGCGACCCAGCAGTCCGACCACTGGATCGAGTGGGTCAAGGGCAGCGGGATCCAGGTGGTCGGCGACCTCGACGACCTACGGCCGGTGCCGCTCGCCGACGCCGAGGAGTACGTCAACCCCGACAAGGTCCCGGCGCGGGTGGTCCTCGGCGCCGCGGTCGACGCGCTGTCGGCGATGACCCGCGAGGCGGCCGCCCGTCCGGACCCGCGACGGACGTTCGGCGCGCGGTTCCGCAAGTTCCGTGAGCGCTCGTGATCGGCGCCCTCATCGGCGAGCAGCGCGCCTGGGGCTGGGTGGCGCACCTCCGGGACGGCGGTACGACGCCCTGGCAGGCGTGGGACGGCCTGGGTGAGTCCCGTGGCCGCTACCTCCCGGGCGCCCAGCAGCTCGAGCTGCTGCGGCGGCTCAACCAGGTTGGCCGTCCCAGCACCGCCCTGGCCGACTGCGTGTTGGCCGCGTCGGCCGCCGGCCGCGGCCGCCCCGACCTCGAGCTTGCCGGCGCCGTGCCCGAGTCGGCCTTCGGCCCGGCCCCCGTCGACCCGGCGGCGCTGCCCCCCGGTGAGCTCGTCCGCGTCGCGGCCAGCGTGCTGGCCGACCAGGTGGCCGACGAGGG
>JAICRP010000063.1 GCA_025966445.1 Nocardioides sp.
GGGGGATGCCGCGGTGCTGCCGTTCGCCGACGAGGTGCTGCGCATCCCGCTCGCGGCCCCGCTCTTCGAGCCACTGCTCGCCGTGGTGCCGCTCCAGGTGTTCGCGATGGAACTCGCGCAGGCCAAGGGCCTCGACGTCGACCAGCCCCGCAACCTGGCCAAGTCCGTCACGGTCGAGTAGTGGCCGTCATCGGCGTCGGCATCGACGTGGTCGACCTCGAGCGGTTCGCGGAGTCGCTGGCGCGCACCCCCGGGCTGGCCGAGCGGCTCTTCACGCCGGGGGAGGCGTCCTGCGGGATGGCCTCGCTCGCGGCCCGGTTCGCCGCCAAGGAGGCGCTCGCCAAGGCCCTGGGCGCCCCCGGCAACATGTCCTGGCACGACGCCGAGGTCGTCTCGGAGGAGTCCGGCCGGCCGGTGTTCCTGATGCGGGGCACCGTCGCCGCCCGGGCCGAGGAGATCGGCGCCGTCCACGTGCACCTCTCCCTCTCGCACGACGCCGGCATCGCGTCGGCGGTGGTGGTGCTCGAGTCCTGATTCCCGGGTGGCGGGGTGGGCGTCCCGTCTCCATGATGGGTGGCGTGACGCAACCGGACGAACCCGCCGACACCCGGATGATGGGCATCGTGCACTCCGCGCTGCGGCGCGACCTCGTACGCGCCCGCCTGGTCCTGGCCGAGCCGACGCCGCTGACCGGCGAGCGACGCACCGCGCTCGCCGACCACGTCCGGTGGCTGATGGACTTCCTGCACCACCACCACACCAACGAGGACGAGGGGCTGTACCCGATGGTCCTCGAGAAGAACCCCGCCGCGGGTGAGCTGCTCGCCGTGATGGACGCCGACCACCACCGGATCACGCCGCGGATCCTCGAGCTGGACGTCGCCGCCCGGTCGTACGCCACCGGCGCCCCCGGGTCCGACGCCGCGTTGCTCGCGGCCGTCGAGGAGCTGGAGACCGAGATGTGCCCGCACCTCGAGCGCGAGGAGCTCGAGATGATGCCGGTGGTCTCGGAGTCGATCACCAACGGCGAGTGGCGGGCCTGGGAGGACGCCTTCACCAAGGCGAAGTCGATGAAGCAGCTCGCCGACGAGGGCCACTGGCTGGTCGACAACCTCGACCCCGCCCGCCGCGACTTCGTCGTCCACCTGGTCCCCGCCGTACCCCGGTTCATCCTCCTCAACTTCCTGGGTGGCCCCTACAAGAAGAAGGCCACCCTGCTGTGGGGCGGCACCCCGGCCGCCGACGTGCCGTCGCTGTCCGCGGACGAGTACCCGAGGTACGCCGCCTGACGGCGATCTCGTTGCGGGCCCGCGACCGGTCGGCGATGAGCGTCCACCGCTCGTCCACGCGTACGAGCGTGCCCGGATCCGGCCGGAGCCGCCGGTGTCATCCACACCCAATAGCGTGAGGGCATGAGGAGCGCGCACACGGTGGAGCAGGTGCGGGCGGCCGAGGCGGCGCTGATGGCGACGCTGCCGGAGGGCGCGCTGATGCAGCGGGCGGCGGCCGGGCTGGCGAGCGCGGTGCTGGACCTGCTCGGGCGGGCGTACGGGAGCACGGTGGTGCTGCTCGTCGGCGCGGGCGACAACGGGGGGGACGCCCTGTACGCCGGGGCGTTGCTGGCGCGACGCGGCGTCCGGGTGCTTGCGTGGTCCCTGTCCGACACCCCGCACGCGGCCGGCCTCGCGGCGCTGGAACGCGCCGGCGGACGGTCCATCACCGAGGCGCCCCGCCGGGCGCCTGACCTCGTCGTCGACGGCATCGTCGGGATCGGCGGGAGACCCGGGTTGAGGCCCAACGCCCAGGAGGCACTGGGTGCGCTGGCCGGCGTCCCGGTCGTCGCGGTCGACGTACCGTCCGGGGTCGACGTGGACACCGGCGAGCTGGCCGGCCCGGCCGTGCGGGCCGACGTGACGGTCACCTTCGGCACGCTCAAGGTCGCGCTGCTGGCCGACCCGGCCGCCGAGCTGGCGGGCGTGGTCCAACTCGTCGACATCGGGCTGGACCTCCCCGAGTCCGACGTCGAGAGCCTCCAGGCCGCCGATGTCGCGGCGCTCCTGCCGCGGCCCGACCCGCAGGCGCAGAAGTACACGCGCGGCGTCGTCGGCGTCCGCGCCGGGTCGGTGACCTACCCCGGCGCCGGCGTGCTGTGCGTCGCCGGGGCGGCATCGGGGCTGTGCGGCATGGTCCGCTATGTCGGCGGAGCCCGCGACCAGGTGGTCGCCGCCCACCCCGACGTGGTCACCGAGAAGGGCCGCGTGCAGGCCTGGACCGTGGGCTCCGGCGGCGGCGCGGACGTGGCGACGACGCTGGCCGAGGCGCTGGCGGACAACGTCCCCCTCGTCGTCGACGCCGACGCGTTGGTCCTGGTCGACAACCCCGTGAGCGTGCCCGCCGTGCTCACGCCGCACGCCGGCGAGCTGTCCCGGATGACGTGGGCCGAGCGCGCCGACATCGAGGCCGCGTCGTTGCGCCACGCCCGCAGGGCGGCAGCCGAGTACGACGCCGTCGTCCTGCTCAAGGGTCGGCACACCGTCGTCGCGCGCCCCGACGGTCGGGCGCGGGTCACCACCACCGGCGTGCCCTGGCTGGCGACCGCCGGGGCCGGCGACGTGCTGGCGGGCCTCATCGGCGCGCTGCTGGCCGCCGGGCTCGAGCCGTTCGACGCCGCGTCGGTGGGTTCGTGGCTGCACGGCGCGGCGGCGACGTACGCCTCGCGGGGTGGGCCGGTGACCGCACCGGACGTGGCCCGGGCGATCCCCGC
The DNA here is from genome assembly GCA_025966445.1 of Nocardioides sp. Classification (GTDB taxonomy): domain Bacteria; phylum Actinomycetota; class Actinomycetes; order Propionibacteriales; family Nocardioidaceae; genus Nocardioides. The sequence continues at coordinate 2,765 of JAICRP010000063.1, forward strand.
GGTCGTGCGCGACCTCCTCTGAAACAATTCAGTCCATGCGCCCAGAGATCGTGGTCGACCTGGCCGCGATCCGGCACAACGCTCGGACGCTGGCGGCCCTCGTCGCCCCCGCCGCGCTGATGACGGTCGTGAAGGCCGATGGCTACGGCCACGGGATCGTCGAGTCCGGTCGCGCGGCCCGGGCCGGCGGAGCCACCTGGCTCGGCGTCGCCACCGTGCCCGAGGCGCTCGAGCTGCGCGACGCCGGCGACACCGGACGGTTGCTGTGCTGGCTCACCCTGCCCGCCGACGCGGAGGACGGGTCGCTCGCCCGCGCCGTCGAGGCCGACGTCGACATCACGGCGTACACGGTCGAACGCCTGGACGAGATCGTCGCCGCGGGTGCCCGGGCGCGCGTGCAGCTGAAGGTCGACACCGGGCTGTCTCGCGGTGGCTCGACCCTCGACGACTGGCCGGGCCTGGTCGCCCGAGCGGCCGAGCACGAGCGCGCCGGCCGGGCCCGGGTCACCGGCGTCTGGTCGCACTTCGCGTGCAGCGAGGAGCCCGAGGACCCCGCCAACGACCTGCAGGAGAAGCGCTTCCACGAGGCCCTGCTGGTCGCCGAGGAGGCGGGCCTGCGGCCGGAGGTACGTCACCTCGCCAACTCCGCCGCCGCGATCCTGCGCCCCAGCAGCCGGCTCGACCTGGTGCGGGTCGGGCTGGCGACGTTCGGCCTCGACCCCGCGCCCGACGCCGACCACGACACCGACCTTCGTCCGGCGATGACGGCCACGGCGCCGCTCGCGCTCGCCAAGCAGATCGCCAAGGGCGAGGGCGTCTCCTACGGCCACCACTGGGTCGCCGACGAGGCGACGACCGTGGGTCTCGTGCCCGCCGGCTACGGCGACGGCGTGCCCCGCCACGGCAGCAACGTGCTCGAGGTGACCGTGGAGGGCGTACGCCGCCCGGTCCGCGGGCGCGTCTGCATGGACCAGGTCGTGGTGGACCTCGGCGGTGACCTGCCGCCCGCCGGGACACCTGTCACCCTCTTCGGCCCGGGTGACCACGGGGAGCCCACCGCGCAGGACTGGGCCGAGGCGTGCGGGACGATCTCCTACGAGATCGTCACCAGGATCGGTGGCCGCTTCGAGCGGCGCTACGAGGGGGTTGAGACGTGAGCACCACCCGCCGGGTCCTCGGGGTCGCGGCAGGCGCGGTCGGCGTCGCGGCGGCCGGCACCGTCCTGCGCGTCGCCCAGCGCCGCCGCATCATCGCCCGCCGCGGGGTCGGGGACGCCACCGCGTTCGGCTCGCTCCGCTCGCAACCGCTGACCGTGGTGGCCGACGACGGCGTACCCCTGCACGTCGAGGTCGACGAGCTCGACGCCGCGGTGACCGGCGGCAAGGGGGTACGCGCACGACGGAGGCACGCCGAGCTCACCGTCGTCTTCGTGCACGGCTACGCGCTCAACCAGGACTCGTGGCACTTCCAGCGCGCGGCCTACCGCGGCCTGGTCCGCACGGTCTTCTACGACCAGCGCTCCCACGGTCGCTCCGGCCGGTCGGGCGAGGAGCATGCCAACATCGAGCAGCTCGGCCACGACCTGCTGCGCGTGCTCGACGTGGCCGTTCCCGAGGGCCCGGTCGTGCTGGTCGGCCACTCGATGGGGGGCATGACCATCGTCGCGCTGGCCGAGGAGCACCCCGAGCTGTTCGGCGACCGGGTCGTCGGCGTCGGCCTGGTCGGGACCACCGCCGGCGGCGTCGACCCCCATCGGATGGTGCTGCCGCTGCTGCCCTCGACCGTCGGCGGACAGTTCGCGTCCCGGCTCGTCGCGGCACTGGCGCGCGGCCACCGTACCGTCGACCGGTTCCGCAAGATCGGGCACTCCGTGGCGCTGGTCGCGACCGACGAGCTGGCGTTCGGCGACGCCGTCCCGTCGAGGTACGTGGAGTTCGTCGACGAGATGCTCTCCGCCACGCCGTTCGGGGTGGTCGCCGACTTCTTCCCGACGTTCGGCACCCTCGAGAAGTTCGAGACCGTCCACGCGATGAGCAGAGTCCCGACCGCGATCATCTGCGGCACCCGCGACAAGCTCACGCCGATCGAGCACAGCCGCAAGCTCCACTCGATGATCGAGGGCTCCACGCTGCTCGAGTGCGACGGCGCCGGCCACATGGTCATGCTGGAGCGGCACGACCAGGTCAACGCCGAGCTCGACCAGCTCCTCGCCGCCGCCGGCGACCTGGTCGACCAGCGATGACGCTCGTCGTACGCCGGGTGGGCGCGGACGCGGCGACCTCCGTGCACGCGGTGGTCCGGGCCGCGTTCGCGGCGCGGCCGGTCCTCGTCCCGCCGGCCGACGCGCTCGGCGAGACGCCGGACACCGTCGCGGCCGCGCTCTCCGCGGGGGGCGGCCTGCTCGCCACGCTCGAGGGCCGGCCCGTCGGCGCGCTGCTCATGGCTTCGGAGGGGCGCACGGTGTGGCTTCGCCGGTTCGGGGTGGTGCCGGCCGCCCAGCGCCTCGGGGTCGCCGGAGCCCTGGTGGCCGAGGCCCTCTCGATCGCCGACGGCGACGAGGTGGCGGTCGTCGCGCGCGAGGAGCTCCCCGCGACCGTCGGGTTCTGGCGCGGCCACGGGTTCGTCGAGACCGCGCACCGGTCGCCGTACCTCGAGCTGCGGCGCGCCGTCCCGCGTACCCTCCCCGCCCCCGACGCCGACGCGATGCGCGACCTCGGCCGGCTCGTCGGCGGGCTGGTACGCGCCGGCGACCTGGTCGTGCTCTCGGGCGGGCTGGGGGCGGGCAAGACCACGTTCACCCAGGGGCTGGGCGCCGGCCTGGGCGTCCGCGGGGACGTGACCTCGCCGACGTTCGTGATCGCCCGCGTCCACCCCTCGCTGACCGGCGGACCGGCCCTCGTCCACGTCGACGCCTACCGCCTCGGTGGCATCGACGAGCTCGACGACCTCGACCTGGACGCCTCGCTGGACGAGGCAGTGACGGTCGTCGAGTGGGGGAGCGGCATCGCCGAGGGGCTCACCGACTCGCGCCTCGAGGTACGGATCGCCCGCTCCGCCGCCGCCCCGGACCCCGACGACCCCGACGCCCTCGACCCGCGCCTGGTCACCCTCGTCCCCCTCGGCCCCCGCTGGCTCGGCGTCTCCTGGCCGAAATAGGGCCGAAATAGGGATAGTCCGTGACGTAACTGTCGTGTTCTGACGAGAACGACGACAGTTACGTCACGGACTATCCCGGTGAAGGCGGCGCCGTCCGCACCCGGGACACCAGCACCTGGAGCGCCTTGGTCGGGTTCGCGGGCTCGTCGTCGGCCCAGATCAGGTCGATCAGCGGCGTGGGCACCCGGTCAGGACAGGAGTGCCGTCCCGGTGTGCCGCGCGCCGCCGTTACGGTGTGCCTTGAATGTCCGTTCAGCATGGAGAGGACCCACCACATGCCGCAGCAGGTCAAGGCCGTCGTCGCCCGCAGCAAGGGTGCTCCGGTCACCGTCGAGACGATCAACGTCCCCGACCCGGGTCCGGGCGAGGCAGTGGTGCAGGTGCAGGCGTGCGGGGTGTGCCACACCGACCTGCACTACCGCGAGGGCGGCATCAACGACGACTTCCCGTTCCTGCTCGGCCACGAGGCCTCCGGCGTCGTCGAGGCCGTCGGCGAGGGCGTGACGGGCCTCGAGCCGGGTGACTTCGTGGTGCTCAACTGGCGGGCCGTGTGCGGGAGCTGCCGGGCCTGCCTGCGTGGCGAGCCGTGGTACTGCTTCGCGACCTTCAACGCCACCCAGAAGATGACCCTGGAGGACGGCACCGAGCTCTCCCCGGCCCTCGGGATCGGCGCGTTCGCCGAGAAGACCCTGGTGGCCGCCGGGCAGTGCACCAAGGTCGACCCGTCGGCCCGCCCGGCGGCGGTCGGTCTCCTCGGGTGCGGCGTGATGGCCGGCCTGGGCGCCGCCATCAACACCGGCAACGTGACCCGCGGCAAGTCCGTCGCCGTCATCGGCTGCGGCGGCGTCGGTGCCGCGGCGGTGGCCGGCTCCGTGCTCGCCGGCGCCGGCACGGTGATCGCCGTCGACATCGACGACCGCAAGCTCGAGGGCGCCCGCTCGATGGGCGCCACCCACACCGTCAACTCCACCACGCAGGACCCCGTCGAGGCGATCCAGGCGCTCACCGGCGGTCACGGCGCCGACGTGGTCATCGATGCGGTGGGCCGCCCGGAGACCTGGAAGCAGGGCTTCTACGCCCGCGACCTGGCCGGCACGCTCGTCCTGGTCGGCGTACCGACGCCCGAGATGCGGATCCCCGACATCCCGCTCATCGACGTCTTCGGCCGCGGTGGGTCGCTCAAGTCCAGCTGGTACGGCGACTGCCTGCCGACCCGCGACTTCCCGCTGCTCGTCGACCTCTACCAGCAGGGCCGGCTCGACCTCGACGCGTTCGTGACCGAGGAGATCGGGATCGACGGGGTCGAGGCGGCGTTCGACAAGATGCACGACGGCAACGTGCTGCGCTCCGTCGTGGTCTTCTGATGGCGCTCCGGGTCGACCACGCCGTCACCAGCGGCACGTTCTCGCTCGACGGCCAGACGTTTCGACGTCGACAACAACGTGTGGGTGGTCGGTGACGACGCGGAGTGCGTCGTCATCGACGCTCCGCACTCGGTCGACGACATCCTCGTCGTCGTCGGCGACCGCAAGGTCAAGGCCATCGTCTGCACGCACGCCCACGACGACCACGTCCGGGTGGCGCCCGCGCTGCGCGAGGCCGTCAACCAGGGCGGCGGCGCTCCGATCCTGCTGCACCCCGACGACCGGCCGCTGTGGGAGCTCACCCACCCCGACCACCTGTGGGACGTGGACCTCTCCGACGACCAGACGATCACGGTGGCCGGTGAGGAGATCCGGGTGCTGCACACGCCCGGCCACGCCCCCGGCGCGGTCTGCCTCCACGTACCCTCCCTCGGCTGCGTCTTCTCCGGCGACACCCTGTTCGAGGGTGGACCTGGCGCGACCGGCCGCTCCTACAGCGATCCCGACCTGATCAACGAGTCGATCCGGGCCCGGCTCTTCGCGCTCCCCGACGACACCGTCGTGCACACCGGCCACGGTCCCGACACCACGATCGGTGCCGAGCGCGCGAACCTCGACGCCTAGCCCGGGGATCGCCCCAGGCGGAGCACCAGCAAACCGGCGACCAGGGAGCCGAGGGTGCCCAGGGTCATGTCGCCCAGGGTGTCCTCGTAGGCCGTGTCGAGCTCGGTGCCGTGGCGGATGAACGTGTACCACTCGCCCAGCTCCCAGCCGAGCGCCAGGATGCAGCCGAACCCGGTCACCAGCGTGACGAGCACCCAGCCCGGGCGGAGCCGCGGGACGATGACCAGGGCGAGGCCCAGGCAGAGGAACACCCAGTTGACGAAGTGGTTGAAGTCGTCCCACCACACGACCGAGTCGTACAGGTCGAGGCTGTTGCCGGTGACGTCGATGAGGAACGGCACCCCGATCAGCCCGAACGCCAGGTACGGCGGCCGGTCCGACCGGCCCTGACGGCGCTGCACCAGCCACCACACCGCTGGCACGAACAGCATCATCAACGGGTAGGCGATCAGGCGGGCACCGAACGCCTTGTCGGCGAAGCGGTCGATCCCCGGCACGTACTCGGCCACGGCGAGCTGGGCGACCGTGAGGACCAGCACGAGGGCCGGGAACCAGACCGTGCCGAAGAAGCCACGACCGGTCGCGACATCGGGTCTCCGATCTTCCAGCTGTGTCACGAAGCGGACAGTAGCGGGCGCGAGCCTTCCCTAGCCTGGAACTGTGACCACCTCCTCGCCCGTGGCGCTCGTCGTCGCGCACCTCACCGACACCCACTTCGGCCACGAGCTCGGGGAGGCGGCGTACCGGACGAGGCTCGTCCTGGACGAGCTCCTGCGCATGGACCCGCTCCCGGACGTGCTGGTCCACTCGGGCGACGTCGCCGACCACGGGTACCCCGAGGAGTACGACGAGGCCGTGCAGGTGCTGTCGACCTGGGAGGGTCCGCTCGTGATCTGCCCGGGAAACCACGACGTGCGGGCGCCGTACGTCGCGGCGTTCCTCGACGGTGCCGACGGTCCCGCCAACCGGGCCCACACGGTCGGCGGCGCGCGGTTCGTGATGCTCGACTCGCTGGTGGACGCGGTGGACGGCGAGCGCCAGGACCACGGCGTGCTGCTGCCCGAGACGCTGGCGTGGCTGGACGCGCAGCTGGCCGCCGACACCAGCCCGACGTTCGTCGCGCTGCACCACCCGCCGGTCGAGATCGGAGTCGGCCTGATGGACCCGATCATGCTGACCGACGCCGAGAAGCTCGCGGAGGTGCTCATCCGCCACGACCACGTCGTCGCCACCCTCGTCGGCCATGCCCACACGATGGGCGTCTCGACGTTCGCCGGCCGCCCCGTCCTCGTCGGCGGCGGAGCGGTCTCCACGGTGCCGCTCGACCGGGAGGACCATCCCCTCGTCTGGTACGCCGCGGCCCCCACGTTCGCGATCCACCTCCTGCACGCCGACGGCCGGCTGACGACCCACTGGCGGGCCGTCTGAGCGAGCGGGGCGGATAGCCTCGCCAGCGTGCTGCTGGCCTTCGACACCGCCACCCCGTACGTCACCGTCGCCCTGCACGACGGCGAGTCCGTCGTCGCCGAGGCGCGCTCGGAGGCGCGCATGAAGCACGGGGAGCACCTGGCGCCGCTCATCGAGGGCGTCCTCCGGGACGCCGGCGTCGTCCGGCAGGACCTGACCGCCCTGGCGGTCGGCACCGGACCGGGACCCTTCACCGGCTTGCGGGTCGGCCTGGTCACGGCCCGCACGCTTGCCATGGTGCTGGAGGTCCCGGCGTACGGTGTCTGCTCGCTCGACGCGATCGCGCTCGAGGCAGCCGAGGGGCTCCGGTTCACGACGGACTTCGTGGTGGCGACCGACGCCCGCCGCAAGGAGGTGTACCTCGCGGCGTACGACGAGCAGGGCACCCGCGTGTCCGGCCCGGTCGTCGACAAGCCGGAGGCGGTGGCCACCGACCTGCCGGTGGCGGGGGAGGGCGCGGTGCTCTACCCGGACTGGTTCAGCCGAGCCATCGGGCCGGCGCTGCCGAGCGCCGGCTGGCTGGCCCGCGCCGTGGTCGAGGAGCGGGTCGAGCTGACCGACCCCGAGCCGCGCTACCTGCGGCGTCCCGACGCCGCGGTGCCGAGTGCACCGAAACGCGTCTCGTGAGGATCCGGCCGGCGGCGGCGGCCGACGCCGACGCCGTCGTCGAGCTGGAGCTGACCTGCCTCGGCGCGGACGCATGGTCGCGGGGGCTGGTCGAGCAGGGCATCGCCGCGGCCCTGCCGACCGTCTCGTACCTGGTCGCCGAGGTGGACGGTGTCGTGGTCGGGCACGCGGTGGCCAGCGCCGCGGGGGACGACGCCGAGCTCCAGCGCATCGCCGTCGACCCGGCGTACCGGCGTCGGGGCCTCGCCAGCGAGCTGCTCGCCGCCGTCGAGTCACGCGCGGCCGCGGACGGCGCGGGCCGGCTGCTCCTCGAGGTTCGTGAGGACAACACCACGGCGGCTGCGTTCTACGAGAACCTGGGCTTCGTGGAGGTGGGCCGCCGTCGCGGGTACTACCGGGACGGTGCCGCCGCGGTGGTCCTGGGGAAGGAGGTCGACCGCGACGGCACCGGGTCCGGGCAGTGCCGTTGAATCAGGGCAGGTAGTAGGTCGGGTTCGGCAGCTTGACCGGCTTGCCGTGCCCGCCGATCAGGTCGGAGAACTGGTCACCGAAGTTCGCGATGATCTTCACCTTGAACTTCTTCTCGGCGTAGGCCCTCGTCTGCGACTTGAACTCCACGCGGGTGCACTCGTCGGTGACCTCGCAGGTGACGTACGGGGGCTGCTCGCCGTCGGCCCACTTGGTGAAGTAGAGCTTCGACCGGAACGCGTCGCCGTAGTACTTCCGCAGGTTCTCGAGCGTCGCCTTGCGCTGGTCGGCACCGCGACCGGTCAGGCCGATCACCTTGCAGCCGGCGTTCTTGGCGGCCTTCACGACGCGCTTCATGCCGGGCACGGCCGGGAAGCGAGCGTCCTGCACCCACTCGTCCTGCAGCGCCGGGTCGAAGTTGAACGCCATGGCGTCGTCCTCCATGTCGTAGGTCCACAGCGTCGTGTCGTCCGCGTCGAAGACCACCGCGGGCCGGTTGCCGTAGGCGACCTGGTTGGCGCAGCGCTCCTTGAGCCGGGGCGCCCACTTGTCGCGCAGTGCCCTCATCTCGGTGATGTAGCGCGAGGACTTCTTGTTCGCGATGCCGTCGGGCGCGTTGTAGTAGGCCCGGATGGTCGCCTTGACCGAGTCGAAGTTCGGGATGCCCTCACCGGGCTGGGTCCCGCCGCTCGAGCCGTCGGCCTCCATGGTGAAGACGTTGCGCGGGACGAAGTTCGGCTGGGCCAGCGTCGGCAGGTCCGGGCTCGGCAGGTAGTACGTCGGGTTGGGCAGCTTCAGCACGCGGGCGGCGTACCCGCCCTTGAGGTCGGACCACTGGTCGCCGACGTTGAGGACGATGTTGTAGCCACCGCCCGCGGCGCTCTGGAGGTAGGCGCGGGTGCCCGCCTTGTACTCGACGGTCGTGCAGCTGGTCGTGGCGCACGTGAGGTACGACGGCTGGGTGCTGCCCGGCTTGCCCGTCCACTTGGTGAAGAGCGTGTCGGCAGTGAACGTGGCGCCGTACCCGACCTTGGTCAGGTTGGCGAGCGTCGCCGGCTCCTGGTCGTTGTTGCGACCGGTCAGCCCGAAGACGGTGTAGCCCATCTTCGCGGCCTTGTCGACGAACTCGGCCATGCCTGGCACGGCGGGGAACTTCTGCTCCTGGACCCAGGTGTTCTGGAGGGCCGGGTCGTAGTCGAAGTGCATCGCCCCGTCCTCCATGTCGTAGTTCCAGAGCGTCGTGTCGTCGACGTCCAGCACGATGGCGGGCTTGCCCGCCTTGGCGTTCTGGGCGAGGTAGGCGTTCTGGTCGTTGAGGAGCCCGGCGATCTCCGAGATGTACGGCGACTTCTTCTTGTCCGCGATGCCGTCGCTGGACGCGCCGTAGTAGGTGCGGATGGTCGCCTTGACCGAGTCGATGTTCGCGATGGCGGCTCCGGGCTTGGTCGCGCCGCTGGAACCGTCGGGCAACATCCAGAACTTGGTGCGCGGCGAGAGCGGGTCCCGGGCCTGTTGGGCGGGGGAGGCGCCGGCGCCGGTGGTGAGACCGACGACGAGCGCGCACACGGAGACGGCGGCGATCGAGCCCAGACCTGATCGCCTTCTGGTTACCGGGTTCAGCATGAAGAGCCTTTCCGATCGGTGATGAACCAGCTTGCCAACGTAGTACGCCGTGGCGGACGGGTGACAGAGGGTCAGATGCGGCCGCCCGGCAAATGGTTCGGGGCAGAATGTCCGGCGTGACGGATGGACCGCTGGTGCTCGGCATCGAGACCTCGTGCGACGAGACCGGTGTCGGCATCGTCCGCGGCACCACGCTGCTGGCCGACGCCGTGGCCAGCTCGGTCGACGAGCACGCCCGCTTCGGGGGCGTCGTCCCGGAGGTGGCCTCACGGGCCCACCTGGAGGCGATGGTGCCGACCATCGAGCGTGCGTGCGAGACCGCGGGCGTCCGGCTGTACGACGTCGACGCGATCGCCGTCACCAGCGGTCCCGGGCTGGCCGGCGCCCTGCTCGTCGGGGTCGCGGCCGCGAAGGCGCTGGCCCTCGGCCTCGGCAAGCCGCTGTACGGCGTCAACCACCTGGCCGCCCACGTCGCCGTCGACCAGCTCGAGCACGGCCCCCTGCCCGAGCCGTGCCTGGCCATGCTGGTCTCGGGCGGGCACTCGTCGCTGCTCCAGGTCACCGACGTGACCCTCGGCGTGGAGCCGTTGGGGGCGACCATCGACGACGCCGCCGGGGAGGCGTTCGACAAGGTGGCGCGGCTGCTCGGCCTGCCGTTCCCGGGCGGTCCGCACATCGACCGCGCGGCCCGCGAGGGGCACGTCACCATCGACTTCCCCCGCGGCCTCACCTCGCGGCGCGACCTCGAACGGCACCGGTTCGACTTCTCGTTCTCGGGCCTCAAGACGGCCGTGGCCCGCTGGGTCGAGGCGCGTCAGGCGTCGGGCGAGCCGGTGCCGGTCGCCGACGTCGCGGCGTCCTTCCAGGAGGCCGTCTGCGACGTGCTCGTGCGCAAGGCGCTCGATGCCGCGACCGACCGCGGCATCGACGACATCCTGATCGGCGGTGGCGTGGCCGCGAACTCCCGCCTCCGGGCCTTGGCCACCGAGCGGGCCGCCGACCACGGCATCCGCGTCCGCGTCCCTCGCCCCGGCCTCTGCACCGACAACGGCGCCATGGTGGCGGCGCTGGGCGCCGAGCTGGTCGCCCGAGGCCGCCCGGCCTCCGCCCTCGACCTCCCCGCCGACTCCTCCATGCCCGTCACGACGGTCGTCGCCTGACTCGCGGATGAGTACCCGGATATCCGGGTACTCCTGCAGATGTCAGGGGTTGCAACCCCTGACGAGCGACGGAAGAGCCTGACAGGTCAGAGCGTCTCGAAGTGCCAGGGGACTTCCATCTCGTCGCCCGCCTGCGGCGCGACGGCGAACTCCATCGCGCCGTCGACGCCCATGCGCACGATCGA
>JAICRP010000168.1 GCA_025966445.1 Nocardioides sp.
GGCGGCGGCCTCCTCGGCCGCGCGGCGGGCACCCTCCTCGACCTTCGCGGTGAGCATCTCGTGGGCGGAGTCGCGGTCGACCAGGGTCGCGTACTTGGCGTAGCGCGGGCTGGCGCTGACAGTGGCCTGCATGGCGGCGGCGTCGGCCGGACCCATCAGCGACTCGGGTGCGCGGAGGCGGGTCCAGGCCACGGGGGTCGGCGCCCCACGCTCGTTCATCACGGTCACGACCGCTTCGCCGATCCCCAGCGACGTGATCACCTCGCCGAGGTCGTCGTACGCCGAGTGGGGGTAGGTGTTGACGGTCGCCTTGAGCGCCTTGGCGTCGTTGGGCGTGTGCGCGCGCAGCTGGTGCTGGATGCGGGAGCCGAGCTGGGCGAGGACCACGTCGGGTACGTCGGTGGGTGACTGGGTCACGAAGAAGACGCCGACGCCCTTCGAGCGGATCAGCCGGACGGTCTGGGCGATCTGGTCGAGGAAGGCCTTCGACGCGTCGTTGAAGAGCAGGTGCGCCTCGTCGAAGAAGAACACCAGCTTGGGCTTGTCGATGTCGCCGACCTCGGGCAGGTCGTGGAACAGGTCGGCCAGCAGCCACATCAGGAAGGTCGAGAAGACGGCCGGGCGGTCCTGCAGGTTCGGGAGCTCGACGAGGCTCACCAGCCCACGTCCGTCGGGGGTGGTCTGGAGGAACTCCGAGGACTCGAACTCCGTCTCGCCGAAGAAGGCGTCGGCGCCCTGGTCCTGGAACCCGATCAGCTCGCGGAGGATCACGCCGGCCGTCGCGGCCGAGAGTCCGCCGAGCTCCTTGAGGTCGGGCTTGCCCTCGTCGCTGGTCAGCCACGACACGACCGCGCGCAGGTCGGACAGGTCGAGCAGCGGCAGCCCCTTGAGGTCGGCGTAGTGGAAGACCAGGCCGAGGCTGGACTCCTGGGTGTCGTTGAGGCCGAGCACCTTCGACAGCAGGACCGGCCCGAACGCCGTCATCGTCACCCGCATCGGGACGCCCGTCCCCTGGCCGCCGAGCGCGTAGAACTCGACGGGGTACGCCGTCGCGGTCCAGGTCTGCCCCACCGACGCGGCGCGCGACGCGATCTTCTCGCCGCCCTCGCCGGGCACGCTCATGCCGGAGAGGTCACCCTTGATGTCGGCCGCGAAGACCGGGACGCCGTTCGCGCTGAGCTGCTCGGCCATCAGCTGCAGGGTCTTGGTCTTGCCGGTGCCCGTCGCGCCGGCAACGAGGCCGTGCCGGTTGAGCATGCCGAGCGGGATCCGGATGCGGGTGTCGGTCAGCTCGGTGGCGTTGCGCATCAGGCCGCCCAGCTCGAGGGCCGCGCCCTCGAACGCGTACCCCGGCGCGATCGCGTCGACCAGCGGGTCGGGCTCCGTGGGCGTCTCGACCTGGGCTACCACGGGCGTCTCGGCCGCCGGCGTCGCGACGGGGGGCTCGGCCGGTACGGCGGGTGTCGCTGCGGGCTGCTCGGGCGGCGTGGCGCTCATGCGCCGAAGCGTAACCACGTCCGCCGTCCCACCTCCCCCGAGCGGAGGGATCACCGGGCCGCGAATCGCCTTACACTTCCGGCGTGATCTTCAAGCGCGTGGGTGAGGGAAGGCCCTATCCCGACCACGGGATGTCCTCGCGCGCCTGGGCGGACGTGCCGCCGCGGCAGGTGCGGCTCGACGAGCTGGTCACCACGAAGGACACCTTGCAGCTGGCCGCGCTGCTCGACGAGGACTCGACCTTCTACGGCGACCTGTTCGCGCACGTCGTGGAGTGGCGGGGCGAGTACTACCTCGAGGACGGCCTCCACCGTGCGCTGCGGGCCGCCCTCCAGCAACGCAACGTCCTGCACGCGCGCGTCCACCCGGTCGCCGGCTAGAGACACCGGGACGACGGGGCAACGGGGGCACGGCGTGAGCATCCATCTCAAGACGGTCATCACCCTCGTCGTGCTCGGCGCCATGCTCGTCGTCGCCGGGCTCTGGGGCTGGTCGGCCATGACCGAGCCGTTGCCCGGCGACGCGGACTCCGGCAAGTGCCGGCCGACCACCGTGGCCGCCGGCGACCGCATCCGCGCCAGCCAGGTCACCGTCACGGTCCTCAACGCCGGTGATCGTGCCGGCCTCGCCGACCGGACGCTGAGCCTCTTCGTCGACCAGGGCTTCGGCGAGGGCGACGTCGGCAACGCCCCCGAGGGCAGTGAGGTCGCGGTGGCCGAGATCTGGACCGACGACCCCGAGCGTCCCGACGTACGCCTGGTCCGCACCCGCCTCGGGCCCGACGCCGCCGTCGTGCGCCGCGACGCCACGGGCGTCGGGGTGATCGTCGTCGTGGGCGATGGGTTCGAGAACCTGGTCAAGGGCAAGCGAACGGTCGCCGTCGAGGAGGACATCGAGGTCTGCGTCCCGCCCGAGGTCTGACCGGCCTCACTCGTCCGGCAGCCACTGGGCCAGCCGCCCGCCGATCGAGACGTCCCGCAACCGGCGTTCGGTCGCCTCGCGCAACCGGCGGGGGGTGACGACCAGCATGTCGTCGCCGCGCTTGAGGACCGTACGACGCTCGGGGACCAGGGACCGCCCCTCGCGGATCAGCATGGACACCGAGGCGCCCGTCGGCAGCCGGAGCTCGCCGACCTCGACACCGTGGAGGCGGGACGCCGGCGTGATGGTGACCTGGAGCAGGTCGGCGGCGATCCGCTCGAGCGGCGCGGCCTCGAGGTCGAGGTCACGGGGCTCGTTGCGACGGTCGACACCCAGCCACCTCGCCACGAACGGGAGGGTCGGGCCGGTCAGCAAGGTGTAGACGACGACCATCACGAACACGACGTCGAACAGCTTGGGGGCGTCCTCGACCCCCTCGGCCAGCGGGATCGTCATGAGCACGATGGGGACGGCGCCGCGCAGGCCGGCCCACGAGAGGAACGTCAGGTCGCGCCAGGGGAGCGGGTTCACGATCGAGCTGGCGAGGACCGAGATGGGCCGCGCGAGCACCGTGAGGATCAGGCCCGCCAGCAGGGCGAGTCCGGCGATCTCCCACGAGAGCCGGCCGGGGGACAGCAGCAGCCCGAGCATCACGAAGAGCCCGATCTGGGCCAGCCACGCCACACCCTCGGCGAACGACCTCGTCGCGCCTCGGTGGGGCAGCTCGGAGTTGCCGAGGACGAGCGCGGCCACGTACACCGCGGCGAACCCGGACGCGTGCACGAACGCCGCGGCGCCGTACGCGAGGAACGCCAGCGTCATCACGGCGATCGGGTACAGGCCCGAGGCCGGCAGGGCCGCGCGCCGCATCAGCCACGCGCCGCCGAAGCCGGCGGCCAGGCCGCAGGCGACGCCCACCACGAGCTCGAACACCACGATCCCGATGGCGAACGGGATGCCGTGCTCCCCCATCGCGTCGGTGGAGATCAGGGTGACGAGGACGACGGTGGGTGCGTCGTTGAGTCCCGACTCCGCCTCGAGCGCTCCGGAGAGCCGCTTCTTGATCGGGGCAACCCGCAGGACCGAGAACACCGCCGCCGCATCGGTCGGCGACGTCACCGCGCCGAGCAGCACGGCGAGCTCCCAGGGCAGGCCGAGCACGTAGTGCGCACCGACCGCCATGACCGTCACCGACACGGCCACGCCGATGGTCGCCAGGGAGAGGCCGATCCGCATCGACGGTCGGAAGTCGCGCCAGGAGGTGGTCAGACCGCCCTCGGCCAGGATGATCGCCAGCGCCGCGAAGCCGAGCGCCTGGGCGACGGCCGCGTTCTCGAACTCGATGCCGACGAACGACTCGCCGAGCGCGACGCCCATCAGCAGGTAGATCAGCAGGCTGGGCAGGCCTGCCCGCGAGGAGACCCGCACGGCGAGGATCGCCAGGATCGTGACGGCCGAACCCACCAGCAGGAACAGGTCGAGCTGATGGACGTCGAAGGTCACGAGTCACCCCTCTCCGGGCGGCTGGTGCGCGAGTCTAGCGACGCCTCGCCCCTCCACCCCGCCCCTCGCCCGGCCGTGAGAACGCGCCGTACGACGGGGTAGTCCCGTGCATTCGGCCGGTCCGGAGGCCCGGATGACCGGTCAAACGCACGGGAGTACGCCGGATCCGCCTCAGAGGCCGCGGAGCCGGAGCACCACCCCGCCGTGGTCGGAGGGCCAGAGACCGGTGGCGGGGTCCCTGGTGGACACGTCGGTGCCGGTGACCCGGCCCCGGTCCACGGCGAGCGCGTCGCCGGCGGCGGTGCGGGCGAAGACCATGTCGATGCGGTGGTCGAAGCCGTCGCCGGTCGCGTCGTCGACGGTCTCGCTGAGGCCGGAGGTCCAGCCCTGCGCGGCCGGGGCCCACTCCAGCCACTCGTCGGTGAAGTCGCCCGGCCCGGTGATCAGCTCGTACGCAGCCTTGTGCGGCAGCTTGTCCTGCGGCTTGATGCTGCTGTTGAGCGGGTCGGAGTTGCAGTCGCAGACGAAGACCGTCGTGGTGTCCTCGGCCGTGGCCTCGTGCAGCAGCTGAGCGGCCTGTGCGTACGCGAGGTCGGAGCTGAACGCCTCGAAGTGCGAGTTGACGAACCGGAACCGCTGGGCACCGGAACGTACGTCGACCCACTGGTACCCGCGGTCGAAGCTGATCGTGTTGCCCAGCAGCGGGACCTCGAGGTTGTGGTCGAACACCGCCTGGCCCTCGTCGAGCGCCGTCAGCCCGTCCTCGACGTGCATCAGCACGACGTCGCGCATGGTGAGCCGGACGTCGCGAGCATCGGCGCCCATGGTGCCGTGGAAGGGACTGCCGGTGAAGCTGGGCGCCTCGACGTCCGCGCGGGCGGCGACGCTGACCGGCACGTACTCGACCCCCGCCGCCTCCAGCTCGTCGAGCAGCATCTGGAGGAAGTCGTAGTCGGTCACGCTCGCGTTGGCCTGGCCGACCTTGTCGAGCTCGAGCCCACCGTGCCTCCACCAGGCCACCTCCTGGAGGCCGATCAGGTCCGGCTCGGTCGCCGCGATCTCGTCGGCCAGCAGGCCCGCACGGACGGTGAAGTCGGTGTCGTCGACGATGGCCCGCGTCACGTGCGTCGCGTTCGCGAGGGCCACGAGGATCTGCTGAGCGGTGCCCCCGGCCGCCTGGGCGGCAAGGGCTGCGGCGACGGGCCGGTTGATGTCCGCACCGAGGTACAGGTTGCGGGTCATGACCGTCACCGGCTTGGCCGGTGGGTGCCCCGATCGGCCAGGCTTGCCCGCGTCGGCGGGTGCGCTGAAGGCGAGCGGTGCGGCGACCAGGGCGGCGGTGACCGCCGCGGCGAGCGCACGACTGACGGATGAGAGCTTCACGGGTTCCTCCCCTGGAGACGGTCCGGCCATCCTCACCGCTCACGCGGGTCCCGTCCACAGGTGACGCCGCGGCCGGTTTCGACGTCCTGCCTCCCCGGGCACGGTGAGGGGCATGTACGGCGACCCGACTGCGATCCGGCGGCTCGCGGCCGGGCTGCGCGAGCAGGCGGACGAGATCCGTGGGGAGGCCGACCGGCTGGTGGCCCGCACGGACGCCGCCGGGTGGCTCGGCCGCGGCGGCGACGGCCTGCGCGACCGGGCCCGCGAGCGGGCTCTCGACCTCCGCCGGGCGGCGACCCTCCACGAAGATGCCGCCGAGGCCCTCGACCGCCACGCCCACGAGGTGGACCGCCTCCAGCGGCTGAT
This sequence comes from Nocardioides sp., assembly GCA_025966445.1. Classification (GTDB taxonomy): domain Bacteria; phylum Actinomycetota; class Actinomycetes; order Propionibacteriales; family Nocardioidaceae; genus Nocardioides. The sequence goes on from JAICRP010000168.1 coordinate 5,671, forward strand.
CGAGGAGATCGAAGACCGGGCTCGTGGCCTCGTCGACGCCGCCCGCAACAGGCTCGACGACTGGGTCTCCGGCCGGCTGGACGCCTTCGTCCCACCACCACCCGGCAGCGTCCGCTGGCTCGAGGTGGAGGTGCCTCGATGGTGAGCTCCGCCGAGGTGACGTGCATCGTCGACGTGTCCGTACGTCGCGGCGAGCGGCATGCGGGCTGGGTCCAGGTGCACAGCAGCCAGGCGCTGCGCGGTGGCCTGGTCGCCGCGGTGACGACCACCGGCTCCCGCGCGGAGGCCGCGCTGTGGCCGGTCGACGAGTGGGCGACCCGTCTCGCCCGGATCGCCGACGTCCCGCTGCCGGTGGCGACCCCGCCGCCGGGCCGGGAGGTCGACGTGCCCCTCGACGTGCTGCTCGGAACGGGTGAGGCCCTGCGCACCAACCGTCCCGACGTCCTCGACGAGCTGGTGCGGCGGGCTACCCCGCACGACCCGGCGACGGTGCGCGAGCAGCTCGTCCACCTGCACACCGCCGTGGCGGGACGCCTCCTGGCGGTCGTCGCGGCCACGGACACCGGCGCCGCCCGGGCGGGCTGGGTGAGCTGGCTGCTCTTCGGCGACGGCTGGCGGTCGCTGACGCCGGTACGCCGCGACGGCCGGCCATTCGTCGTGCTGTCGCCGGTGGGGCCGCTCGACCTGGGCGCCCAGGTCGCCGCCCAGGTGGCGCTGGTCAGGGGCGCCAGGTGACCGGTGAGCCGCCGATCACCGGCGTGACGGGCGGGTCGCACGGGATGGCGGTCGCCTACGACCACGCCCTGGCACTGGCCGGCGACTACGACAGCGCGGGCGGGCGGATGCGGGGCTGGGCCGGACGAAGCGGAGGCGTGCTGCTCGACGCCGACCTGCTCGAGTCCGCGGCGCTGTCCCCGCTGTCGTTCGCCGAGGCGGAGGCCGCCGTGCTCGCAGCGACGAGCGGACCCGACGGCGTCCTGGTGGCGTCGGTCGTCTGGGAGGCGGACGCGGTCACGATCCGGGTCGCCGTCCGGGCCACCCAGCTGACCGACGAGCTGGTCGCCCGGACGTGGGAGGTCCTGGACCACCAGCTCGGCGTGACGGTCGGCTTCACCGTGTCCGCCGGCGCCCCGGCGGTCGTGCTGCCCGCCGCCGGCCTCGCGCTGCTCTGGACCCAGCTGCCGCCCGACACCCAGGCGGCCCTGCAGGACAAGAGCCTCGAGGAGCTGCAGGAGTGGCTGGTCGACCACCCGGAGCTCGTGCAGCACCTCGCGAACGGCGGCGGCGGCCTGCTCGAGGGACTCTGGGACGGCCTCACGCCCGTCACGTCGGGCGGCCCCTTCGGCGTCCCCCTGCTCGTGCCCGACACAGAGGCCGCGGCGGGGTTGCTGGCGGCGCTCTACAGCGACGGGCACCCCCA
>JAICRP010000014.1 GCA_025966445.1 Nocardioides sp.
ACGCGTTGAAGAACACCAGCCCCGCGACGATCGCGACGGCCGAGCCGTCGAGGCCCAGGAAGCCGAGCGGGCCGCTCTCGCCGATCAGCTGCCGGAACGCCACGCCGACCACCACGGTCGGCAGCACGAACGGCGCCAACAGCGCCGCGCGCAGCACCTTCCCGCCGAGCAGCCGGCGGCGGTAGAGCACGTGGGCGGCGGGCAGGCCGAGGGCCAGCGACACCAGGGTGCCCGCGGCGGCGCTCCAGAGGGTGAACCAGAGGACCCGGTGCACGCGCGGCCGACCGAGCACCTCGAGCACTCCCACGGGGTCGAACGTGCCGTCGGGCTGGAAGCCCAGGGACACCATGGCCACCACCGGGAGCACGAAGAAGACGCCGAGCACCCCGAGCGGGACGGCCGCGACGAGGAGGAGCCGAACCACCCTCATCGTGAGGTGACGTCGCTCCACGTGGTCAGCCAGTCGTCGCGGTTCGCGGCGATGTCGGCGGGGTCCAGGCTGAGCGGCTCGTCGGGCTGGACGGCGTACTTCGCCCAGTCGGCCGGCAGCTCGGTCGCACCGTCGACGGGGAAGACGTACATGCTGGTCGGCAGCGCCGCCTGCACCTCCGGGGAGAGCAGCCAGTCGACGACGGCCTCGGCACCGTCCGGGTTCGCGGCGCCGGTGAGCACACCGGCGTACTCCACCTGCCGGAAGCAGGTGTCCAGCAGCGCCGCCGTGGTGCTGGTGCCGCCGTCGATCGTGAAGGCGGGCGACGAGTCGTAGGACAGCACGATCGGCCGGTCACCCTGACCACCACCCTGGGTGAAGTCGACCTCGTAGGCGTCCGACCACCCGGCGGTCAGCTTGGCCCCGTTGTCCATCAGCCGGGTCCAGTACGCCGGCCAGTCGTCGCCGTAGTCCGCGATCGTCGCGAGCAGGAAGGCCAGACCGGTCGAGCTCGACGCCGCGCCCGGGAGCACGAAGAGGTCCTCGTACGCCGGGTCGGCGAGGTCCTCGAGCGACTCCGGCGGCGCCATCCCTTCGGCCGCGAACCACGTGGTGTCGACGTTCACGCAGACGTTGCCGTTGTCGACGGGCGTGAGCCTGCCCCCGTCTGCACCGTCGTCACCGGGCAGCACGTAGGACTCGGCGCCGGCCGGGAGCTGCGCGGAGTACGGCGCGAACACGTCGTTGTCCAGCGCCCGCGAGGCGAAGGTGTTGTCGACTCCGAACGCCACGTCACCCTGCGGGTTCCCCTGGCTGAGCACGAGCTTGTTGGTGAGCGTGCCGGCGTCGCCGGACGCGCGGACGACGAGGTCGTAGCCGCTGTCCCGCTCGAAGGCCTTCATCAGCTTCTTCGGTAGGAAGAACGAGTCGTGGGTGACGAGGACGACCTCCTGCGGGGCAGCCATGCCGCCGCTGGCGTCGCTCGTGCTCTCGTCACCTCCGGTGAGCGAGCAGGCCGTGAGCGGGAAGAGGGCGGCGGTCGCGATGACGAGCGCGCGCAGCCGGAACGGACGGTCCATCGGGTGTGACTCCCTTCGCCGGTGCTAACCGGAGCAGGTTCGAGGGTCTGCGGCTGTCCGCACTCTCAGCCCGCGACCGCTGCCGGCCATTCACGTGCCTGGCCGGCGGCGACGGCGTGCTCCCCTGTCGTGTGGGTGGTTCGATCCCAGTGTAGGTCGACGGCTACCCGGCCAGCGCCGCGACCACCGCCCGCACCGCGGGTGACTCGCTCATGCTGCGACGGTGCACGGCCACGATGTTGCGGGTCGGCACCGGGTCGTGGGCGCGGACGGCGACCAGGCCGGCGGCGAGCTCCTCGCGGCCGAGACGGGGCACCAGGGCGATGCCCAGGCCGGCGGCGACGAGCGCCAGGTGCGACTGGAACTCCAGCGACTCGTGGGCGATCCGGGGCTGGCGGCCGGTGCCGAGGTACATCCGCGAGAGCCACTCGCGACAGATGGTGCCGTCCGGGGTGGCGATCCAACCCTCGTCGACCAGGTCGTGGGGGGTGACGCGCCTTCGCTTCGCGAGCCGATGACCGACGGGCACGATCACGTCGGCCACGTCGTCGGCCAGCGAGGTGGTCTCCAGGTGGTCGGGGATCGCGAGCGTCACGTCGCCCCAGCTGTGTGCCACCCCGACATCGGCCTGGCCGGTGGCCACCAGCTCGACGGTGTCCCACGGCTCGCGCTCGGTCAGGGACAGCACGAGGTCGGGGTGGGCGTCGCGCAACGCCCGGACCCGGGGAGCGACCAGGCCGCGCATGGCGGTGGAGAACGCGATGATCCGCAGGTGTCCGGCGACGGTTCCCGCCTGCTGGTGCAGCCCCGACTCGATCGTCTCGAGGTCGGCGAGGAGCCGGCTGCCGGCGTCGACCAGGTGGCGGCCCTCGCGGGTCAGCATCACCCCGCGGCCCACGCGCTCCAGCAGCGGCACGCTGGTCTGCCGCTCCAGGCGCTTGACCTGCTGGGAGATCGCGCTCGGGGTGAAGCCCAGGGCCTCGGCGGCGGCCACGACCGACCCGTGGTCGTCGACGGCGCGCAGCGCGGTCAGGGAAGCGAGATCAATCATGAAGTGATGCTACATGGATACGAGCATGATCATTCGCTGGTGTTTCCGTGACGATCCCCCCAGGCTGGGAGCGTGAACGGACGCGACTCGCTGCTGGCCGCGCTCGTCGCCACCGTGTGGGGCTTCAACTTCGTGGTCATCGACTGGGGGATGCGCGACGTCCCTCCGCTGCTCTTCGCGGCCATCCGGTTCACCCTGGTCGTGCTGCCAGCGGTCTTCTTCGTCCCCCGACCCGCGGCGCCGTTGCGCACGGTGGCGGCGGTGGGCGTCTTCATGTCGCTGGGCCAGTTCGGGCTGCTGTACGTCGCCATGGACGCCGGCCTCCCGCCGGGTCTGGCTGCCCTCGTCCTGCAGGCGCAGGTGATCTTCACGATCGCACTGGCGGCCGCCGTGCTGCGCGAGCGGCCGACGCGCCCGCAGGTCGTCGGGGTGCTCGTCGCCTCGGCGGGGCTGGTGGTGGTCGCGCTCGGCCGCGGCGGCCACGTCACGGTCGCCGCACTGACCCTCTGCCTGCTGGGCGCCCTGTCCTGGGGCGTCGGCAACGTCGTCTCCCGAGCGTCGGGGGTCTCGGGCGGGCTCTCCCTCACGGTGTGGTCGGCGACCGGGGTGCCGATCCCGCTGTTCCTGCTGTCCTTGGCGATCGACGGCCCGACGGCCGTCGCCGACGCCCTCACCGGGTTCACCTGGCAGGCGGTCGTCTCGACGCTGTACACCGCCGGGCTCGCCTCGCTCGTGGGCTACGGCATCTTCAACACGCTGCTCAGCCGCAACCCGTCGTCCTCGGTGGTGCCCTGGGTGCTGCTGGCCCCGGTGGTGGCGATGGCCTCCGCCTGGCTCCTGCTCGTCGAGGTGCCGGCGCCGGGCGAGCTGCTCGGAGGGGGCGTGCTCGTCGTCGGCGTGCTCATCGCCCTGCGGCCCGCCGCTCGTACGCCTTGCTCGCGACCCGCCACCGACCCGACCCCGGATCCCGTAGGAGCACGAACACGTCGGTGAAGTCCACGTCGCCGTGGTGCAACGTCATCACGGCGGTGGCGACCGAGCCGCGGACGTCGAGCCGCTCGATGGTCCGGGAGCGTGCGGCCTCGTCGGCCGCGGGCGACCCCGAGAACACGCCTCGGAACTCGTCAAGGGTCCAGGAGACGAAGCCCTCGTCGCGGTACCCCTCGACGTGCGCGGTCGGCAGGAAGGCGTCGTCGAGGTGCGCCGGGTCGCCGGTCGCGTGCGTGAGGGCATAGGCGTGCAGCGGTCGCAGCACCTCGGCGTCGGCGACGACCTCGGGCGAGACGTCGAGCCGGGCGTCGGCCAGCCAGCCGAGCTCCGGCGTGGCGACGCCGACCACGCTGATGTCGTCGTCGGCCTCGAGCGCGCCCGCGGCGATCAGCGTGGCCAACGCGGCGCGCGCGTCGGACTCCGTGCCGGTGGCGGACGCGAGCAGGGCGAGGTCCTTGGCCAGCGCACCGGCGGCGAACGTCGCCTCCGGCCGTGCCGCTGTGGCGTCCAGCACGTCGCGCCGACCGTCGACGAACCGGCCGAGGACCGAACGGCCGACCACGTCGAGGACCGCGTCGCGCGGCAGGCCGAGCGAGTCACCCCGGGCGAGGGCCCTGCGCAACGAGGCCAGCGAGTCGCCGAGGACGCCGTTGGCGACGAGCTTGAGCCCGGCGGCCTGGGCCGGGCCGCCGAACACCAGCGTCTCGCCGAGCAGGTCGAGCACCTCGTCGACCTCGGCGGACGGCTTGCCGCCGGCGAGGATCGTCAGCCGGCCGGCAGCGATCGCCGGCGTCGACCCCATGACGGGGGCGTGCAGGTACGTCGCCCCGGACGTCGCCACCAGGTCGTCCAGCGCCAGCGCCTCGTCCTGTCCGACCGTGGTGGTGTTGACGACGGTCGTCCGGGCGGACAGCGCGGGCAGGATCGCGGCGAGCACGTCGCGGCAGGCCGGGCCGTCGTACAGGCAGAGGAGCACCACGTCGGCACCGTCCACGGCTGCGGTGGGCGAGCCGCCGCGGCTCCGGGTCCAGGTCCTGACGTCGTGGTCGTCGGCGAGGCGGGCGGCCATGGCCGCGCCCATCCGGCCGAGGCCGAGCACGGAGACAGAGGTCATGGCACCGAGCCTGGTCGACGACAAGGCATGCGACAAGCGCAGATCACGCATCACCATGATGCGCTTCCGTCATGATGGCTCCATGTCGCTGACGCCGTGGAACGCGTTCGTCGAGGTGTGCCGGACGGGCTCGATCCGGGCGGCCGCCGAGGCCACCGGCTTCACCCAGCCCGGCCTGTCGCGCCAGGTGGCGGCGCTCGAGCGCGAGGTCGGGGTCCGCCTGTTGCACCGCGGGTCACGCGGGGTCACGCCGACCGCGGCCGGCGCCGCGCTGCTCCCGCACGCGCGGCTCGTGGTCAACGAGGTCCGGCGTGGACGGGAGGCGGCCCGGACCGCCACCGAGCGGCCCGAGACGATCCTGCTCGGCGCGGTGCCGTCGGCGACCGCTGCGCTCGTCCCGCGGGCCATCGGGAAGCTCCGCGAGACGGGCGGTCCGGACGTCACGATCGTGTCCCGGATCACGCCCGAGCTCGGACCCATGGTCGTCGGTCGCGAGCTCGACGCCGCCGTGGTCACGGACGCGCCGCCCGGCCTCCCCCGCGACCCGGAGCTCCGCGCGACGCACCTCGGCGACGACGAGGTGGTCGTCATCGCGGCGCCCGGGCACCCACTCGCCGGAACCGACCGGATCGGCATCGAGCGCCTCGCCGACGAGACGTGGATCGAGGACAACGCCGGCTCGGAGGTGATGCTGCGCCGGCTGGCGGCGCGGGCCCGTTTCGAGCCGCGGATCTCGACGATGGCCGACGACCTGCTCGCCAAGACCGGCATGGTGGCCGCGGGCCTCGGCGTCGCCCTGGTGCCGGACCTGCTCGTACCGTCCCTGCGCGCAGACCTCACCGTGCTGCACCTCAAGCGCCCGACGTACCGCGGCATCTACCTGATCAGCCGCACCGACCGCACCGATCTCGGACCTCTCGTCGACGTGCTGGGGGTGGGCTGAGACAGGATGTCCACCATGGTGGGCAAGCTGAAGACGGTCGTGTGGGACGCGCCTGACATCCAGGCGCTGGCTGACTTCTACGTCGGCGTGGCCGGGCTGACACAGCACTACGGCGACGACGAGTGGGTCACGCTCTACTCGTCCGACGGGTGGCGCTTCGGGGTGCAGCGTGCACCCGACCACGTGCCTCCTCGATGGCCGGACCCCGCTCACCCCCAGCAGATGCACGTCGACTTCCAGGTCGCCGACATCGAGGCCTCCGCCGAGGACGCCGAGAGCCTCGGCGCCCGCCGGCTGGCCGGCAACGACCACTGGATCACGCTGGCCGACCCGGCGGGGCACCCTTTCGACCTGTGCCGGGCGGACGTCGAGGACACCGTGGTCTTCGCCGTCACCATCGACACGGTCGACGCCCCCGCGCTGGGCCGGTTCTACTCCGGGCTGCTGGGCCTGGACATCACCTACGACGGTCCCGAGGGCGTCCTGATCGGGACCGAGGGACAGCAGGTCATGTTCCAACAGGTCGCCGCGCTCCGGCGGCCGAGGTGGCCCGACCCGGCGCACCCGCAGCAGCTGCACCTCGACATCACCGTCGACGACGCCGACGAGGCCGAGCGGGCGGCGCTCGCGTTGGGAGCCGAGAGGCTGCCGGGGGACGGGGAGAACTGGCGCGTCTACGCCGATCCGCACGGTCACCCGTTCTGCCTGCTCACCGGCGCGTCCTGACGGACGGGCCTCTCGCTAGGGTGGCCGCATGGACGCGGAGCCCTTCCCCATTGCGTACGGCGCCCTGCAGCCCGGCACGCCGGTGCAGACGAGCGACGGCCGCGAGTTCGGCACCGTCGCGGCGGTCCTCGTCGACGAGCCGGTCGACGTGTTCGACGGGATCAACGTCGAGACGTCTGCAGGCACCAGGTTCGTGGACGCGGACCAGGTCGAGCGCATCTTCACCACCTACGTGACCACGACCTTGTCCTGGGACCAGGCCGCGAACCTGCCCGGCCCACGCTGACTACCGCGTGAGGGTGACCGCCTCGTCCAGCCGGGTCAGCTTGGCCGGGTTGCGCACGGCGTAGAGGCCGGCGACCACCCCGTCCTCGACCAGGATCGTGAGCAGGGTGTCCACGCGGCCGTCGATGACGAACGCCAGTGCCGGACGGCCGTTGACCAGCGTGCGGTGCACCGCGTCGATCGGGCCGCCCTTCGTCGCCGCGCCCTCCAGGAACCGCAGCGCCTTGTCGCGGCCCAGGATCGGCCGGAGCGCAGCCTGCTTGACGCCGCCACCGTCGGTCATCAGCACGACGTCGGGCGCGAGCACGTCCATCAGCGACTGCAGGTCGCCGGACTCCACCGCGAGCACGAAGCGGTCGAGGATCGCCTCGCGCTGCCGCGTGGTCACCTGCTCGCGCGGCTGCCGGGCCTCCACGTGGTTGCGCGCGCGGTGCGCGATCTGACGGACCGCGGCGGGTGACTTGTCGACGGCGGCCGCGATCTCGTCGTACCCGACGTCGAAGACCTCGCGCAGCACGAACACCGCCCGCTCGGTCGGCGTCAGCGTCTCGAGCACGACGAGCATCGCGGTCGAGACGCTGTCGGCCAGCTCGAGGTCGTCGGCCACGTCCGGCGTCGTGAGGAGGGGCTCGGGCAGCCACGGACCGACGTACGTCTCCCGCTGCCGGGCGAGCGTGCGCAGCCGGTTGAGGGAGAGTCGGGTGGCGATCCGCACGAGGTACGCGCGGTCGTCGCGGACCTCCTCCTGGTCCACCTCCGCCCAGCGCAGCCAGGTCTCCTGGATCACGTCCTCCGCGTCGGCCGCCGAGCCGAGCATCTCGTAGGCGACCGTGAACAGCAGGTTCCGGTGCTTGACGAAGGCGTCCGTGCCCGTGGTCACGACACCGACCGTACGTTGCTGACAGGGCGGCGCAACGGCGGGAGAGGGATCTCGCACACGTCGGAGAAGCCCTGCGCCTTCAGGCCGGCGGCCGAGTTGAAGCGGGCCCGCTCGTTCTCGATCGCCACCATCATCGTGAGCTCCACCATCGCCTCCTCGCCCAGGTGTGCGAGCAGGGAGGCGACCATCTCGTCGGTGACGGTCAGCGGCGTGGTGGACATCGCCTCGGCGTAGCCGAGCACCTCGCGCTCGACAGGAGAGAAGACGTCGGAGTCGCGCCACCGCATCACCTCGCGGATCTTCTCGAGGTCGGTGTTGTCGGAGCCCTCGCTGTGCGCCAGGTAGTAGCCGAAGTCCAGGCACCACGAGCAGCCGACCGTCGCGGCCGTGGCCGCCTGCGCCAGCACCGAGAGGTCACGGTCCAGAGCGTCGAACTTCGCGACCTTCTGCTCGAACGAGAACACCGCCTTCATGACCTTCTTGTTGTGCCACAGGACGTAGGCGTTGTCGGGCACCTGGCCCCAGGAGCGGCGGGCGTACGCCGAGAGGGCGCGGCCGTAGAGACCGGTGATGGTGGCCTTCGGGATGCGGAACGTGCTGGTGGTCGCCATGTCTCCTCCGAGAGGTTTCGGTTGTCGCTGTCGGTCATGAAGACACCGCCCGAGCCTCGTTTGTGACAGGTCAACGCGGATGACGCGACAGGTACGTGTCCCGGGCCTGGGTGAGCGGGTGGATCCAGCCGGCCTCGGCCGCGAGCCCCTCCACGAGCCGCAGGACCCGCGGGTCGTCGAGCTCGCCGAGGCGCTCGTAGAGCTGCGGGGCCTGGACCAACAGCCCGAATCCGGCCTCGTCGCCGAAGCGCGGCAGGTTCCGCGGCAGCGGCCGCACGTCCAGGTCGGGGGTGATGTCCCACTGCAGGCTGAGGATCCGACTGCTGACGATGCTCAGGATGCGCGACGTCAGCGACCGATACTCCTCCAGAGGGAGTCGGGCGAGGGCCTGGGCACAGACGACGGCCAGCCTCCGTCCGTGCTCCTCCTTCGCGCGGTCGACCAGGTCGCACAGTCGCTCGCCGCTCCCCGCGACCAGGCCCTCCGTGGCGCGGACCAGGACAGTCAGGTCCGGCGCACCCCGCAGTCCGCGGAACGACAGGTCGGGCGCGGCGGCGAGCTCGTCGAGCAGGGCCCCGTAGCGACGGTGGGCGTCCGCGAGCGCGCCCTCCAGAGGCGCCAGCACCTCGACGGAGTCGACCACGGTCCGTGGGGTGTCCACGAGCGGCGGGAATGCGTGCGCCAGGCCTTCTCGCCCGTCCGCGGGTGTGGGAACCGTGCGACGCGAGAAGCCGATCACCCACTGGCTCTTCCCGCCGAAGACGGCGACGAACCGGAAGCATGCGAACACCGGGGGCCCGCGCACGAGGGACGGCTTGGTGGAGACCAGCCGTTGGGTGAGGTCGCCGTCGGTGACCTCCCACGTCGTCTGCTCGCCTCCCAGGACACGCCACCAGCCACGATGGCGGTGCGCGTGCACGCGCACGGCCGTCGGCTGGAGGTCCTGCACGACCAGGACGTCGCCGTCCTCGCGCGTGAACCCCGTGCTGATCCAGGTCGACACGTCACCGACCCGCGCGTACGTCGCGGCGTCGACCCGCAGCCGGCTCCGGCCGTCGGCGGAGACCCGCGGCAGGTCGCAGTGCTCGACCAGCCAGCGCGCGGTGTCCTGCGCCTGCCAGCCGGTGACCTCGAGCCCGCGGTGGCCCGGGACCACGGGGGTGACCGCGGCGTTCCTGCGCTCGGCCCGTCGCAGCGCGACCGGCCCGCCGAACCGTTGGAGGAGGTACAGCGTCGCGAACGCTGCGGGCAGCACGCCCCACGCCATGGCGATCCGGTCGGCGGCCACGTCGAGGGCGATGACCACCATCGCGCCGCACACGAGGGCGCCCTGCACGACCGGCAACCTGAACACGAAGAACGCGTACTGCAGGACCGGCACCGAGAGCAGCAGGCCCAGCAATGCGGCGGCCAGGAGCAGCCCGAGGGGCCGGACCCCGCCGTCGCGTCCCGCCATGGTGAGCGCGACGGTGTAGGCCACCAGCACCGCGGGCAACCACAGCAGGGCGCGCGCCAGGAGCGGGTGAAAGGGCACCGCAAGCGTGCCGATCGGGAAGACCCACCGGAAGCCGAGCCAGCGGCCGAGCCGACCGAACGGAGCCACACCACCGCTGAGGAGTCGACCCCGACGAGGGCCGGGCGGCTGGGACATGGGCGCATCCTCTCCCCGCAACGACCGGCACCGCATGAGTTTGCCTACTCCCTAGGCTGCGACCATGCCGTCACGCCTGCACGCCGTGTACGCACGCCTCGTGCCGCGGATGCGGAAGGCCGGCGAGATGACGGGCGACGAGCCGGCCGAGCGAGCGCGGGTCGAGGCCTGGCACCGGACCCTCGACCGCAGCCTGCCGACGAGCGCGGTGCCGCGGTTCGCACGGCACTGGTCGGTCGTCGTCGAGGAGGTGGCCGGCTTCCCGGCGTACGTCCTCACGCCGCGCGGTCGGGCGCCGACGCGCACGGTGTTCTACCTGCACGGGGGCGGGTACATGGCGCCGATCAGCGCGTGGCAGGTGCGGTACGCCGTCAGGCTCGCCGACGCCCTCGGGGCACGGGTCGTGCTACCCGACTACCCGCTCACGCCCGAGCACTCCTGGCGCGACAGCTTCGGACCGATCACCGACCTGGCCGCGCGCTGGGCGGCCGAGCCCGGCGGCACCGTGCTGGCCGGTGACAGCAGCGGCGGCGGCTACGCGCTCGCGATCGAACTCGCCCTGCGCGACCGCGGCGGCCCGCAGCCGACGCACCTCGTGCTCCACGCCCCGTGGATCGACCTGACGACCAGCACGCCGGAGACCGACGCCTACGACGAGGTCGACCCGTGGCTGTTCCAGGGAAAGATGCGGACCTACGCCCAGTGGTGGGCCGGGTCCCCTGAGGACCTCGGCCGACCCGAGGTCAGCCCTGGACTGGCCGACCTGGCCGGACTTCCGCCGGCGCTGGTGTTCTACGGCACCCGCGACCTGCTCGCGCCCGGCTGTCGGTTGCTGGTCCGCCGGGCGGCCGCCGCGGGGTGGGACCTGACAGCGGTCGAGGAGCCCGGCCTGATCCACGTGTACCCGCTGCTGCCGTACCTCCCCGAGGCACGAGTGGCGTTCAAGCAGACGGTCGAGTTCCTGCGGTGACCGTGCGGGTGCTGGGCTTCGACCAGCTCGACCTCGACACGGCGTACGACGTCTGGCGCCTGCGGCAGCAGGTCTTCGTCGTCGAGCAGCACTCGCCGTACCCCGACCTCGACGGACGCGACCGCGAGCCCAGCACCCGACACCTGCTCAGCGAGGCGGACAACACCCTCGTGGCGTACGCGCGCGTGCTCGACGACGGCGAGTGGGCGCGGATCGGCCGGGTGCTCGTCATCCCGGCGGCGCGCGGTCGTGGGCTGGCTGCCGAGCTGGTGCGGACAGCCCTGGAGGTCATCGGGAACCGCGAGGTCAGGCTGGACGCGCAGACGGGGCTGCGGGACTGGTACGCCTCGTACGGCTTCGTCGTCACCGGGCCGGAGTTCGACGAGGACGGCGTATTCCACGTGCCGATGAGGCGCCCGCGCGCGTAACGTGGTCGGCCTCATCAGGAGGCAGCGATGGACGACCTCGAGCTCTCACCTCGGGATGTCGCCGCACTCCGCGCGCTGATGGCCATGGAACCCGTCCCGGGGCAAGCGCTGCCGGCCCCCGCCGTCCTCGAGAAGGTCCACGCACTGGTGCCGTGCGACGAGCTGGGCATCGGCTACGTCGACATGACCGGGCTGGTCACCGCCGCCGTCACGCTCACTCCCTCGGCGCAGCGCAACACCGTGGTCGTCGACCTCGAGCTGCACGAGCAGCACGGCGGGCCGTTCTACCTGGGCGTGATGCACTGGCGGCTGCACCCCGCGCTGGCCGAGGGGTGCGGCAACGTCCTCGGGCGACGCGAGGACGCGCTGTCGATCGGCTTCCGCAACGGCAAGGACCACGTCGTCCAGTACAGCTTCCTGCGCGCCCGCAAGCACTTCACCGCCCGGGAGCTCGCGCTGCTGGACCTGGTCAGCCCAGCGCTCCAGCGCGTCGCCCGCGAACGTCCCACCCCCGCCTTGCCGGCCACGCTGACGATCACGGAGCGACGCATCCTCTGCGACGTGGCCGCGGGTTTCAGCAACGCCGAGATCGCCGAGGACTACTCCGTCGCTGTCAGCACCGTGCGCAAGCACCTCGAGAACGCCTACCGCAAGCTCGGCGTCACCAACCGGATGGCCGCGATCGCGCGGCTCAGGGGGAGCGACGAGCCCGGCCTCGACCTGCAGGAGCGCGTCGACAGATTCGCCTGATGGCGAATACCGGTCCGACACCCCGGGCCTCTATCCAAGGAGAGATGGAACTTCCGCCCACGTTGGCGGTTCGTCCGTCAGAGGAACAGCACCTCACGACACCCTTGGAGGTCACACCATGATGCTCACCCGACGTTCGGTGACGGTCGGCTCCGCCGCACTCGCCACCTCCGCCCTCGTCCTCGGACCCGAGGCCCTCGCCGCTCCCCGCCGCCGCCGCAAGACGTCCGCCGAGGGCGGCCAGGCCGTGCTCGACTGGCAGCAGATCACGTACCGGACCGTCTACCCGACGCCGTTGCGTCCCACGATCCCCATCCCGGTCGGCGTCCCGATCCTGGGGTTCGTGTCGCTCACCATGTACCGCGCCGCGCAGCGCAGCGCTCACCTGGGCGCCAGCTCGGAGTCGGCCGCGGTCGCGCGGGCGGCCCACGACGTGCTCGCGCACTACGTGCCCGAGGCCACCACCCTCGATGCCGACCTCCAGGCCACCTACGCAGCGATCGGCCCCGGGCACGCGCGCAACAAGGGCGACCGCATCGGCGCAGAAGCGGCCCGGGACTTCCTGGCCAGCCGCGCCGGGGACGGCTGGCGGAACCCCGACATCCACTACACCAAGACCGCGGGACCCGGTGTGTGGTGGCCCAACACGGGCCAGACGGACATGGTCGCGGCCTGGCTGGGCTCGCTGCGACCGTTGTTCGTCCCGCTGGAGCCCCAGAGCGGCCCCTACCCGCTGACCTCGACTGCGTGGGCCGCGGACTGCGAGGAGGTTCGCCGGGTCGGGAGCTCCACCAGCACCCTGGACCAGCGGACGGCCGCCCAGACCGCGACGGCGCTCTTCTACAACGGGTCCAACGCCGGCATGGCGCTCGGCGACGCGGTGGTCCGCTACCTCGCCGGTCACCCGCAGGGGATCCTGGAGACGGCGCGCATCTTCGCCCTGATGCACAGCGCGGCCACGGACACGATCATCTGCGCGTGGCAGCAGAAGCGTGACGTCGGGTTCTGGCGTCCCTTCCAGGCGATCACGGGCCCGTACGACGACGGCAACCCCGGCACCACCCAACAGCCCGGCTGGGCGCCCCTGGTCCCGAACCCCAACTACTCCGACTACCTCAGCGGGCACGGCGCCGGGACCTCGCCACAGGCCGAGGTGGTCCGCCGTGTCCTGGGCGAGGCGACGCCGCTTCAGATGCGTTCCTCGGTCGGGGCACCTCGCTCCTACACCCACGTGTCGGAGATCGAGTTCGAGGCCTTCAACGCTCGGATCTGGGGAGGACTGCACTACCGCAAGGCGATGGCCGACACCTACGACATGGGTCACCGCACCGCGGGCCGGGTGATCGCGGCGCTCGACTGAGGGGCGTAGGCACGGCCGTCGGCCGTGTCCACGGCGACGGCGTCGCCGCGCGCGACCAGCAGCTCCAGGTGGGCTCGGGTCTCGAGCACCGCACGCGTCTGGTTGAAGGTGTCGAGATCGGCGAGCGGGTGCTCGTGCCGGGTCCAGGTCAGCCGCGCGGCGACGTCGTACGCGCTCCGCCGCCGGGCGCCAGGACCCGTCGGCACCGGAGCCCTGTGGAAAGTCAGCCCCAGAGCTCGGGTGCCTTGAGCAGCTCGCCGGGGTTCTCGTAGACGGCGGTGGCGCCGTTGGCCATCAGCTCGGCGTCGTCGAAGCCACCGGTCCGGACGGCCAGGCACGGCAGGCCGGCGGCCTGCGCGGCCCGGGTGTCCCACACCGAGTCGCCGATGACGATCGCCTCGGTGCCGCCGACGGACTCGACGGCCGCGTGGAGCAGGTCGGGGGAGGGCTTGCTGCGAGCGGTGAGCGAGCCGCCGTCGATGCGGTGGACCAGGCCGGGCGCCCCGTCCACGAGCTCGAGCAGGCGTGAGGTGATGTGGGGCTCCCCGGAGCTGGCGATGACGACGTGGAGGCCCCGCTCGCGCAGCAGGCTCAGCAGCTCGGCCGCGCCCTCGGTGGCGCTGACCTCGGGGAGCAGCCGCTCGAAGTACTCGGTCTGGCGGCGGGCCACCTCGTCGCCGACGCCCTGGGCGACGGCGTCACCGGCCAGATGGGCGACGACCCGGTCGCCGCCCATCCCGATGGCGCGGTGGATGCGGTGGCTCGGCACCTCCACCCCCACCTCGCGGAACGCGGCCTTCCAGGCGATGGTGCGGGCGTACACGCTGTCGACCAGCGTGCCGTCGACGTCGAGCACGACGGTGTCGAGAGTCACGAGATTCCTTCCCTCAGCCCTCAACTCTGGCACGCGGCTCAAGCCGCAGCACCACCCGAAAGGGGGTCAACCCGCAGCCCGTCGAGGGCCCAGGCGAGGCGGGTGCGAGCCACGTCGAGGCGGCCAGCGGCAGCAGCTCGACCACCGGTGCGGGCGCCAGGTCGACGACGGTGGAGCCGGCGCTGAGAGGGTCCACGGCCATCCTGGCCTCCTCGACGACACGGTGAGGGCAGGATGTCGAAGGTGGGGCGTCCCGGTCGACGCGTCGGCGTACGAACCACGAGGAGGAGCAGATGCGCTACATGGTGATGCTGACGATGCGGTCGGACGTGGGCCCGCCGCCGCCGGAGCTGGTCGAGGCGATGGACGTCGCGATGAGCGAGGCGGTCGGCAGTGGTCTGCTGATCGACGCTGGCGGGCTGATGGGCGACCACGCGACGACGTTCACGCTGCGGTCGGGCGTCCTGGCCCGGGTCGACGGACCCTTCGCGGAGGCGAAGGAGGTCGTGGGCGGGTACTCCGTCCTCGACGTCCGCTCGCACGAGGAGGCCGTCGAAGGGGCCCGCCGGATGATGCAGATCCACCTGGACCACTGGCCGGGCTGGGAAGGCTCGTGCGAGGTACGCCGGATCAGCGGCCGCGAGGAGGGTCCGCCGACCTCATGATGGTCCGGTGACGACCACCACCCACGAGGCCGTCGTCGCGGTCTGGCAGCTGGAGTCGGCGCGGGTCGTCTCCGGCCTGCTACGGATCACCCGCGACCTCCAGCTGGCCGAGGACCTCGCGCAGGACGCCCTGGTCGCGGCCCTGGAGTCCTGGCCGGAGGACGGCATCCCCGCGAACCCGGGCGCCTGGCTGATGACGGTCGCCAAGCGCCGGGCGATCGACACGTTCCGCCGCGCCGAGCGGCACCGCGCCCAGGTCGAACGTATCGGCCACGACCTGTCGGAGGCTTCGATGGACGAGCTGGTCGACCAGGTCGACCACGTCGAGGACGACGTGCTGCGGCTGATGTTCCTGACCTGCCACCCGGCGCTGACGCCGGATTCCCGGGCAGCCCTGACGCTGCGCCTGGTCGGCGGCCTCACGACCGAGGAGATCGCCCGCGGCTTCCTCGTCAAGGACACCGCGGTCGGGCAGCGCATCTCACGGGCCAAGAGGACGCTGGCCGAGTCCGGCGCGACGCTGGAGATGCCCACCGGCGCCGAGCGCACCGAGCGGCTCGACGACGTGATGGCCGTGATCTACCTGGTCTTCAACGAGGGGTACGCAGCCACGGCAGGGACGTCGTGGATGCGCACCGACCTCTGCCTCGAGGCGCTCCGGCTGGCCCGGATGCTCGTGGCCCTGGCTCCCGGTGACGCCGAGGTGCACGGACTGCAGGCGTTGCTCGAGCTGCAGGCCTCCAGGCTGCACGCGCGGACGTCACCCACGGGCGAGGCCGTCCTGCTGGAGGAGCAGGACCGTGCGCGCTGGGACCACCTGCTGATCCGCCGGGGGCTGGCTGCGCTCGCACGCGCGGAAGGTACGGGGCAGCCGGTCGGCGCCTACACCGTGCAGGCCGCGATCGCCGCCTGTCACGCGCGTGCCCGGCGGCCGGAGGACACCGACTGGGTCCGCATCGCGGCGCTGTACGACCTGCTCTCCGCGGCGGGCGACAACCCGGTGGTCGAGGTCAACCGGGCGGTCGCGCACGGCCGCGCGTTCGGACCCGCCGCGGGCCTCGCGGTGCTGGACGCGGTCGCCGACGACGCCGGCGCGGCGTACGGCCACCAGTGGCACGCCGTCCGCGGCGACCTGCTCTCCCGGGCCGGCCGAGGTGCGGAGGCGTCCGCCGAGTTCCGCACCGCCGCCTCCCTCACCCGCAACGACGCCGAACGTTCGCTGCTGCTGAGGCGCGCCGAATTCGGATAGTCCGTGACGAAACTGTCGTGGAATCGCGTTGTCCACAGCAGTTTCGTCACGGACTATCCCGGTGGGGCGTGCGAGGAGCGGGCGGTGGGGCGGAGACGGAGGGTCTCGGCGAGGACACCGCGGGCGTCGAGGTCGGTCGCGGTGCGGAGCCAGGCGGGGTGGCGGTCGAGGGCGGTGAGGGCGGCGGCGTACGTCGCGTGGTCGGCGAAGGTGGCCGTCCAGACGAACGCGTGCTCGGGGCGGACCGGGAGCGCCGGGAAGGTGTTCTCGGCGGGCTCGGTGCGCCAGGTGGCGACGGTCGTCCCGAGGGCGGAGGCCAGCAGCGGCTGAACGGACTCCGCGAGCCACGCGCAGGTCCCCTGGCCGGACTCGTGGAGCCAGGCCGTGACGACCACCCACTCGTCGCCCGTCGCGACGGCCCCGGCCGGCGCCCGCGGTCCGGGACCGAGCGCCGGGTGCGGCGGCTCCGTCGGCCGCAGGAGCAGCACGTCGTCGCTGTCGACCATCGTGGCGTTGGCGGCCGGGCCGTGCTGCTTCCAGACGGGCCCTCCGTAGAACGCACCCAGGGCCTCGCGCCGCGACTCCATCGACGAGAACCCGCGCAACCACACGAACCGGTCGGCCTCGTCGCGGTCGCGGAACAGCCCACCGATGGCCATGCCGAGCGCCTCCTGGCTCTCCACGAGCTCGGCCTCGAAGACCTCGACGAGCGCGTCGGCGGCCCCCGGCTTCAGCATGTACTGCCGCAGCTCGACCACCGCCGATTCTGTAATCGACATTGTTACACTCTAGCCGTGTCCGCGAACTCCCGCCTCACCACCGCCGTCCACGCCCTGTGCTGGCTCGAGCTCGCCGCGCGCCGCGGGTACCCGTCACTGACCTCGGAGCGGGTCGCCGCCAGCCTCGCCAGCAACCCGGCGCTCGTCCGCAAGTCCCTCGGTCCGCTCCGCGACGCCGGGCTCGTCACGTCGGGCCGCGGCCCCGGCGCCGGCTGGTCGCTGGCCCGGCCGGCGGCGACCATCCGGCTGGACCAGGTGTACGACGCCCTCGGTGAGGAGGCGCCGTACGCCCTCCACGCCCACGAGCCCAACCAGGACTGCCCGGTGGGGTTCGGGATCAGGCCGGTGCTCGCGGACGTGTACGCCGACGCGGACGCCGCCGTCCGGCGCAGCCTCCGCCACCGCACCGTCGCCGACGTGCTCGACACCCTGCTCGCCGAGCACCCGCTGCCTACAGCGTGACCGGCAGCCTGGTGTCGATGCCCATCCCCCACTCGGGGTCGCCGCCGCGGGCGTGCACCTCGGCCGTCTCGACGTCGAGCCGGTAGAGCCTCAGGTCGCCCTCGCCGGACAGCTCCTCGAGGCTGAACGCGCGGGCGCCGCCGGTGTCCTCGCGCGCGAACGCCCGGCCGATCTCGACCGGCAGGTCCGCCTCGGGGACCTCGGCCGCCCGTCCCGTCAGGTAGACGGCCCGCGTCTGTGGGGACGGGACCGAGGAGTCGAAGACGACCGCGTTCACCCGCGGGTCGGCGGCCAGGTTGCGCGAGTGCTGGGAGTCCGGCGACGAGACCCAGTAGAAGGCGCGGTACTCGTGGTGGGTGAAGTACACCGGCGAGACGCGCGGCTGCCCGTCGGCGTGCGCCGTGCCGAGCACGTAGTAGCGGTTCACGTCGACGACGTCGCGCGCCATCGCGGTGAGCTCGGCGGCGTACGTGTGGGCCAGAGCCTCCTTGTCGGTCATGAAGGGAGTCGACCACGACACCCCGCGGAACTCATCGCGTCCGTGTCGGACTCCGCCGCTAGCGTCGGCCCATGGCCCACGTCCGCTCCCTCTGCCTCGACACCGCCGATCCCGCCAGCGACCTCGCGACCTTCTGGGCCGCCGTCTCCGGCGGCACCGTCACACCTGCAGAGAGCGGCGGACCGGCCGACGTCTACGGCCGCGCCGAGCACGAGAACCTCCTGGTCGTCCCGGTGCCCGAGCGCAAGACGGTGAAGAACCGCGTCCACCTCGACGTGTACGCCGCGGCGATCGGCGACCTCACAGCGCTCGGCGCCGAGGTCATGCTGCCCGCCGAGGAGAGCGGGTTCGCCTGGACCGTGATGCGCGACCCGGAGGGCAACGAGTTCTGCGCGTTCCTCAGGGACGAGCTGCCGGACTTCCGCATCCACGGCGTGGTCATCGACTCCGCGGAACCCGAGCGGATCGCCACCTGGTGGGGCGACGTGCTCGGGGCCGAGGTGTCCGACAACGCCGAGCACGGCGGCGGCTGGTGGACGCTGCTGGGCGCCACCCCCGACCCCGTCCTCACCTGGGACTTCGTGCCCGTCCCCGAGCCCAAGACGGTCAAGAACCGTCTCCACTGGGACCTCCGGGGCAGCGTCGACGAGCTCCTCGAGCGGGGCGCGACCCATCGCTGGGACCGGCCGGGATGGACCGCCCTGGCCGACCCCGAGGGCAACGAGTTCTGCGTCCTGCCGGAGGAGTGACCCTCCGTCGGTCAGTGATGTCCCTCGTGACCACTCTCGATCTGACCGCGGATCTCGCCGGGGCCATAGGTCGAGCTGTGCACGTTGACGTACGCCGTGCCGGCCCTGATGGCGGCCAGCAGCTCGTCGTACTCGGTCGCCGCGATGCCTTGGCTCGCGGGACCGATCACGTCGGCGGGCACGATCGTGCCCGTGACCTCACCGGCGGCGGGGCAGGCCTGCGTGCCGGCAGGACCGTTGCCGAGGTTCGTGCACAGGAACACGCTGATCCCACCGGTCTGGCCGACGGCACCGAAGTGGATGTGGGCCTGCGAGACGGTGCCCACCGTGTCGGCGTACGTCAGCCGGTACTCGATCCCGGCGTCGGTGACCATCGCACGGAACGTGCCGTGGCCAGTGGTCGACAGGGCCAACGGCGCCTCCTCGTAGCCGCTGAGCTCTTCGTGGATCAGCCCGCTCGACCCACCACTGCCGTGACGAGCAGCACCACCTCCCCCGGCTGCGCTCACCGCCGCAGCGCTGCCTGCGACCAACCCGAGGGCGGCCGCGGCGATCCCGAACCTGACGGATCGTGAACGGAGTTGCATGGACATGGAGGGCCTCCGATCCTCGATGTTGTCCTTCAGGGCAGTACGAACCCACCGGATGAACCGTTCACCCTGCGCGGGGTCGTACCGTGTCGGGAATGAGCGATCGCGACCTGCCCGCACCCGAGCACCGCCGCCCCGAGGGCGTCGACGACAAGACCGTCGAGGCACTCGGCAAGCTCTCGGAGGCCCTCGAGGTCGTCGAGAACGCCCGTGGCTACCTCTACGCCTTCCACCGCCTGACCGGGATGGGCGACCTCGCCCTCGGCGAGGCCGTCGACCTCCTGCGGGAGGCCGGCCACGACTCGCTCGCCGGCGAGCTGCAGTCACGCCTGGTCGGCCGCAACGTGATCGAGGGACGGTGGACCTTCCAGGTCGTCGAGGAGTACGACGACGGGTACTACCGGCTCTTCAAGGAGCTGGAGGCCAAGGCGCGCGACAGCCTCGTGCTCGGCAAACGACACCTGTACGAGGCCGAGATGAAGGAGGACCGTCGCACGCGCGGGAACCCCGACCACACGGCCGTCCCCTGACGCGCGCCGCCCGGACGGGCGCGTGTGTTGGCTGTCTGAGTGACCACCCGCTCGTCGAGTAACCACCCGCTGGGGCCACTACTGCCCCGTTCGAGCGGGTCAGTAGTGCGTCGAGGGGGTGGTTACTCAGCGGCCATCCCTCGACCCGTGCGGCCGCCTACTTCTCCAGGAACCTCAGCAGCGCCTCGTTGAACTCGCGCGGGTGGCTGGCGTTGATGGCGTGCGGGCCACCCTCGATGACGACCAGGTCACTGCCCTCGATCGCGGCGTGCGTGCGTCGGCCCGAGCCCTCGAAAGGCACGATCGAGTCGCTGTCGCCGTGGATGACGAGGGTGGGCACGGTGACCTGCTCGATGTCGTTGCGGAAGTCGGTGGCCCAGGCGTCCATGCACAGCAGCGCGGCCTCCTGGTTCGACTGCTGGGCGACCGCCAGGGCCTCCTGACGCTTCTCCTCGGCGACCTTGAGCTCGCCGTTCGCCGTGAAGAGGTTGGTGGTGAACTCGTCGAAGAACCCGTCACGGTCGTGCTCGAGGGCCTTCCGCAGCTGGGTGGCGCTCTCCTCGTCGAGAGGTCCGTCGGGGTTGCTGTCGGACTGCAGCAGTGCGGGCGGGATGGCTGCGGCGAACACGACGCTGCGCAGCTTCTGCTGGCCGTGCCGCGACACGTACCGGGCGATCTCGCCGCCGCCCATCGAGAACCCGACGAGCGTCACGTCGGTGAGGTCGAGGTCGTCGATCACGTTGGCCAGGTCGTCGGTCAGCGCGTCGTAGTCGTAGGCGTCTCCCGGGTCCGACTTGCCGAAGCCGCGGCGGTCGTAGGCCACCACGCGGTACCCCGCCTCCGTGAGAGCCTCGGTCTGCGCCGACCACGACACGTGGCTCAGCGGCCAGCCGTGGATGAGCACGACGGGGCGTCCCTCGCCGGCACTGTCGAAGACGGAGAGGTTGTGGGACTGCTGCTCGGTAGCCATGCTTTCGACGCTAGCCACGGCGACCGTGCGCGAGTACGCCCATCCGGGTGGGGGCTAGACGTCGCGCGCGAGCAGGTCGTCCCACGTCTCACGCCGCACGACGGTCCGCCAGTCGCCCCCGCTGGCGAACACCACCGGGATGCGGCGGCTGCCGTTGTAGTTGTTGCTCATGGTGAAGCAGTACGCGCCGGTCGCGGGGACGACGACGAGGTCGCCGACCCTCGGGTCGGCGAGCGGCACACCCGGCACCAGCACGTCGCCGCTCTCGCAGTGCCGACCGACCAGGTCGCAGTCCTCGCCCGGTGCGTCGAGGCGACCGAGCATCCCGGCCTCGAAGCGCTGCTCGAACAGCGCCACCTCGAGGTTGTCGCCCATCCCGCCGTCGACGGCCACGAACGTGCGGGCCTCGCGCTTGACCGTCACGACCCGGTAGACCGTGCAGGCAGCCGCGGCGACCATGCTGCGGCCCGGTTCGATGATGAGCTCCGCCTCGGCGGGGAGGTGGGCGCGCGCGGCCCCGACCAGGGCGTCCAGGTACGTCGCCACGCTCGGCGGGCGGTCCGCCCACGTGTAGCGGGCCCCGAGGCCGCCACCCAGGTCGTAGACCGGGAACTGGCCCAGCGCCGCGATCGCGGCCACCGACTCGGCGAACGGCTCGACCTGCATGATCTGCGAGCCGACGTGGGCGTGCACGCCGCGCATCCGCAGCGACGGCGACCTCTCGATCCGCGCGATCAGCTCGCGGGCCCGCTCGGGCGACAACCCGAACTTGGAGCCGGCGTGCCCGGTGAGCACGCTCGCGTGGGTGTCGGCCTCGACGCCCGGGATCACCCGTACCAGCACGTCCTGGGTGGCACCGGCGGGCAACGCGGCCTCCAGCCGGTCGAGGTCGTCGGCACCGTCGACGACCACGAGCCCGAGGCCGTGCTCGACGGCCATCGCGATCTCCTCGTCGTCCTTCGCGTTGCCGTGCAGCACGACCCGCGCCGGGTCGACCCCGGCCCGCAGCGCGGTGACGATCTCGCCGCCGCCGGCGACGTCGAGCCCGAGACCCTCCTCCACCATCACCCGCTGCACGGCCGTGCACGGGAAGGCCTTGGACGCAAAGACGACCCGGCTGCGCGGCCAGCGGGCGGTGAGCCCGTCGGCGTACTCCCGGGCTCGCGCGCGCAGGGCGTCCTCGGACACCACGAGCACCGGGGTGCCGACCTCGGCCGCGACGTCGTCGAGCCGACACCCGGCGACCAGCGTCATCGCGTCGGCGTCCGTCGTGCTGCCGGCGGGGAGCAGGTCGTGGACGCCGGGCACCCGTCAGCCGACCAGGGTCAGGGAGACACCGTCGGCGAGGCGGTACGGGTTGGTCGCGACGAGGGCGCCGATCGCCCGCCGCATCCGTGACACCTCCGCGCGCACCGTCACCGCGTGCTCCGCGTCGCCGTACACGGCCGTGCTCAGCTGCTGGGCGGTCAGCCCGGCACGACCCGCGCGGGCCAGCAGCACCAGCAGCTCGGCATGCCTCGGGGTGAGCGTGGTGCGCCACGACTCCCCGTCGCTGGTGACGTCGAGCACCGGCTCCCCGGTGCGGTCCAGGGAGGCGGCGACCGAGCCGGACCCACCGCGCGGCCGGACCAGCCAACCGTCGCCGAGTCGCTCGGGGAGGCAGAGCCCGAGCCCCGGCACCGCCAGCGCGCGGTGCTCCCGCGGGGCCTGGATCCGGTCGCGGGCGGCGATGCCGGCGTGGTGCGCGACCCAGCCGTGGTCGTCGACGACGAGCAGCGGCCCGCTGACGCCCGCCAGCACCGGCTCGGCGCTGCGCCGGAGCCGCTCGAGCCGACCCTCGTGGTGCCGCCACAGGCCCGCCTCGGCCAGCCGGACCGAGCTCTCGACCAGCGCGCCGATCGCGGGGTGCAGGGTGAGCGCCGGGCCGCTGACGTCGACCACACCGAGCAGCTCACCGGTGCGCGGGTCGTGGATGGGCATCGCGGTGCAGTACCAGGGGTGCTGGCCCTGCTCGTAGTGCTCCGCCGAGAACAGCTCCACCGGCGCCGCCTCGGCCAGGGCCGTGCCGATGGCGTTCGTGCCGACGACCCGCTCGGTCCAGCGGGCACCCTCGGTGAAGCCGAGCCGGTCGGCGGTCATCCGTACGCGGGCCGCGCCCTCGCGCCAGAGCACGACACCGTCGGCGTCGCACACGACCATCAGGAACAGTGACGCGTCGGCCACCCGGGTGAGCGTCGCCCGCAGGTCGTCGATGACCAACGAGATCGGCGACGCCGTCCGTCGTGCCTCGACGTCGTGCCACGGGAGGTTGACCCGCTCGTTGGTCGTGTCCGGCTCGAGGCCCATGCCGACCACGCGCGACCACGACCGCGCCACCACGCCTCGCGGCCGGACCGGCGGCCGTGAACCGGCGAGCACGGCGTCGTGGATGCGGACCAGCTGACGGGCGTGCTGCGACAGGTCGGTGCCCGGCTCGATCGCCCCGTAGGCGGGGGCAGCGCCCGCGGCAGCCATGCGTCGAGAATAGGCACCCGGTGTGACCGGCGCCACGTGCAACAGGCTGCAACCCTGTCCTCACCGGACGGACGGGTCTTGGGTGGCCCACATGACCCAGACACTCGACGCCCCTCCCGGCCAGTCGTCGGCCTCCGACCGCGCCGAGGCGTGGTTCCGCGACTTCGAGGCCGCCCTGAAGTCCCGCGACGTAGCCGCCGCCTCCGCGTTGTTCGCGACCCGGTCCTTCTGGCGCGACCTCGTCTCCTTCACCTGGAACCTGACGACCGTCGAGAACCCGGACGGCGTCGCCGACCTGCTCGGGGCCAACCTCGACCGGGTCGACCCCTCCGGCTTCGCCGTGACCGAGCCGGCCGACGAGGCCGGTGGCGTGGTGACCGCCTGGTTCGCCTTCGAGACGGCGACCGGTCGGGGCAACGGCCTGCTCCGGCTGAAGGAGGAGGACGGGCACGACAAGGCCTGGACCTTCCTCACCACGCTGCACGAGCTCAAGGGTCACGAGGAGCCGCGCGGCACGCACCGGCCGATGGGTGCCGAGCACGGCGCGAGCAAGGACCGGCGGACGTGGAAGGAGAAGCGGCAGGCGGAGGCCGAGAGCCTCGGCAGCACGACGCAGCCGTACGTGCTGGTCATCGGCGGGGGCCAGGGCGGCATCGCCCTGGGCTCGCGGTTGCGTCAGCTCGGCGTGCCGACGCTCGTCGTCGACAAGCACCCACGACCGGGCGACCAGTGGCGCAACAGGTACAAGTCGCTCTGCCTGCACGACCCGGTCTGGTACGACCACCTGCCGTACCTGAAGTTCCCCGACAACTGGCCGGTGTTCGCGCCGAAGGACAAGATCGGCGACTGGCTCGAGTCGTACGTGAAGGTGATGGAGGTGCCGTACTGGTCGAGCACCACGGCGACCTCGGCCACCTGGTCGGAGGAGACGGGTGAGTGGACCGTCGAGGTCGAGCGCGAGGGGATGCCACTGACGCTCCGGCCGAAGCAGCTCGTGTTCGCCACCGGGATGTCGGGGAAGGCGCGGATGCCCGAGATCGCCGGCACCGACGTCTTCCGCGGCGACGTGCACCACTCCTCGGCGCACCCGGGGCCGGACGCGTACCGGGGCAGGAAGGCCGTGGTGATCGGCAGCAACAACTCGGCGTTCGACATCTGCGGCGCGCTCTGGGAGAACGACGTCGACGTCACGATGGTGCAGCGCTCGTCCACGCACATCGTGAAGAGCGACAGCCTGATGGAGATCGGCCTCGGCGACCTGTACTCCGAGCGCGCGGTCGCGTCCGGTGTGACGACGGAGAAGGCCGACATGATCTTCGCGTCGCTCCCCTACCGCATCCTGCACGAGTTCCAGATCCCGCTGTACGAGCAGATGAAGGAGCGCGACGCGGACTTCTAC
>JAICRP010000215.1 GCA_025966445.1 Nocardioides sp.
CTGCGCGGTGACCCTCGTCGCCGTACCCGTCGTGACTGCCCTTCGCGGCTCGAACCACCTCCGGCCCGCAGATCGCGACCGACCCGACGCCCACCCCGGCGCAACGCCCGCCACCGCTGAACCCACGCCGCACCTCGTCGACAACGACGCATGGCCCCAGATGCCGGCCGCCGGGATGGCCACCACCTTCGAAGACTTGGCGCCGGTCGGCATCGGGCTGAGCGACGTGATGCTCACCCATGAGGAGCGTGCCCCCGGCGAGCCGGAGACGGACAGCGGATTCGACAAGTTGATCGCACAGTCGGTGTCGGTGCTTGGAAGGTCGTATGTCCAGCTCTCACCGTCACGCCTGCACCCAGCCGCAGTGAGCCCGACGGCCACGGACACGCAGGTGCGTCCCGTCTGGTCCTCCGCCCGACCGTGAAGCAGCCTCAGGCCGGAGCGCCGTCCGCCCGGTGCCGTGGCTCGTACCGCGTGAACGGTCGACGCAGGCTCGCTGGGCGATCTGGCCAGGCTGTGGCATCCAGGACATCGCGGTCGTGGACCTCCACCGCAATGTCGTCGACGGCGTAGTCGATGGTGGCAAGAGACATGCGAATGACCCCCTGTGCGTTCGAGACCTTGACGCTTTCCGCCACGACAGTCCCATGGACGGACCAAATGCGCGGTCTAACGGAGATTGCACGCCGTTTTCGTCGGCGACGGCCCGTGTTGACAGCGTGACACTTGCCGGGATGTGACCCAGGGGTCTAGCCGTCCGGGCACGATGTCCCTGTGGAGACCTGCGTTGGTGGGGGGTGTCCTCGGCGCTGGACTGGGCATCTTCCTGGTCGGCGCAGGTGCGTGGCGGTTGGAGTACCAGCGCCCGCTGCCGGAGTCGCTGCCCGCCACCCACCGGGACCGCCGTCGATGGGCCTGTATCCACGTCTGGATGGTGGCCGGAGTGCTCGTCACCGTCGCAGGGTTGGCGGGCCTGGCGGTGATCCTGAAGAGACCACCGCCAGGGTCCTCGCAGTCATGGCGGCAGTGGTGTACGTGGCCGGCGGGATCTGTTGGACAGCGTCGCTGGGCTTCCGCCTCACCGTGGTGCCTTCTGCGCCCACCCGACGCTGCGCACGTGGGGCGCCTGACCGGCCTCGAGTGATGAGTTGTCGTTCCCGCACCCGTCATACGTGCGACGGGACACGATGAGGGAAGGATGGCTGATGAGTGTGGACACACGGCTGGAGGAGCTGGGCGTGAGCGATCCGGACGTGAGCGGCTTGGGCGACATGGACGAGCCGACGTTCTCGGGGCTGGCGGAGCGGCACCGGCGCGAGCTGCACGTGCACTGCTACCGGATGCTCGGGTCGTTCGAGGACGCCGAGGACACGGTGCAGGAGACGTTCCTCCGCGCCTGGCGGGGGCGGGCGACCTTCGAGGGCCGGTCGACGTTCCGCGCGTGGCTCTACCGGATCGCCACCAACGCCTGCCTGGACCTGCTCGCCAGGTGCCGCCCGAGGGCCGCGACCGGCGGCGAGGTGCTGTGGCTGCAGCCCTACCCGGACCGGCTGCTGGACGAGCTGCCAGCGGGCGACGCGGACGAGCCGGAGGCGGTCGCACTCGCCCGGGAGACGATCGAGCTGGCGTACGTCGTCGCCGTCCAGCACCTCGCACCGCGCCCGCGGGCCGTGATGATCCTGCGCGACGTGCTCGGTTGGCCGGCGAAGGACGTCGCCGAGCTGCTCGGGGACTCCGTCAACTCCGTGAACAGTGCGCTGCAACGGGCCCGCGCCGGTATGCGGGAGCACCTACCCGCCGAGCGGCAGGACTGGACCGGCGGCGAGGAGGACGCCGGGACGCGCGAGCTGGTACGCCGATTCACCGACGCCAGCGTGGCCACGGACATCGACCGGCTCGCCTCCATGCTGCGCAACGACGTCCGGTGCTCGATGCCGCCCACGCCGGGCCTGTACGTCGGCCGCGACGCGGTCGTGGACGACTGGCGCGCGAGCGGCTTCGTGGGCATGAAGGGGCTGCGCGGCGTCCAGACCTCCGTGAACCGACAGCCCGCCATCGCGTTCTACCAGTGGCGCCAGCACGAAGGCGCCTACCTGCCGCTGACGCTCGACGTGCTGCGCGTCACGGGTGGCGCGATCACCGAGATCATCACCTTCCACGACGACCAGTTCGCGCGGCTCGGACTGCCGGAGCGCCTCCCGGCGGACGGCGCATGAACCACACCGACGTCTTCGCCCCGGCATCCGGGAGGACCGGCCCCGCCCAGCCACTCCGCAGGATCGCGCTCACCGGCCTCATCGCCACGCTCGCGGCGATGGCGGCCACCGCCCTCGCCGCCACGCTCGCTCGGGCCGTCGGCGTCGACTTCGAGGTCCCCGACGGTGGCGACACGATCCCGGTGACGGGGGTCGCCGTGGTGACGGGCTTCTTCTCGGTCGTAGGGACCGGCATCGCCGCCGCGCTGTCGCGTTGGAGTGCTCGCCCCGCACAGCGATTCCTGTGGACGGCCGTGTCGCTGACCGCGGTCTCGTTGGTCCCGCCCTTCCTCTCCGGGGCGAATGCCGCCACCACCGCCGCCCTCCTCGGGCTGCACCTCGTCGCGGCGGCGGTGATGATCCCCACGCTCCTGCGGAGCCTCCGCGTGATGGCGGGTCCGAGCACCTGACAGGGTCCATCGATGCCGAGCGAGGGGCCGACGGCGTCCGGGTCCGGCAGAGAGAGTGCTGGGCTGGTCCCAGGTCGATCCCGGCTCCGACCTGGCCGAGCTCATGGCCGCGGGCATGTCGAGAACGCTCCGGCAGCTCCGTCCTTCGAGCACAGACTCGACCAGCACCGGAGGATGGACCACATGCCCCACATCAAGCAGTTCGACCACATCGGCATCACCGTCGCCGACCTGGACGGGGTGACGGCGTTCTTCGTCGACCTGGGCCTCGAGGTCGAGGGCCGCACCTTCGTGGAGGGCGACTTCATCGACGTCGTGACCGGTATCCCTGACTCGCGCAGCGAGATCGTCATGCTCCGGCCGCCCGGCGGAGGGACCGGTCTCGAGCTCGCGACCTTCGTCAGGCCCGAGCACACGCCCGGCTCACCGGAGGCGATGGCCACCGAGCTGGGCATGCGCAACGTCTGCTTCGTCGTCGAGGACCTCCAGAAGCTCGTCGACGACCTCGCCGCCGAGGGGTACGGACTGGTCGGCGGGCTGGGTCGCCACGAGGACACCTGGCTGATGGCTCACGTGCGCGGGCCGGAGGGCATCGTCGTCGCCCTGACCGAGCGGATCGGCTGACCTCGAGCGGTCACGCCGCGGTCTCCTGGACCGCCTTCGTCTCGCACATCGTGTCTCCTGCTCCTCGCCTGATCTCCTCATCGGCCACGGTCGTGATCACGAGCGACGCGGAGAACGGGCCCGTCGAGCGACTACTGGAGCGCCTGGTCGATGCCTCGGCGCGCGGTGTCGTAGCCGGCGAGCACGTCCTGCACGGGCTTGACGACGAGCTCCTCGGCGACCTCGGCGATGGCAGCCCGCAGTCGTCGGTCGGCCGCGCGGGCACGCCGGCGCGCGGTCGCGCGCACCAGGAGGCGGCAGAACAGGGCGAACAGGATGCCCAGCACGACGCCGCCGATGAGCAGGAGAAGCGGCAGCGGGTAGCCGGCGATCTCGGGCGTCGCCGGCATCTCGAACGTCAGGTAGCGGGTCGCGAACATCGCGCCGAGCCATGCGGCCCCGCCCAGCGCCGCCAGCAGCAGCAGCCACTGGAGGACTCGGACGAGACCCGCCCACACCGGGATCCGGGCCGCGCCGAGCTCGGTCGCCCCGAGCGCCCGGTCGAGCCCGTCGTTGAGGTCGTCGTGACGCGACAGCGATGCCTCGCGCACGGCATGGCCCCACGACCGCGACAGGTCACGGGACACGTCGTCGGCCAGCGTGCGCACCGCGGAGTCGACGCGAGCCCTCTGGACCGTGGTCGGAGCCGGGACGGAGGTGCGGGCACGGCCGGCGAGCTCCTTGCCGGAGGAACCGAGGTCGAGGTGCAGCCGCTTCAGAGGATCGGGCCGCAGGCGGGAGAACCAGGCGACGACGGGCCAGCCGGTGGCGCGGTTGGCCCGCAGCCGGGTGGAGTCCTCGACGGCCTTGACCACGGTCGGTACGCCGGCCGACTGCGCCAGCGCCTCTTCGAGCTCGGTGACGCGCTCCTTCGACAGCTTCGGCGTCGGCGCGGTGCCGGTCGCCTCGCCCATCCGCTGGGCCGCCCCCCGCAGGTCGGCCTCCAGGCGGGTGCGGACGACCTTCTTCTTGGCGACCCGCGTCGCGATCTCACGTCGCAGCTCCTCCATGCCCTGACCCGTCCGGGCGCTCGTCGCGATCACGGGGATCCCGGCGAGGCCGTCGGCGTCGAGCAGCCGCCGGACGTCGGCGACCATCGACTCGAGGCGGCCGGCCGGAACGGTGTCGACGTGGTTCAGCACGACCAGCATCACCTCGCGGTGGGTCGCCAGGGGGGCCAGGTAACGGTCATGGACCGCCGCGTCGGCGTACTTCTGCGGATCGAGCACCCACACCATCAGGTCGGCGAGCTGCACCAGCCGGTCGACCTCGAGGTGGTGGGAGACCTCGGTGGAGTCGTGGTCGGGCAGGTCGAGCAACACGACGCCGCGCATCGCGTCGTCCTCGCGCGTCGGTTCCAGCATCGAGCTGCGGAGCACGCGGTGCCGCGGCGGGATGCCGAGCCAGTCGAGGAGGTCCTCGGCGCCGTCGGCCCCCCACACGCAGGCCGTGGCCCACGACGTCGTGGGACGGCGTACGCCGACCGCCGACAGCTCAAGCCCGGTGAGCGCGTTGAACGTCGAGGACTTGCCGGAGCCGGTCGCGCCCGCGAGGGCCACGACCGTGTGGTCGGCCGAGAGCCACAGCCGGCTGGACGCCCGCTCGAGCACGGTCTGGCTCTCGTCCAGCAGCGGGTCGGGGAGACGACCGCGCGACGCCACGATCGCCGCGTCCAGACCCTCGATGCGCGCGCCGATGTCGGTGCTCCGGGAGACCAGCTTCTTGGCCCCCTCCAGCAAGGACGTCATGGTCTCCCCGTAGCGGTCGATCGACGGCCGTCGAATGGTCGGTTGTCGTGTGAAGTGGTGCCGAAAGACTAGTGCGAGAGGGGATCTCGGCCACGCTGGGACTGATAGCGGACGTCGTCGACCCGTCGTGCAGCCGCCCGCAGCTGCTCGGGCGTCTGCCCGTCGAGGGCCAGGGAGTCGAGCAGGTCGACGTACCTCGCCCGCTCGCCGTCGACGAGCTCACGGACGCGGACGGTGAGCGATGCGCGGGCCCGCTCGGCCAGGCCCCGGAC
>JAICRP010000029.1 GCA_025966445.1 Nocardioides sp.
CTCTCCTCGGCGCGGGTGAACGCGTCGTACTGCTGCTCGAGCGCCGTGACGACCTCGTCGACCTCCTCGTTCGCGGCGAGGTAGCGGGTCACCTCGGCTTCGCGCTCCTCGGCCTCGGCGTGCAGCGCCGAGAGGTCGATGGTCAGCCGGCCGGCCCGCTCGACGTGCTCGAGCAGGGCGGCGGAGGCGCGCGGGTACTCGAGCTGGGCGAGGTAGTGCGGGATGTGCGCGACGAAGCCCATCGCGTCGTGCCCCCACTCCCCCAACCGCACCTCGAGCAGCGCCTGCGCGCTGGACGGGATGCGCCGCTCGCCGCGCCAGCGGCTGTCGCCGGCGATGAGCTCGATGTTGTTGGCGTGCTCGGTGATCGCGATCGGCCGGGTGTGCGGGACCGCCATCGGCACCGCGCCCATGCCGACGACGCAGGTCACGCCGAAGCGCTCGACCACCTCACGGACGGCTTCGCAGAACGCCTCCCAGCGGGTGTCTGGCTCGGGTCCGTGGAGCAGGAGGTAGGGCGTCCCGCCGGCGTCCTGGAGCAGGCGGACGACCAGGCGAGGGGCGTCGTATGACTCGTAGTGGTCGCGAACGAAGGACAGGGCGGGTCGACGGGCGCGGTAGTCGTGGAGCTCGTCGACGTCGAACGTCGCCACCACGGGGCCGCCCTGGCCTCCTTGCTGCTCGACCAGGTGCCGGGCCGCGCGGGCCGCCGCGTTGCCGGCGTCGAGGAAGCCGTCGAGCACGAGGACGAGGGTCAGGGCCGGGTGGTCGCCGTCGTCGAGCCCGGGGACCTCGTCGACGATGTGGACCAGCCGTTGCACCATGTCACCCAGCGTAGTGACCGGCCAGCCGCTCCAGCAGCGGCACGGTCGCCTCGACCGGCGGCAAGGCGTCCATCTCGGTCTTGAGCGCGAGCGCGGCGTCTCGCGCTCGCGTGTCGACGAGCATCGCGGTCAGGGTCCGACCGATCTCGTCGGGAGTGGCCGTTGCCGCGTCGAGGACACGGGCCACCCCGAGGTCGGCGGCCCGTCGGGCGTTGTGCGGCTGGTCGGCACCCAGCGGGGTCAGCACCGAGGGAAGACCGTGCTCCAACGCGCCCATCAGGCTGCCGGAGCCGCCGTGCGAGACCACGAGCCCGCACTGCGGCAGCACGTCGGCCTGGGGGACGTACCTCGCGATCGTGATGTGCGCGGGCTGGTCGCCGAAGTCCGCCGGGTCGATGGAGCGCCCGACGGTGACGAGCACCTCGGCCGGGACGGCCGCCAGCCCGGCGAGCAGGCGCGCGAACAGGTCGCCCGCGCCGGTGTTGAACACCGTGCCGAGGCTGACGTAGACCACGGGGCCGCGTCCGACGGGAGCGACCGGCCCGGGGCGGTACGAGAACCCGGTCGGCGGCAGCGGCACCGACGGGTCGCGGAACGACGGCGGGAACGGCGAGAGCACCAAGTCGCGTCGGAACGTCGCGAGGGTCGGGTCGGGCGCGAGGCCCTGCTCGGCCCGCACCGCCTGGAGGACCGGCGACACGAGGTCGCGTCGGGCCAGCGTGCCCGCCGCCAGGACCACCAGCGTGGCGCACGGGACCCCCGCGATCTCGGCGGCGATCGCGGAGCCGAAGTCGGTCTCCTCGCGCACCACGACGTCCGGCCGCCATGTCCGGAGGTGGCCGCCGACCGCCGGCACGTGACGCCGAGTGCCCTTGCCCGCGAAGTTCTCGGCGAACTCGACCTCGGTGTCGAGCGGCACGACAGGCGTCAGTGGAGCGAACTCGAGGACGGACGCGGACGCGGGTCTCGGCTCGCTGGTGGGCAGCGCCGTGAAGCCCTGCGCCTCGACGCGCGGCATCTGGTTGCCCGACCCGGCGATGGCCACCGCGTGGCCCGCGGCCGCCACCGCCCGGGCGAGGGGCAGCAACGGGTCGAGGTGTCCGGCCCCGCCGACGAACGTGAAGAGGAACCGCAGACGGGTGGTCAGCGCGAGTAGTCCCTGACCGGCTCGCCCTCGCCCTTGCCGACGCGGCTGTTGCGGTAGCCGTAGGCGAAGTAGATGGCGAAGCCGAGCAGCATCCAGACCAGGAACCGCAGCCAGGTCTCGGCGGTCAGGTTGATCATCAGGAACAAGCAGATGGCGGCCGCGAGCCAGGGCAGGAAGGGCGACAGCGGCACCTTGAAGGACCGCTCGAGATCAGGACGGTTCTTGCGGAGGATCGGGATCGCGAGCGACACCAGGAGGAAGGCCGTCAAGGTGCCGATGTTGACCATCTCCTCCAGCTTGCCGACCGGCGTGAGGGAGGCGACGAGCGCGACGATCAGGCCGATGGTCAACGTGAGCCTGACCGGCGTGCCGGTCTTGGGCGAGACGTGTCCCAACCCGTGTGGCAACAAGCTGTCGCGGCTCATCGCGAAGGTCACCCGCACGGCGCCGATCAGCAGCGTCATGACCACGGTCGTGAGGCCGGCCACAGCGCCGGCCGAGATCAACGTCGCGTAGCCATCCTTGCCCTTGGCGATGAAGGCCTGTGCCAGCGCGGCGTCGGGGTTGATGTCCTTGTAGTTCACCATGCCGGTGATGACCAGGGCGACCGCGACGTAGAGAACCGTGCAGATCACGAGCGAGCCGAGGATGCCGATGGGCAGGTCCTTCTGCGGGTGCGCGGCCTCCTCGGCGGTGGTGGCGACCACGTCGAAGCCGATGTAGGCGAAGAACACCAGCGAGGCCCCGAAGAGCACGCCGCCCACGCCGTAGGCAGCGGGCGATCCCGTGACCAGCTGGAGCAGCGGGGTGTGCAGCCACTCGCCCGCGCCCTCGGTCGGCACCGACTGCGGGATGAACGGGTCGTAGTTGTCGGCGTTGATGAAACCGATGCCGGCCACGATGACGAACAGGACGATGAAGAGCTTCACCGCCACGAGGACCAGGTTGACCCGCAGCGACTCCTTGATCCCGTAGGTGACGAGGGCCGTGAGGATCGCGACCAGGAGGAAGGCCGCGAGGTTGAAGTCGTCGCCGTAGCCCAGCCCGGCCGGCCAACCGATGCCGACCTGGTCGAGGAACGTCTCGAAGTAGGACGCCCAACCCTGCGCGACGACCGAAGCGCCGAGCATCATCTCGAGCAGGAGGTCCCAGCCGATGATCCAGGCGATCAGCTCGCCCAGCGTGGCGTAGGAGAACGTGTAGGCGGACCCCGACACGGGCACCGTCGATGCGAACTCGGCATAGCACAGTGCCGCGAGCGCGCAACACACAGCGGCCAGCACGAACGAGAGCGAGACGGCCGGTCCGGCGTTGGCCTGCGCCACCCGGCCGGTGAGGGTGAAGATGCCGGCTCCGATGATGACGCCCACGCCGAAGACGGTGAGGTCCAGGGCGGTCAGGCTTCGCTTGAGCTTGAACTCCGGGTCCTCGGTGTCCTTCAGCGACTGCTCGACGCTCTTGGTCCGTAGTAGGTCCACCCCA
The DNA here is from genome assembly GCA_025966445.1 of Nocardioides sp. GTDB lineage: Bacteria > Actinomycetota > Actinomycetes > Propionibacteriales > Nocardioidaceae > Nocardioides. Next base: position 3,454 of record JAICRP010000029.1, read on the forward strand.
GGCAACCTAGCGGCCTCCTGGGGTGCTGTGTCCAGACCTGTCCCGCTGGTTGAGGAGGGCCTCAGACTCCCCACGGAGCGGCGACGTGGCGGCTGTCGGTGCCGCACTGGGTCATGGCTGGGTGTAGCAGACGTGCGAGCCCTTGACGACCGCCTCCGCCCGTGTTAGAAACCAACTAGTTATCTAACCATTCGGTTTCCTAAGGAGCGACAATGACCACCACCACCAAGGTCGAGATGAAGCTCGAGCTGATCCACATCCCCGTCTCCGACGTCGACCGGGCTCGCGACTTCTACGTGGACCAGTGCGGCTGGGAGCTGATCACCGACCACGTGCAGATGGGCGACATGCGCATCGTCCAGATCGTGCCGCCGGGCTCGGGGTGCGCGATCCTGATGGGCCGCAACATCCCGGAGATCACCGACATGCCAGTCGGCGTGCAGAAGGGGATCCACCTCGTCGTGGCAGACATGCAGGCGGCTCGCGACCAGCTCGCCGCCAACGACGTCGAGCTCGGCGAGGTCCAGGACCTCGGTGGGGTGCTCTACACCCGCTTCGCGGACCCCGACGGCAACTCGTGGCTGCTCCAGCAGTGGCCCGTGGGTGGGATGACGGACGCCTCGTGACCTCCGTCGCCCTGGAGGCAGGCGCCCGGGACCCGCTCAGCCTGGTCTTCGCGGCGCTTGCCGACCCGACCCGGCGGGCCATCCTGGCCCGGCTCAAGGGTGGGCCCGCGACCGTCGGCGAGCTCGGACGGCCGTTCGAGATGACCGGCCCGGCGGTGTCCAAGCACCTGCGGGTCCTGGAGCGCGCCGGGCTGGTCAGCCGGTCGCGGGTCGCCCAGGCCCGGCCTGCGATCCTGGAGGCCGGCCCGCTCGAGGCGGTGGCCGAGTGGGCCGAGGAGTTCCGACAGTTCTGGGACGAGCGCTTCGACCGCCTGGACGACTACCTCGCCACCATGACCGACCCCGAACCGCCCACGGAGGACGACGCGTGAAGCTCCCCTGGCCCGCCACCTTCGCCGTGGCCACTCCCGACGACACGTCGATCCTCGTCCGCGGCGCCTTCGGCGCGCCCCCGGGGCGGGTGTGGCAGGCGATGACGGAGCCCGCGCACATGCGGCGCTGGCTCGGCAACCCCGAGTTCCCGCTGACGACGTGCGAGATGGACGTCCGCGAGGGCGGCGCCTACCGCTGGGTGTTCGGGTCCGGCGAGCGCACGATGGGCGTATCCGGCACCTTCGAGGAGGTCGTGGTGCCGACCCGGTTGGTCTCGACCGAGCAGTTCGACGACTTCCCGGGGCCGAGCGTGAACACCCTGCTGTTGGCGGCCGTCGGCGACGACCGGACGGAGATGACCCTCACGGTCGTCTACCCGGACCGCGCCACCCGCGACGGCTGGGTCGCCTCCGGCATGACCGAGGGGCTGGGAGTCGGCTACGACCGGCTCGACGCGGTGCTGGACGAACCTTTCTGACCGCTCACCGCGTCGAACAGGAGACCGATCCCGACCGGAAGGGCGCCAGTGAGCCGACGAGATGCCGAGGCCTTCGCCGACTTCGTGGCCGCGCGTTCCAGTGCGCTGCACCGGGCGGCGTACCTGATGGTGGGTGACGCGCAGCTCGCACAGGACCTTGTCCAGGAGGCGCTCACCAAGACGTACGTCGCGTGGCCGCGCCTGCGGGACCCCAGCAGGGTCGAGGCCTACACCCGCAAGGCGATCACCACGACGGCGATCGGCTGGTTCCGCAAGAAGTCGTGGGGCGAGCGCACCGTCGAGACGATGCCCGACGGCGGGCAGGCGGGCCACGCCGACGACGTCGACCAGCGCGCCTGGCTCTGGCAGGCGTTGCAGGAGCTGCCGGTCCGGCAGCGCGCGGCGATCGTGCTGCGCTACTACGAGGACCTGACCGAGGCCCAGACCGCCGACGCGATGGGCTGCGCGGTCGGCACCGTGAAGAGCCAGGTCTCGTCCGGGCTCCGCAAGCTCCGCGACCGCCTGGGGGCCGACGTGCTCCCCACCGACCTGATCGAGGTGACCCGATGACCGGACTGCTGACAGACGTGATGCACGAGCGGGCCGAGGGGCTCGAGCGCACGGCCATCGACGTGGCGGACATCGTGCGCGAGGGCGACAAGCGGGTTCGCCGGCGCCGCACGGTCGTGCTGGGCGGTGCCGCCGCGTTGACGCTCACGGTCGCGGTCGCCGTCCCCGCCCTGGTCGGCGGTGGCGGTCCGGGCGACGACACCACGGTGATCGACCCCGACCTGGCGACGGCGTTCGTGGCCCACGCCCCGAGCTACGCGGTCGGCTCGGAGGTCACCGTCGACGGCACCACGTTCGACGTCGGTCGCACCGTGCGGGCGTACGTGCAGACCGACGTGGGGGTCGTGTTCAGCGACGCCGAGGGCATCGTCTGGGCCGCGAACGGCGCCGACGTGACCGAGGTCGGGACGGTCAACGCGAAGGTGCCTCGGCTGGTCGTCGACGGTCCGCGGGTCGGCTGGGTCGAGCGCGGCGACCCCCCGGCGTTCGTGGTGTACGACCAGTCCACGGGCGAGGCCGTGCGCGACCCGCTGCAGAACACGGAGGGGATGAGCGACGTGCGTGACGGCCAGGACGCCGCGGTGATGTACGCCATCGACGGCGACGTCGCCTACGTGAAGACCCAGCAGGGCGCCGCGGCCTGGAACACGGCCACGGGCGACCTCACCTTCCTCGACACGGAGGCCGACGGGTTCACGATCACCGACGCGAAGAACGGTCTGATCTCCTACCGGCCGGCCGGGGCCGAGGACGAGCAGGTCATCCGCGTCGGCCGCACGCTCGACAGCGGCACCGAGATCCCGCTGTGGACCGCCTACGACCTCTCCCCCGACGGCCGCTACCTGATGGGCGAGGCGGAGTCCGACGACGTGCGTGTCTTCGACACCGGCACGGGCAAGGCGATGCCGAAGGACGACTACGGATACGGCTACTTCGGCGGCTACCAGTGGATCGACGCCGAGCACTACGCCGCTCTCGGTTTTCGCGAGCCGTTCGAGTCCGACCTGGTCGACATCCTGTCGTGCACGGTCGTCACGGGCGTCTGCACGCCGGTGGCCGAGGACGTCGGTTCGACGGGCGACGGCCTCGCGATCCCGATCGGGGTCTACAACAGCTGACGGTCGACCGGCGGCACCACCGGCACGGCGGTGATGTCCTCGACGATGCCGCGCGCCAGCGACTGCGGCCCCAGGCCGATCCGCTCGAGGATCACGCCGCGCTTGGCGTGGTCGAGGAACTCCTGCGGGATGCCGTGCAGCCGGAACGGGGTGGTGACGCCGGCGTCGTTCAGCGTCTGGAGCAGGACCGAGCCGCACCCACCGATGCGGCCGTTGTCCTCGAGGCTCACCACGAGCCGGTGCTCGCGGGCCAGGTCGACCAGGACCGGGTCGACCGGCTTGGCCCACCGCGGGTCGACGACGGTGACGCCGATCCCCTGGGCGACCAGGCGCTCGGCGACGTCGACGGCGGTCGTGGCCATCGCGCCGTACGACACGATCAGCACGTCGTGGGTGCCGTTGCGGACGAGCACGTCGCACCCACCGCGACGGCCGACCGCCTCGATGTCGTCCGGCGGAGCTCCCTTGGGGAACCGTACGACCGTTGGTGCGTCGGAGACCTCGACGGCCTCGTCGAGCAGCTCGCGGAGGCGGGCGGGGTCACGGGGCGCGGCGAGCCGGAGGCTCGGCACGACCTGCATGATCGACATGTCCCACATGCCGTTGTGGCTGGCGCCGTCGTCACCCGTCACGCCGGCCCGGTCGAGCACGAACGTGACGCCGCACCGGTGCAGCGCGACGTCCATCAGCACCTGGTCGAAGGCACGGTTGAGGAACGTCGCGTACAGCGCCACCACCGGGTGCATCCCCGCCATGGCCAGCCCGGCGGCCGAGGCGACGGCGTGCTGCTCGGCGATGCCGACGTCGAAGGTGCGATCGGGGAACGTGGACTGGAACTTGTCGAGCCCGACCGGGTGCATCATCGCGGCGGTGATCGCGACCACGTCCGACCGGCGCTGGCCGAGGTGGACCATCTCCTCCGCGAACACATCGGTCCAGATCCGGTCCTTGGGGTTCTCCACGCCGCTGTCGACGTCGAACGGCCCGGGGCTGTGGAACTGGTCGGCCTCGTGCAGCTCGGCGGCGTCGTACCCGAACCCCTTGCGGGTGATGGCGTGCACGATCACCGGGCCGTTGAACCGCTTGGCCTGGGCCAGCACCTGCTCCATCGCCGCCCGGTCGTGACCGTCGACCGGGCCGACGTACTTGAGGCCGAGGTCCTCGAACAGCCCCTGCGGCGCGAGCGCGTCCTTGAGACCCTTCTTCATGGCGTGGAGGGCGTCGTACGCCGCGGGGCCGACGCCCGGGACCGCGTTGAGGCGGCGCTTGACCTGGTCGAGGATCTGCTCGTAGCGCGGGTTGGTGCGCAGGCTGGTCAGGGCCGTGGCCAGGCCACCGACGGTCGGGGTGTACGAGCGGCCGTTGTCGTTGACGACGATGACCAGCTTGCTCTGCTTGGCGATCGCGATGTTGTTGAGTGCCTCCCAGGCCATCCCGCCGGTCAGGGCGCCGTCACCGATCAGCGCGACCACGTGCCGGTCCTCGCCGCGGATCGTGTACGCCTTCGCCAGCCCGTCGGCGTACGACAGCGCGGTGGAGGCGTGCGAGTTCTCGACGATGTCGTGATCGGACTCCGCCTGGCTGGGGTAGCCGCTGACGCCGCCCTCCTGGCGCAGCTTGTCGAAGCCCGCCATCCGACCGGTCAGCAGCTTGTGCACGTAGGCCTGGTGGCCGGTGTCGAAGACCACCCGGTCGCGGGGTGACTCGAAGACCCGGTGGATCGCCATCGTCAGCTCGACCACGCCGAGGTTGGGGCCGAGATGGCCACCGGTCCGCGCGCAGGTACGCACGAGGAAGTCGCGGATCTCGGCGGCCAGGGCGTCGAGCTCCGGCTCCGTCAGGCCCCGCAGGTCGCGTGGGGTCGAGATCTGGTCCAGGCGCACCCGTTCACTGTAACGATCACGCCCCCCGCGCCAAGAACCGGAACGGCCGTGTGCGCGGACGCTGTCCGGCACCTGGTGCCGGAAAGTGACCGCGCCGCGTCGCCTCAGGGCGTCAGCACGAAGAACCGGAACAGGTCGTGCTCGATGGGTGCGCTCGGGCGCCGGTACGCGACAGGAGTGCGGCCACTCCGGGCAGGGCGGGCACCCACTCCAGGGTCAGCTGGGAACGCGGAGAGCCGCGAGCAGCACGTCCGCGCGGTCGAGGACGGCACCGCGGCCCAGCAGCACCGACCCAGGCTAGTGACCGGCGCCGTGAGCGACCATGTCCCGGTAGACGTCGGAGAGCAGGAACGCCGGCAGGATCACGCCGGCCCCCTTGGTGAGTCGCAGGCCGGTGATCTCGCCCGGGTCGACGAAGACGATCCGCCGGCCCTCGTGGCAGACGATGTCGGCGTCGGTGAGCTCGGTGGTGGCGACGTACACGGCCATCCGGTCCAGCGTGCCGTACGCCTCGGTGTGGTCGACCTCGAACTCGGCGAAGTAGTGCAGCCCGCCGGGCGGCACCACCACCTCGGTCTCCTCGGTCAGCTCGCGGTAGGCCGCCGCCTCGAACTCCTCCCCCGGGTCGACGTGCCCTCCGACCAGACCCCAGCAGTCCGGGTCGATGACGGGGTGCTCGTCGCGCTCCTGCAGCAGGATCCACCCCCGGCGGTCGACAAGCAGGACACCCGAGAAACGACGCCGTTCGGCCATGCGGGCCACCGTAGACGGGGACCGGTCAGAGCCTCGCCGTGAAGCGTCGTCCGCGGATCGCCTCCTCCACCAGACCGACGGCCCTCCTCAGACCGAGGAGTCGGGCCTGCTCCAGCTGCCAGGTCTGCACGGCCGCCTCGATGACGTCGAGGTCGGCGACGTCGCGCAGGTCGGCACGGGTCTCGCTGAGCCCGCGGGCCGCCGCCGTCTGCCCGGCCTCGACGTGCAGCAGGGCGAACCGGGCCAGCACGACCAGGTGCTTGCGCAGCCCGGGGTACCCACGCCAGTCGGCCGGGCACAGGTCGAGCAGCCAGGCTGCCGCCGACTGCTCCCACCCGGGCGCGCCGGGTGGCCGCACCTCGCGCGGCCACCCTGCCGGCGCGAAGCCCTCGGTGCCGGGCGTGCGTGACAGACCCGCACCCTTCGCCTCTGGCGCCTCGTACGCCGGGAACCCCCATGCCACCCGCTCAGTGTCGATCGAACACGTGTTCGAGTCAAGACTCGGTCACTTCACCCTCGACGGGCTAGGTGTCCGAGGCCCGCACGGGCGTAGCGTCGCCCCCGGCATGCCCGCCCTTTGTCGCGACGCCCGGAGGAAAGACGATGTCCCAGAGCCCCGCCACGGCGCCCCACGAGTCCACCGGCGCCCCCGCGCGGGCTCCGCTCGTGCTGGGGACCTTGATCCTGGTCTCCGGTGTCGCCAACCTCAACCTGTCGGTCGCCAACGTCGCCCTGCCGTCGATCGGCGACGCGTTCGACTCCTCCCAGACCACGCTCAACCTGATCGCGGTCGGCTACTCCTTGGGACTGGCCGCCTCCGTGCTCTACCTGGGCGCCGTCGGCGACCGGTACGGCCGCAAGCTCCTGATGATGCTCGGCACCCTGCTGTCGATACCCGCCTGCCTGCTGGCTGCCTACGCCCCGACCGACGACGTCCTGGTCGTGGCCCGGATCTTCGGTGGGTTCGCCGCCGGCATGGCCTACCCGACCACGTTGGCGCTGATCACCGCTCTGTGGTCCGGGCCCGGGCGGACCAAGTCGATCGCCCTGTGGTCCGCTCTCGGCGGAGCCATCGCGTCGCTGGGTCCGCTCGTCGCCGGCTGGCTGCTGGAGAACTTCTGGTGGGGCTCGGTCTTCCTCGTCACGCTGCCCCTCGCGGTCGTCGCGCTCGTGATGGCCTGGAAGTTGGTCCCGGCACACGTCAACGAGTCGACGGAGCCGGTCGACAACCTCGGTGGCATCCTCTCGGTCCTGCTGGTGGCCGGGCTGGTGCTCTCGATCAACTTCGCACCGGTACCGGGCAAGGGCACCCTCGTCCTGGGCCTGGCCGTCATCGCGCTGGCGGCCGCGGTGGCCTTCGTCTGGCAGCAGCGGCGTGCCGCGAACCCGCTCTACGACCTGCACGTCGCCAGCAGGCGGATCTTCTGGGTCGCGGCCTGCGCCGGGATCATCGTGTTCGGCTCGCTCATGGGTGCGATGTTCGTCAGCCAGCAGTTCCTCCAGAACGTGCTCGGCTACAACACCGTCGAGGCGGGCGCCGCCTTCCTGCCCGCGATCGTCCTGATGGTCCTCGTCGCTCCCCGCTCCGCCGTGCTCGTGGAGACGCACGGAGCGCGGGCGACCCTGCTGCTGGGCTACGTCTTCCTGTTCCTCGCCTTCGTCTGGATGCTGCTGTTCTGGGAGGAGGGCAGCAGCTACTGGAAGATCGGCATGGCCTACGCCCTCATCGGGACCGGCGTGGGACTCGCGGGCACGCCCGCCTCTCACTCGCTGACGGGCTCGGTCCCCGTTCGCCGGGCCGGCATGGCATCCGGCACGGCGGACCTTCAACGCGACCTCGGAGGGGCGATCCTGCAGTCCGTCTTCGGCGCGCTGCTCACCGCGGGCTACGCCAGCGCGTTCGTCTCCGCGATCGGCAGCTCCCCCGACGCGAGCAAGGTCACCCCCCAGGTGGAGTCCGAGCTCACGAAGTCGTTCGCGGGAGCCGAGCAGGTCGCCGAACAGTACCCGAAGTACGCCGACCAGATCACCGCCGCGGCGAAGTCGGCCTTCCTCCAGGGCGACGACTGGGCCTACACGGCCGGTGCGGTCGCGATCCTGCTGGGCGCCGTCCTGGTCTACTTCTGCTTCCCGCGCAAGGAGGCCGAGCAGCAGCTCTTGCGCGACTACGCAGAGCAGGACGCGTGAGGCGGACAGGGCACTGACGTGGCACGCACTGGCGCAGCTGCTTCCTGTCGGGCTGGCCGCCGCGGTGAGCTCGGTCCCCATCATGGTGACGCTGCTGATCCTGGTCTCCGACAAGCGTGACCAAGCCGCACTCCCGTACCTCCTCGGCTGGATGATCGGCGCGGCCGCCCTCGTCTCGCTCGCCACGATCGCCGCTGGGCTGCTGCCGGACGATCGGCCCCGGCAGCACGAGGAGCTCGTCGGCGTGCTCCAGGTCGTCATCGGCCTCCTCATCCTCCTGCTCGGGCTCACCCACCTCTGACGCCACCGATCCGCTCGAGTCCCGGCGCAGGTACGGTCGCGTCCATGGAGATCCAGGGCTTGGGGTGGCGGACCGATCTCGCGCTGCTGGAGATCTCGGGCAGCGTGCTCGAGGACCGCGGTGACCACGTCGTCGTCCGGACGCCGGACAACCCGACGTTCTGGTGGGGGAACTTCCTGATGCTCGCCGGTCCCCCGGCCGACGCGGCCGACGCCCGGCAGTGGATCGGGGCCTTCGAGGCCGAGTTCCCGGCCGCCCGGCACCGGACGTTCGGCATCGACGGCACGGGCGGGTCAGCGGCGGACGGTGCCTCCTTCGCCGCGCTGGGGCTGGAGACCGAGGTCTCCACCGTGATGACGGCCACCTCGGTCCATGGGCCTCCGCGGCCCAACGGCGAGGCGACGTACCGCGCCCTGGTCTCGGACGCCGACTGGGAGCAGCAGGTCGAGCTGACGATGGCCGGCGAGGAGATCGGCTACGACCGCGAGTTCTCCGAGGGGCGGGCGCGGCAGCACCGGCGGCTGGCCGAGGACGGGCACGGGCAGTACTGGGGCGCGTTCGAGGACGGCCGCCTGCTGGCGTCGATGGGACTGTTCCGCGCGTCCCCCGGGTTGGCGCGGTTCCAGACCGTCAAGACCCATCCCGACGCCCGGAGCAGGGGCCTCGCCGGGACGCTGGTGCACGAGATCAGCCGGTTCGGGTTCGCCGACCTCGACGCGCACACGCTGGTGATGGTCGCCGACCCGGAGTACCTCGCCATCCGGGTCTACCGGAGCGTCGGTTTCACCGACACCGAGGTCCAGATCGGCACGGAGCGCAAGCCCGAGGAGTGACCACTCTCAGGGTCGGACCCTGACCTGCGCTCAGGGTGCTCTCAGGTCTGCGCTCAGGCACCTCCCCGAAGCGGTGAGGGTCTCCGCTGCCACAGGCTGAGGCCCATGATCACGATCTCCCACCTGACCAAGACCTACGGCGGGTTCCGCGCCGTCGATGACGTCACCTTCACCGCCCAGCCCGGCCGGGTCACCGGCTTCCTGGGCCCCAACGGCGCCGGCAAGTCCACGACCATGCGGATCATGGTCGGGCTCACCCCCGCCACCACCGGCGAGGCCACCATCCTCGGCCGCCGCTTCTCCGAGCTGCCCAACCCGGGGCGTGAGGTCGGCGTGCTGCTCGACGCCTCGGCGCAGCACGCCGGCCGCACCGGCCGCGAGATCCTCACCCTGGCCCAGCGCACCATGCGGATGCCGAAGTCGCGCGTCGCCGAGATGCTCGAGGTCGTCAGCCTCACCGACGAGGAGGCCGGGCGCCGCGTCCGCGACTACTCGCTCGGCATGCGCCAGCGCCTCGGCATCGCGGCCGCCCTCATCGGCGACCCCGAGGTGCTGATCCTCGACGAGCCGGCCAACGGCCTGGACCCCGCCGGCATCCGCTGGATGCGGGACCTGCTCCGCGGGTACGCCGACCAGGGCGGCACCGTGCTGCTCTCCAGCCACCTGCTCCACGAGATCGAGGTCATCGCCGACGACATCGTGGTGATCGGGCAGGGCCGCGTCGTGGCCCAGGGCACCAAGCACGAGCTGCTCGAGGCCGCCGGCACGTACGTCCGCGCCACCGACCCCGCCCGCCTCGCGGCCGCGCTGGTCGCGGCCGGCCACCCGGCCGAGCAGATCACCGGTCTGGGCCAGCAGGGCCTGCGCACCGACGCCTCCACCGAGCAGGTCGGCGAGGTGGCCCTGGCCGCCGGCATCGCGCTGCGCGAGCTCCGGCCGGCCGACGGCGCGGGACTCGAGGAGATGTTCCTCGCCCTCACCGCCGACACCCAGCGTGATGACACCCAAGGAGAAGCAGCATGAGCACCGCAACGATCCCCGTCACCACCACCGACGTCGGGCAGCACGCCCGCGCCGCGCGGCCGACGTACGCACCCATCCCGATGCGGACCGTCATGGGCGTCGAGCTGCGCAAGATGTTCGACACCCGCTCCGGCTTCTGGCTGATGGCCAGCGTCGTCATCCTGGCCGTGATCGCCACCGGCGCGGTCATCCTGTTCGCCCCGGACGCCGACATCACCTACGACAGCTTCGCGGGCGCGATCGGCATCCCGATGACGATCGTGCTGCCGATCATCGCCGCGCTGTCGATCACCAGCGAGTGGAGCCAGCGCACCGGCCTGACGACCTTCACGATGGTGCCGAGCCGCAGCCGGGTCGTGCTGGCCAAGCTGCTCGACACCGTGCTGGTCGGGATCGCGTCGATCCTGGTCGCCCTCGCGGTCGGCGCCCTCGGCAACGTCGTCGGCAGCCAGCTGGCCGGCGTCCCGACCACCTGGGACATGACCGTCAGCGAGGTCCTCTACATCCTCGCCGGCAACGGCCTGGGGCTGCTGATGGGCTTCACCCTCGGCGTGCTGTTCCGCAACTCGGCCGCCGCCATCGTGGGCTACTTCGTCTACGCGATGGTGCTCCCCACCCTGTCGGCGCTGCTGGCCAGTGCTCAGGACTGGTACGCCGACGCGCAGCCCTGGGTGGACTTCCAGTGGAACCAGACCGGGCTGTTCGACGGCGGGTACGGCCCCACGGAGTGGACCCAGCTCCTCGTCACCGGCACCATCTGGCTGCTCCTCCCCCTGGCCTTCGGCCTCTGGCGGGTGCTGCGGTCCGAGGTCAAGTAGCGGCCGGATTCCTGAGTAACCACCCCTTGTACCCACTGGTGACCCGCTCGAGCGGGTCACCAGTGGGTCTTTGGGGTGGTTACTCGCCCCGATACCGTCCGCACATGGATCTGCACAGTGAGGTCGTCGAGCTCACCAGGGACCTGGTCCGGCTGGACACCAGCAACTCGCTGGGGGTGTACCCCGGCAACGAGACCCTCGTGGCGGAGCGACTGGCCGAGTACCTCGGCGATGCCGGCATCGAGTGCGAGCTGGTGGCCCGCGAGGGCAACGAGCACCGGGCGAACCTGGTGGCGCGGGTGGCCGGCAGCGAGAGCGGTACGGCGCCGAGCCTGGCCTTCGTGGGCCACATCGACGTCGTGCCCGTCGACGTCCGCGACTGGACCCACCCGCCGTTCGAGGGCGTGCTCAGCGACGACGGCTACCTGTGGGGCCGCGGCACGGTCGACATGAAGGGCGAGGTGGCCGCGCGGGCGGTCGCGCTCAAGGAGCTGGTCCGCTCGGGCTGGCAGCCGCGGGGGGACCTGTGGTTCCTCGCCGTCGCCGACGAGGAGGACGGCATGGCCGAGGTCGGGATGAACTGGCTCCTGAAGGCCCGCCCCGACATCCGGCCCGACATGAGCGTCAACGAGGGCGGCGGCGAGCGGTTCGAGCTCACCGACGGCCGCACCCTGGTCAGCGTCGGGGTCGGCGAGAAGGGCACGTACCCGGCCCGGGTCACCGCGGTGGGCGAGGCCGGCCACGGCAGCATGCCGACGCTGGGCGACAACGCGGTCCCGCACCTGGGCGAGCTGATCGCCCGCATCGGCCGCGGCCTCCCTGCGCCGGTCGCGCACCCTCTCGTCGACCAGATGCTGGAGGTGCTGCTCGGTGACGCGTACGCCGCCGGCGACGACCTGCCCGCGGCGCTGGCCGCGGCGGGTGCCCTGCACCCCGAGCTGGAGCACCTGATGCCCGCGCTCGCCGGGACCACGATGGCGCCGACGATGCTCGGCGGCTCCGACAAGCGCAACACCCAGCCCAGCCGGGCATGGATGGAGCTCGACTGCAGGATCCTGCCCGGCACCACCGAGGCCGAGGTCGAGGCGGCGGTACGGGCGAGGCTCGGCGCGCGCGCGTACGAGCTCTCCTGGCCGGAGCCGCTCATCCCCGGCAGCGCCTCACCTCCGGACGGTCCGGTCGTCCAGGCGATCCGCGAGTGGGTGGCCGCCGAGCTGCCGGACTCCGCACTGCTGCCGAGCCTCGGCACCGGCTTCACCGACTCGTCGTACCTCCGGGCGGCCGGCGGCACGGCGGCGTACGGCTTCTCCCCGTACCTCACCACCCCGATCGAGGTGTACGTGGCCGGGTTCCACAACGCCGACGAGCGCGTGCACGTCGACGACCTGCACGCCTCGGTGCGCTTCCACCTCCACCTCGCCCAGGCGTTGCTCTCGTGAGGGCCCGCGACCTCGGCATCGTCATCGGCACCCTCGCGTCGGGCGAGCACGACGCGATCACCGACGTGCCCGGCGTCCGGGTCGGGCACACGACCGTCATCGAGGGCGACGACGTCCGCACGGGCGTGACGGTCGTGGTCCCCCACGCCGGCAACGTCTGGGCCGACCCGGTGTACGCGGCGTACCACCGCCTCAACGGCAACGGCGAGATGACCGGCCTGCCCTGGATCGAGGAGGTCGGCCTCTTGCACTCCCCCATCGGCATCACCAACACGCACAGCGTCGGCGTCGTGCGCGACGCGCTGGTCGAGATCGAGGTCGCCGAGATCGGCGACGGCGTCGAGGCGTGGGCGCTGCCCGTCGTGGCCGAGACCTGGGACGGCACGCTCAACGACGTCGACGGCTTCCACGTGACCGGGGAGCACGCGAGGGCGGCGTACGCCGCGGCAGCCGCTGGTCCCGTCGCCGAGGGCTCCGTCGGCGGCGGCACCGGGATGGTCTGCCACGACTTCAAGGGCGGCATCGGTACGGCGTCGCGCCGGGCCGGCGCGTACACCGTCGGCGTGCTCGTCCAGGCCAACCACGGCCGCCGCGAGCGGTTCCTCGTCAACGGCGTCCCCGTCGGGCTGGAGGTCGGTGAGGACGTCGTGCCGGGCACCGACTCCCCCATGCCGCCGGGGAGCGGCTCGATCATCGGCATCGTCGCGACCGACGCCCCGCTCCTGCCGCTGCAGTGCAGGCGGCTGGCGCAGCGCGCGTCGTTCGGCGTTGCCCGCACAGGCGGGGTGGGCGAGAACAACAGCGGCGACCTCTTCCTCGCGTTCGCGACAGGCAACCGCGGCATGCACCGCATCGGCAACGACGCCCCCGAGGTCGCCGAGGTCCGCACGATGGCCAACAGCTCGATGAACCCGCTCTTCGACGCGGTCATCGAGGCCGTCGAGGAGGCGATCCTCAACGCGATCCTGGCCTCGCCCACGATGACGGGCCACGGCCACACCGCCCACACACTGCCGCCCGACCTGCTGCTGGCGGCGCTGGCGAAGTACGGCCGGCCGGCTACTCGCCCGTGAGCATCCGGCGCGGGTTGTCCACGGTCAGCATCGTGATGTCGGCATCGTCGAAACCCGCCTCGCGCAGCCGGTCGGCGAACGTCGTCACGACATAGGCGTAGCCCGGCCCGCCCATCGCGGCGTAGTCGCTGCGCAGGCAGACGTCCTGGCTGAGCAGCACCCGGCCGAGGTGGCCGGCGTCTGCCAGGCTGCGCAGCCAGCCCAGCCGCTGCTGGGTGTCCCACTCGTGGACGCCCTGCACGGTGTCGAACTGGATCCACGCGCCGCGCTCGACCAGGGCCCGGTGGTAGTCGTGGTCCGGCACCATGTCGCAGTGGCCGATCACCACGCGGGACGGGTCGACGCCCTCCTCGACCAGCAGGTCGAGCTGGGCGGTGCCGACAGGCCAGCGGGCGGCATGGGTGGTGATGGTCAGGCCGGTACGTCGGTGGGCGCGCGCCGCGGCCCGGAACGACCGCTCCTCGAGCGCCGAGACGTACCGGTCGCAGCCGATCTCACCGATGATGCCGGCCCGGACGCCGTCGGTGCCCTCCTCGATGTCGCGCACGATGAGGTCGGCCAGCGCGTCGGTGGAGAGCTCGTCGACCTCGGGCGGGAAGTACGCGCGGCGGTAGTAGCCCGCGCCGCGCACGATCTGCAGACCGGTCGCCTCCGCCATCGCGCGCAGGGCGACCGGGTCGCCGTCCAGCCCGCCGGTGGTGACGTCCACCAGGGTGCGGCCGCCCGCGTCGACGTACCGCTTCAGCTCCGACTCCGCGAGCGCCGTGTCGTTGAGCAGCCCGTTGCCGCGGTACTCCCGCGTCAGGTCGAGGAAGACGTGCTCGTGCGGCAGCGTCACGCCGAGGTCGGCGGCGGCCACCGGGCCCGTCACGGTCATCACGGTCGCGCTCACGGGCCGATCATGCTGCAACAATCCGGCGCGTGGGGACACAGCGCGAGGCCCGTATCCCGATGTCCGACGGCGTGGAGCTCGCCGCGACCCTGTACCTCCCGGACTCGGCTGAACATGAAGGGCCGCAGCCGTGCCTGCTGGAGGCGCTGCCCTACCGCAAGGACGACCTGACGTCGTCGTACGCCGCGTCGTACGAGCGGCTGCGCGACAAGCACGGGTACGCCGTGTGCCGCCTCGACCTGCGTGGCACCGGGTCGTCGGCTGGTGACGCGCTGGACGAGTACCAGCCGGACGAGCAGCGCGACCTGGCCGAGGTGATGCGCTGGCTGGCCGCCCAGGACTGGTGCGACGGGCAGGTCGGCATGTGGGGGACGTCGTACTCCGGCTTCAACTCGCTCCAGATGGCCTGTGAGCAGCCGCCGGAGCTCAAGGCGATCTGCGCGATCTACGCCACCGACGACCGCTGGACCGACGACGTGCACTGGCGCGGGGCGGCCCTGCGGCTGGTCGACCTCGTCGACTACGACCACTACATGACCCCGATGAACGTGCTGCCGCCCGTGCCGGCCGTCTGGGGGGACGACTGGGAGGAGGAGTGGAAGCGCCGGCTGGACACGAACGAGCCGTGGGTGCTGACGTGGCTCCGCGAGTCGACCCACGGCGACTACTGGGACCACGGGTCGGTACGGCTCGGCGGGACGACCTCGGGCTACGAACGGATCCGGATCCCGACGATGATCGTGGCGGGCTGGGCCGACGGCTACCGCAACAACACGTTCCGCACGGTGGCGCGGCTCGCGGCCCAGGGGACGCCTCACCGGCTGCTCGCCGGGCCGTGGGCACACGCCGACGCGACCACCGCCATGCCGGGGCCTCGCATCGACTTCGACGCCGAGCTCGCCGGCTGGTTCGACCACTGGCTGCGCGGGTCGGGGACGCATGACGACGGCTGCGACGTCTTCGTGCGCGCCTCGACGCGACCCGAGCCCGACCTCGACCTGCACGAGGGGCACTGGCTGCGACTGCCGTCGGTGCCACCGACCTCCCCCCACCTCGTTCCCCTGCAGGGGCCGCGTGAGCTGCCCGTCATCGCGGACGTCGGCACCGCCGCGTGGATCGACTGCGCCGGTCACCTGCCGTGGGGACTCTCCGGCGACCAGCGGCTCGACGACGCCCGGTCCCTGACCTGGGACGTCGCCCCGCCGGCCCGTCCGGTCGTCGGGTACCCCGTCGCCCGCCTTCGCGTCTCGGCCGACCAACCCGCGGCCTCACTCTCGGTGAAGCTGTGCGACGTCTTCCCGGACGGCACGTCCGCGCTGGTGTCCCGCGGCTCCCTGGACCTCGCCTTCCGTGCGTCGGTCCACGGGCAGCCGGAACCGCTCGTCCCCGGCGAGGTCTACGACGTCGAGGTCGTCCTCGACGCGTGCGCGTACGAGTGGACGGACGGCCAGGTGCTGCGCGTCAGCGTCGCCGGCGCCGACTGGCCGAACACGATCGCTCCCCCGGCGCCGCTCACGCTCACCGTGCACTCCGCCGAGGTCGACCTGCCCGTGCTCGAGGGCTCGTGGCCGGCGCCCACCTTCGGCTCCGGCGCCGAGCACACGACCGAGTCCGCCGAGGGCATCGCCTGGGAGATCCACGACGACGTGCTCGCCCGCACCACGACGGCGCGCACCGTGTCGGTCTCCGAGTACGACACGCCGTACGACGGCCGGGCCCTGGAGGACTACCGCGGCGAGGTGAGCGTCGACCGCCGCACCTTCGCCCAGCGCGCCCACGCCGACACGACGCTCGAGCTGTCGTGGCCGGGCGTCGACGTCCGGGTTCGGTCGGTGATGGACGTCGTCGTCGAGCACGGTCGCGTGGGCGCGACGATCCGCACCGTCGCGGAGCGCGACGGTGCGGTCGTCAGCGAACGGACCTGGGTCAGGGAACCC
>JAICRP010000266.1 GCA_025966445.1 Nocardioides sp.
AGATGGAGGAGCCGGTCTAGCGCGAGGAACGCGGCGGCCACAGCTTCGTGTAGCGCGGGTCCTCGCCGTGGCCGCGCGACCGCCTCCAGATGTGCAAGGGGAGCGGTCCGCTCGACACGGCGACGAGGGCCACGAGCAGCCACGCACGCCAGGGGTCCGAGTCCGAGATGACCGGACCGACGACCGCGCAGACCAGCGCCGCGGCCAGCAGCGCGAGACCCCACGTCACGTCGACGACGGACACTCGTCCGACACGGCGCGCGACCAGGGCTGTCACCACCATGGCCAGGACCACGACCAGCAGGACCAGCCCGCTGACCACGAGGACGTCGGTCGTCATCGCTCCAGGATGATCTGCTCGACGTCGAGGTAGCCGGACGCGAAGCCCGCACGGGAGTACTCGAGGTAGAAGTGCCACATGCGCTGGAAGGTCGCGTCGAACCCGAGCTCGTGAACCCGTCTGCTCGAGGCGCGGAAGGCGTCGTCCCAACGGCGCAGTGTCTCGGCGTAGTGGCTGCCGAACGACAGCCGTTCGGCGACGTGCAGCGTCGTGTGCTCGCGGGTCACCCGCTGGATCGCCTCCACCGACGGGAGGAAGCCGCCGGGGAAGATGTACTTGTTGATCCAGGTGTGCGTGCGTCGGGTGGCGAGCATCCGGTCGTGCGGCATCAGGATCGCCTGGATGCCGATCCTGCCGCCGGGCGCGAGGAGTCGGTCGAGCCTGCCGAAGTACTCGGGCCAGAACTGGTGGCCGACGGCCTCGATCATCTCGACGGAGACGACGGCGTCGTACGCCGCCCGCTCCTCGATGGCGCGGTAGTCCCGCAGCTCGACCTGGACCCGGTCCGCCACCCCCGCGGCAGCGACGCGCGCCCGGGCGAGGTCGAGCTGCTCGGTCGAGAGGGTGACGCTGCGGACGACCGCGCCGCGCCGGGCGGCCCGGATCGCGAGCTCGCCCCAGCCGGTGCCGATCTCGAGGAGCCGGGTGCCGGGGCCGACGTCCGTGCGGTCGAGGAGCCGTTCGATCTTGCGGACCTGGGCCTCCGCCAGCGGCTCGGTCGCGGACTCGCCGCCGGGCGGGATGGCCACCAGGTGGCCCCCCTGCTGTCTCGGGTGCTCGCGGATCGGGGTGTCGAACAGCGCCGAGGAGTAGCCGAGCGTCTCGTCGAGGAAGGTCGCGAACAGGTCGTTCGAGAGGTCGTAGTGGTGGGCGATGTTGCGGCGGCTGTTGGCGGTCGTGCTCAGCTGCGCCCGCGGTGGCCGCGCCACCACCAGGGCACGGGCCTGCTGCAGCGACGACGGGACCAGCGTCGGGAGGTCGGCGGCCAGCACCGTCAGGAAGCCGGCGAGGTCGTCGGCGTCCCAGGCCTCGGTCATGTAGGCCTCGCCGAAGCCGATCAGGCCGTGGCGCCCCAACCGGGCGAAGAACTCGTCGGGCCGGCGCACGGTCATCGTCGGGCCGCCCTGACCGAGGACGTGGCGATGGCCGTCGGGTGACACCACGACGACGGTCACGGGCAGGCGCCGGACGGCCGCGGCGAACAGGCGGCGGGCCACGACGGCGGAGACCGCGGCACGGGCCCCGGAGGGCGCCACGTCCAGGCCCGGCCACGCCGCTCCGGCACGGGCGGTGGAGTCGATCGTCATGACACTCCCGGTTGCTGGTGAGTGGGTCTCGGCTGGACGCGGAGTCGCCGCGCCCAGAGCCACACACCGTGCATTCGGATCAGGAGGGTCCCGCGGATGCCTGCGGGCGCCGTGCGCCACGCCACAGCGCGTCCCGCCGGCCCGCGCAGCCGTGCGCCCGAGACGGCCGCGCTGAAGACGGCGCCGTCGTCGGAGTGCAGCGTGACCGCGACGTTCAGCTGCTCACCGGGTGCCGGCACCGCGAGCTCGTACGTGCCGTCGACGCCGTGGAACGGCGAGACGTACATCTGCTTGTCGGTGCGCGCGCGACCCTGCGCGTCGGGGTGCACCAGGTAGGCGTGCCGGTCGCCGTACGTGTTGTGCACCTCGACGACGGTGGCTGCGGGTGCACCGTCACCGTCGAAGCACCAGAAGACCGAGATCGGGTTGAAGCAGTGCCCGAAGCTGCGCGGGTGCGCGGCCATCAGGATCCGGCCGTCACCGCGGGCCGTGGTCAGGTCGACGCCGTGGCGGGCGAGGTACGCCGTGACGTTGCCACGCAGCGTCGCGTGCGGCCAGCCCAGGTGGTCGCACGCCTCGAACCGACCCAGCACACCGTGGTCCGGCAGGTCGTCGAGGTCGACGAGCCAGGTGTGCGAGCGGTGGGTGAAGGTCCTCTTGAACGGCTTGCGCCGGGTGTGCGTGATCGTGGTCCGGTAGACCGCCGGCGTCGTGACCTCGTCGCTGGTCCAGGAGGTCGCGCTGGCGACCGTCACGAGACCCGGCGAGCCGACCGCAGACCCGTCGCG
>JAICRP010000027.1 GCA_025966445.1 Nocardioides sp.
GTTGGTCGCCACCACGGAGTACTGGTAGGTCGTGCCGTCGTACGCCAGGTTCGTGCTGTCGCAGCCGCGGGTCGGGATGTTCGTGCAGTTCGGCATCGGGGAGTTGTTCTTGAAGACCGTGTAGCGCACGGGTTCCGGCCCATTGGCGTCCACCTCCGGCCAGGTGAGCGAGACCGCCCCGATGGAGCCCGCGGTCTCCTGGTCGGTGAGCGTCGGCGGCGCCGGCGTCCCGGGGGTCCCGATGGGCTGGAAGGGCTCGGACTGGAGGCCCGCACCGATGGTGAGGCCGATGCGCAGCCTGACACGGAACGTGTAGGTCAGGTGGTTGTCCAACCCGGTGAACGTCGCCTGGGACGTGTCGGGCGACTGGGTCTCGCCCGACGAGGAACGGACGATGTACACCGCCTCGCCCCCGCCCTTGAGCATCACCGGCTTCCAGTCGATGGTCAGGGTCCCGTCGCCGCGCGCGATGAGCTGGATCTTGCCGGTCATGTCGATGGCCTTGTCGGGCGTGACCTCGACCGACCAGCCGCTCCACTCCGAGACCCCGATGGGGTTGTGGGCGCGGACCCGGAACCTGTACTTCTCCCCGTTCTCGAGGCCGGTGATGTCGCACGAGGTGCCCTGGCAGCGCTGGGTGTGCCCGCGCTGGTCCTGCACCTCGTAGTAGTCGATCGGCGCACCGTTGGTCTTCGGTGCCCGCCAGTCGAGGCGGACCCGGGAGTCCAGGGTCTCGCCGTCCCACATCGGGACCCCCGGCGCGTCGGGCGCGCCCAGGATGTCGACCTGGATCCGGCCCTCGACGCGGCGGGCCGCGGCCGTGCTGCCGGCCGAGTCGGTCATCACCACGCGGAAGGTGGCCCGTCCGTGCGCCTGTGCGGCCGTGCGGATCGTCACCGACGACCCGGCGGAGCTGATCTGCACCGGCAGGTCGCTGAGCTGGGTGGCCTCGACGACGGCCGGCGTGGGATCGCTGACCCCGGGCGTCAGGTAGCGCGTCAGGTCGATGGTCTGCGACTCGCCGGCCCTGAGCGTGGACACCCGGATGGGCGCGAGAGAAGGCGACGGCGTGCGGACGACGCGGATGTTGATGCGATCGGGCTTGCTGTTGTCGGCGGCGACGCTCAGGGTCCCGGTGCCCAGGACCTTGGCGTCCGCGGAGGCCGACACCTGCACCACACCTCCATCCGCCGGACCGGCGGTCAGCCCGGCGGTGGAGGCCTCGTCGAAGTCGGCCGACCACACGATGTCGGCCACCTGGGACGGGTCCGCGGTCCAGACGTGGCACAGCGTCCCGATGTCGATGCGCACCGACTCGGCCTGCGCCACGTCGATCGGGTCCTCGGGACACCGCAGGATCGGACGGGTCTCACCGACCTGGACGGGGATCGACAAGATGGCGCGGATGGCCGCGGGATCGTCGTCGAACGCGGCCGTCGTGACCTCGACGACCACCGCGCCGGGGCCGGCGTACGACGCCGCGGCACGCACGGTGAACGAGCCGTCGCCGGTGACCGCAGCGTCGAGCTTGGTGGCGGGCGAGGGCCACATGCGGCTCTTGAACGTGAACGACAGCGGTCCGCCCGAGGGGTTGGTGACGTAGTCGGCAAGCTTGGCGTCGACCTTCTGGCCCGGCTTGAGCTTGATGAGCGCGCCCGGCTCCACGAAGGGGAGGCCCGAGTCGGCGGCCGGGACGTACAGCGACCCCGTGGCGGCGCCGCCGTCGGCGTCCTCGACCCGGAACGGCACGACCATCGGCTGGTCGCCGCGCTCGACGGTGATCTCGCCACCCGCGATCCGGGTCGCGATGCCCGCCGGGGCGTACACGTCGGCGACCACGAGGTCCTCGAACGGGCCGTCGGGGTCGTAGGCGCCGCTCGAGGAGCCGGAGACGGCTCCGTCGACGACCGGACCGGCGGACAGGACGTCGGCCGTGATGGAGCGGCCGTCGCCGACCGCCCCGAACGCGTCGGAGACCACCGGCGGGTTGTTGTACCCCTCCTGCGTGTGCAGGGTCAGCGTGGTCTGTGTGCTCTCGAGCCCGTCGGCGAGGCGGTACACGACCTCGACGCTGCGACCGTCAGCCGTCTGCGGGGCGTCGACCTCGATCGGGCCGGTCTCCGAGCGCAACCGGACTCCTGGCGGAGGGGCCACGAGGCTGACGGTGACCCGGCTGCCGGCTGCCACGAAGTCGTTCGCGATGACGTCGACCACTGCCGTACGCCCGGGCGCCACGGTCATCGAGTCCGGCACGGCCAGCGGTGGCTGCGGCGGGCCGGGCGGGGCGATCGACACCCGGGCGACGCCGGTCGACGTCGCCCCGAGCGTGTCGGTGATCCGGTAGGTGAACTCGTCGGTCCCGAGGCTGCCCGGGTAGGCGGTGTACTCGATCGAGTTGGCGCCGATCCGGGTGACCAGACCCAGCTCGGGGGCGGACGCGAGGCCGAGGATGGTGACCGGGTCGCCGTCGGGGTCGACGCCGTAGCCGGGCAGTCGCAGCATCACGGTGTCGCCCGAGACCGTGCGGCCCTCGACGACAGGTGGTTCGGGAGGGTTGTTGGTGCGGACGCGCACGGGCAGCACGTGGACCCGTACCTTGCCGGTGGCCGTCGCGCCCTGCTCGTTGACCACTTGGTAGCGGATCGTGAACTCCTCCGATCCTGACACCCCGACAGGCGCGACGTAGCGGACCGTGCGACCGGAGACGAACGCAGCGCCGGTGCCGACGTCGGACGGGCCGGCGTGCTGGACGTCGAGCCGCCCGGAGCGCTCGTCACCTCCGGCCACCAGCGTCAGGGCACCTCCGGACGGGCTGAAGTCGTTGTCGAGGACGGCGATCGCCTGGGAGGAACCCTCGCGCACCGTCACCTCGTCGTTCTGGGTGACCGGGGTGTCGTCCGCGGGTGCCGGCCGCTGGCTGACCACCACTTGGCCGGCGATGCCCGAGCGGTAGCCGTTGCTGATCGTGTAGCGGACGATCTGAGGGTTGGGCGTGAGCTGGCCCTGGCGGGCCGACAGGCGCAGCCACCGTCCCCCGACGATCGCCACGTCGAGCTGGTTGTCCGCCAGCGCGTCGGCGCGCTGCACCGACAGCAGTCCGCCCGAGGGGTCGACGTCGTTCGCCAGCACGTCGACGAGCGAGGCCGCCTGACCGAACAGCGTGACCGTGTCGGGCACCGCGACCGGGTCGAGGGGCGGTGACTCGGGGGCGCGCACGTCGACGCGGATCTTGCCGGTGTCGGTCTCGGCGGTCCCGTAGGCCGCCTGGTAGTCGAGGAAGTAGGTCTGCGCAGTCTCCGAGCGCAGGGTGACGGTGCCCTTGGCCAGGTTGGTGGTCACCTCGGCGCCGGGGACGTTGCCGACCTTGCCTGCCAGGGTCAGCACGGCCTCGGGGGTGAACGTGTCCGCCCCTGGGAGGTCGTTGGCCAGCGGCTTGATCTCGATCGGTTTGCCGGTCTCGCCGGCGATCACGTCGGGCTGGGCCGTGGGGGACACGGGCTCGAGGTCGTCGGGCTGCTGGACACGGAAGTCCAGCACCCGCTTGACGGGTTCGCCCAGCCCGTCGGTCACGCCGTACTCGACCCGGACCGGACCGCCCTGCGGCGGCGCCCGGAAGCGCACCGCCCCCGAGGCGGTGACGCGCGACTCGCCGTCCGCCCCAGGGCCGCCGACGAGCTCGGCGGAGACGGTGGAGACCGGGTCGCCGTCCTTCGGGTCGCGCCAGTCGGGGAGCACAGGGACGTCGATGGTGCCACCGGCCGGCACGGTCCAGACCCGCGGCTCGAAGCCCATGCGGAGCCGCGGCTCGGCGTTGGGCTGGCCGTCGTCCACGATGTTCACGCGGACGGTGTTGTGGGCGGACACGGACTGGCGTCCGTCGTCGATGAAGTACTCGAAGCTGGTGCTCCCCGCGGCGTCGCCCGGCAAGGTGATCTGGACGGTCTGGCCGTCCGGGCTGATCGCGAGCTGCGCCCCCGAGCCGTCGGTGGAGCGGACCGTCCGGATGGCCAGGAGCCGTCCGGAGGGGGCGGTGTCGTTGTCGAGCGGGTGCAGGATCGTGGTGCGGCCCGGCCGCGCGCCGAGGTTGTCCTTCCTCGCCTTCGGCGGCCGGCGGTCGCCCTGGTTCTGCCGGTCGTCGTCGTCGTCCTCCTCCTCGTCCTCGGACTCGAGGTTGAAGGCATCCCAGTTGTCGAGACGGGTCGGCTTGTCGGAGTCGACGTCCCAGACGCGGCCGGTCTCGCGGTCGTTGAGCACGATCTGACCGCGGTTGGTGCGGAAGACGAGGCCGCTGGTCGTGGAGGCGAGGGCCTGGGGTGCGGCCGGGTCGCCGCCGCATGCCGTCACGACGGCACCGGTGCTCCCGGACCACGCGCCGTAGAGACAGTCGCCCAGGCGGACGGGTGAGGCGGGGTCGCCGGCGACCTCACCGGCCACGGTCGTGACCTTGCCGGTGGCGAGGTCGACCGACAGCAGCGCGTCGCGCGCTCCGACCAGGACCGCGGACGCGCTGGGACCGGGCTGCTGCAGGACCGAGCCCGGCGGCACGTCGGTCTCGGCGCCGCCGACGACCACCAGCCGGCCGCTGGCCGAGTCGAGGACGACCGGCACCGCGCCGACGGCGGTGAGGGCGATGGCGTCGCTGACGGCGTCGCCGGGCAGGTCCTCCGTGGTGGCCTCGAGGAACCCCGTGTCTCCCAGCTGGCGCAGGGTGAGGAGCCGGTCCTCGGTCGCGGACGCGGCCAGGACGGTGCCGTCCTGGGCCACGGCCAGCGCGGCGTCCGCGCCCACCTTCGCGAGCGGCTC
Source organism: Nocardioides sp. (assembly GCA_025966445.1). Classification (GTDB taxonomy): domain Bacteria; phylum Actinomycetota; class Actinomycetes; order Propionibacteriales; family Nocardioidaceae; genus Nocardioides. The sequence continues at coordinate 4,804 of JAICRP010000027.1, forward strand.
GTTCTGGGCGGCCAGGCTCGCGACGCTCGGGACCCCCACCTCGGGGTCCTCGCGCGCCGCCCACAGGTCGCCGGACGAGGCATCCAGCACGGCGAGGCTGCCTCCGGCCATCCCGACGACCGGGCTGCCGGGGATCGCGGCCTCCTCGCCGTCGGGCACCTGCATCTGGGCGGGGTCCAGCGGCACGACGACACCGTCGGACAGGTTGATGCCGACGACCGAGTCGCCGTCCTGGACGATGTCGAGGTTGGAGTCGGGACTCGAGAAGACGGTGCCGTCGAGCTCGCCGATGGGTTTGTTGATGCGGCCGTACGAGCCGTCGCGCTTGCTGGTGACCCAGATGCCGCCGTCGTTCAGGTCGGCCCGGTGTGCCTGGTAGCCGTCGGCCTGGACGGCGTACGTGACGACCCCGCCCACGGCGACGGCGAGCGCGAGCCAGGACACCAGCGCAGCGCGTCGGCGCTGCAGGTGCTCCCCGAACGGCACGCTGTTTCCCTTCACCGGTCCGCGTCCTCCACTGCCCTGTGGAAGCCCACGGGACGCCCCCTGGAGCCTAAGCAGCGCGAGGACGTGGAACAAAGTCGAGCCCGATCCCGCACAGTGGGCTCCTCCTGGATCACAATGGTGACTCAGTGGGGCCTGTCTAGACAGCGAAAGGGGCCAATCGGGTGACGCCTGACGTCTGGTACGTCGCAGGGAGTGGGCTGCTGGTCGGTGCCGACCGGCGATGGTTGCTGCTGGACGACGTCCCCGACGAGGACTTCGTGGCCACCTTGTGGGAGACCATCGCGGGCTCCGGGGTGGACCGCGTGCTGACCCTGCTGGAGAGCCGGTACGGCGACCGGATGCCGTCCCTGGCCATGTTCGGGGCGGGTCGTGAGATCGCTCGTGGCAGCGGTGAGGTGACCAACGACCGGGCCGGCGTGATGCTGAGCCTGGGCGGCCAGGCGGCCGGTCAGCGGCTCCCGTTCCGCGGCGGAGTCGTGTCCGCTGCCCTGGTCGAGATCCCCGCCGACGTCCCGGCCGGTCGCGGCCTGATCGACGGGATCCCCGACGAGGTGCTCTCCGCGGTCGGCCCCGACATCCCTGTCCGGGTCCGGCAGACGACACGGGACGCGATCGAGGCCGCGCGTGAGCCGGCCCCCGGCGACCCTTATCCGACCGGGACCCGCGCGTCGGTGCCCGAGGTCGAGACGACCGGGCCCATCCCGGCGGCCACGGAGCTGACCCGTGAACCGCCCGTTCCGGTCACGACCCCGGTGGCTGCCGGCGCGGACCGGGGGAACACCGTCGTCCGCTCCAGCACCAGCGCAGGCCCGCCGCAGCCGGTGCCCGAGCCGGAGTTCGAGCTGCTGCGCGAGCACACCCACGAGACGGTGATGGCGACGTACTGCCCGCAGGGGCACGTCAACCCGCCGTACGCCCCGAGCTGCCGGGTCTGCCAGGCCGCCATCGCCCGCCAGGACCCGCAGCGCGCACCACGCCCGCTGCTCGGCCGCCTGCGCCTGCCCACCGGCGAGACGGTGCCCTTCGACCGCGGCGTCGTCATCGGCCGCAAGCCGGTGCCGGTCAACCCGCACGCGCCGCTCCCTCACCTGGTCGCCGTCCCCCAGGAGGCCAGCTTCGTCTCCCGCATGCACCTGCAGATCGAGCTCGACGGCTGGCTGGTGATCTGCCGCGACCTCGGCTCGCGCGGCGGCACCACCCTGACGATGCCCGGCCGCGCACCCGAGCGGCTGCGCGCGATGGAGCCACACGTGCTCGAGCCGGGGTGCCGGGTCTCGCTCTCGGACCAGTACGACGTCACCTACGAGGTGACCCCCTGAGGTGCCCCGTGAGTGACGAGCGATGAGCGCTCCCCGCATCCCGGGGCTCACCTACATCCAGCACATCGGTCAGGGCGGCTTCGCCGACGTCTTCCTCTACGAGCAGGAGTGGCCGCGGCAGCGGGTGGCGGTCAAGGTCGTGCGCCCCGACGTCCCTCTCACAGAGCGCGAGAAGGCGATGTTCACCATCGAGGCCAACGCCATGGCCCGGCTCTCCGACCACCCGTACATCGTCAGCGTGATCACCGCAGGGGTGACGAGCGTCCAGGACGGCTCGCGGCCGTACCTGGTGATGCGCTACTGCCCGCCGCCGGACCTCGGCCAGCGCGTGCAGGTCAAGCCGATGTCGGTCAACGAGGCCGTCGCCACCGGCATCAAGCTCGCGAGCGCCATCGAGACCGCACACCGCTCCGGCATCCTGCACCGCGACATCAAGCCGTCCAACGTCCTGGTCACCACGTACTCCGAACCGGCGCTGACCGACTTCGGCATCGCCGGCACGCTGCACGACGTGGAGGCCGACACCGACGTCCGGATCAGCTACCCCTGGTCACCGCCGGAGCTGCTCGACGGTCGATCGAACGGGTCGGTCGCCTCGGACGTCTACTCCCTCGGGGCGACGATCTGGAACCTCCTGGTGGGCCGCTCCCCGTTCTCGATCCCCAACGGTGACAACTCCTCGCGGGCGCTGACGGCCCGCATCCTGCACTCCTCGCCACCCCGCACCCAGCGGCCCGACGTGCCGGTCGCCCTCGACCTGCTCCTCCAGCAGTGCCTCGCCAAGGAGCCCGAGCACCGCCCGGCCAGCTCGCTGGAGGTGGCGCGGGCACTCCAGCGGATCGAGGCCCAGGCGGGCTTCCCCCGCACCATGATCGCCGTCGAGACCGACCGGCCGGCCGTCCAGGACGTGTCGGCCCACTCCACCGAGGACGCCACCGTGCTGAAGCCGGTCACGGTCATCTCGGGGTCCAACCCCAGGGTCGCGGTCGACAGGCCGGCGGTGCCGACCGAGGAGCCGGCGCCGACCACCCGGGACCGGTGGCGGATGCTCTGGCTGCTGGTGGGCGCGGCCGTCCTGCTGGTCGTCGGCCTGTTCCTGTTCCTCACGGCCGGCGACGACGACCCGACCCCGCCCACCACGACCCCGTCGCCGACCGCCAGCACCCCCGAGCCGCTGGACCCGCTGGCACCGACCGCGGAGCCCGAGGTGACCGGCCGGCGTACGGACGCGGGCGTGGTCTTCCGCTGGACCTCGGCCGACGGCGACGAGGCAGAGGACACCTGGCAGTGGCGGCGGACCGACACCGGCGAGGAGGACCGGACGGCCGACACCTCGCTCACCCTGCAGGCCGATGACCGGGTCTGCCTCCAGGTCCGCCTGATCCGTGGCAGCTTCGCCTCACCCTGGGGGAACGAATGCGTCGACTAGTGCTGGTCTGGCTCGTGGTCCTCGCCGGCCTGCTTCCTGCGGCGGGTGCCCACGCCGCCCCGGCCGACTCGCCGGCCGACCCCGTGAGCGACCGCATCCTCGCTCTCCTCGACCAGGTCGCGGTCACCGCGACGGCTCCGTACTACCCGGGGTACGAGCGGGACTGCCATCCCGGCGGCTGCGTGTTCGGTGAGGAGTGGACCGACGACAACACGACCAGGTTCGGTCACAACGGCTGCGACACCCGTCAGGACGTGCTGCTCCAGCAGATGCACCACATCGAGATGCGCTGGGGCTCCACGTGCCGGATCTACCAGGCTCGCATGCGCGACCCGTACACCGGCCGCAAGCTGACGTGGCGGCGGGACGGCTACCGGATCCAGGTCGACCACGTGTACCCGCTGTCGCGGGCCTGGTACGCCGGCGCGTGGGCGTGGACGCAGCAGCGGCGGGTGCGCTTCGCCAACGACGTCGACCACGAGCTGATCGCCACCTGGGGCGCCGCCAACCAGGCCAAGGAGAACTCCACGCCCGCGGAGTGGTTGCCGCCGCGCGAGGCCTACCACTGCCGCTACGTGCTGACGTACCTCGAGGTGGCGGTGCGCTACGGCCTGTCCGTGACCGACGCCGACGTCGCGACCATGCAGGACGTGGCCTCAGGCTGTTGACGCCGCCGGCTCACAGCGTGGAGCGGAGGACCTCGGTCACCCGCGTGAGGTACCTCCCGACGGCGGCCCGCTCGTCCTCGCCGAGCGAGGCGTCGACGTCGGTCAGCCGCGCCTGCATCGGCTCGAGCAGGGAGTCCAGCGCCTGGCGTCCGGAGCCGGTGATCTCGACCTGGGTCCGCCGGCCGTCGGCCGGATGGGGTCGCCTCCGGACGTGGCCGCGCGCGGCCAGCCGGTCCACCACGCCCGAGGACGCCGCTGACGTGACGCCGAGCAGGTGCGAGAGCTCGACCGGGCCGCGGGAGCCGTCGACGAGGTACCTCAGCGCCTGGAGCTCGGAGGTGCTGAGGCCCGCCCGTCGCGCCACCGCCGGCTCGACGAGTGCGGCTGCCCGGATGAGCTCGTCGAGGGCGCCGAGCGTCGCGGACCCGTGCGCTGTTGGCGTCTCCACCCGGTCGAACCTACCGAACCGTCAGGAGGCGGCCAGGACCGCTCGAGCGGCGCGCTGGCCGGAGACGAGGGCACCCTGGATCGAGGCGGTGTCGCGGTGGTCGCCGCAGACGAACAGCCCGTGACCGAGCGCGACCGGCCGGGTCAGCTGCAGCGGCGGAGGTGAGCTCGGCACCGCCTTCGGGATCACGTGGTGGGCGACCACCTGCCACGCTGCGGTGTCGCAGCCGTAGAGGTCGCGGAGGTGGGCGAGCACCTCGCCCTCGCTCGCCTCCCCGTCGGGGCGGGCGAGCAGGGTCGTGGCCTCGACCAGGTGCTTGCCGGCCGGGGCGTACGACGGCGCGACGGTCGAGACCACGGCGGCGTTCCACACGGGGCCGGGCGGCCCCTGGTTGCCGCGAGCGTCGACCGCCACCAGCCGGCGCGGGTCGGGCGCCTCGTCGACGCCGAACCACCACGTGGTCAACCCGTTCATGGCGGGACGCGGGACCCCAGCGAGACGGCTCGCCTCGGTCGGCCCCGTGGCGACCACCACCTGCCGGGCCGTGAGCCGGCCGTCGGCGGTGTCCACGCCCGCCATCCCGGTGACCGTCGAGCGCACCGCGTCGACGGCCACGCCGGTGCGGACGTCGGCCAGTCCCGCCACCAGCTGCTCGGGGAGCCGCCGCATGCCGCCGTCGGGCAGCCCGGGCCGGCCGAGGGCGAAGGAGCGCAGCAGCAGCCGGGTGAACTGCGCCGACGTGGTGCCGGCGGGGTCGACGACCACGCCGGCGATGAAGCGGTCGAGCACCCGGCGCAGGTCGCCGTTGATCCGGTGAGCGTCCAGCGCCCGCGCCAAGGTGGTGTCGGGACCGGCGGCTGCGACCTGCGGCCGCGCCAGGCTGGGCGCCAGCCAGCGCCCGAGCCCCCACGCGTCGCCGGCGTCGAGGAGGCCGCTGCGCAGGGTGTCGACGCCGAGGCGGGGCGTACGCCGGGGGTCGGCGAGGACACGGAGCCCGGCGTCCGTGCGGGCCAGCACCCCGGCGTCGAACGAGCCCAGCGCGAGCGCGTCCACGTCCACCCAGCGACGGACGGCGGGATAGGCCGGGTTGAGGACCTGGAAGCCACGGTCGACGACGAACCCGTCGACGTCCTCGCTGGTCACCCGACCACCGACATGCGCGGCAGCCTCGAGCACCACGACCTGCCGGCCGGCGTCCTGGAGGACACGCGCGCACCGCAGTCCCGCGAGGCCCGCCCCGACCACGATGACGTCGGCGTCCACGCCCGCACCCTAGACGACCAGCTAGGAGAACGCGCCGAGCGCGGCGGGCAGCAGGAACAGCATGCCCAGCGACCAGGTCAGGTGGGTGATGATCGGCCCCAGGATGCCGCCGGTCACGCGGCGCTGCAGGCCCACGACCAGGCCGACCACCACGGCCGCCAGGACCAGGAGGGGGATGCCGCTGGTGGCGACGACGAGCGCGTAGACGACCGTCGTGACGAGGACCGCGTGGCGGCGTCCGACGCCGGCGTACAGCGCTCCGCGGAAGTAGAGCTCCTCCGCGATCCCGTTGATCGCGGTGATGACCGCGACCAGCGCGAGCGAGCCGAACTGCGCGTAGTCGAGCAGGTCGTCGACGGGCTCGCGCAGGAACGGTATCCGGGCCACCACGACCGACCCGACGAGGAAGAGGGCCAGCAGGAGCAGCCCCAGCGCCAGCGACTGCACGACGGCCCGCCCGCGGAGCTCGCCGGACCGGGTGCGGGCCCGGCCCAGGTGGAGCGGCCCCGACACGAGCGCCCCGACGACCCAGACGGCGGCGAGGGCGAGGGTCGCGACGTAGAACAGCGAGTCCCCGGGCTCGATGCGCAGCGCCCAGGTGAGCACGGCGGCCCCCAGGAGCAGGGTCACCACGACCACGACCCGCCGTCGGCGGAACGCGGCGTCGGGCTCGGTGTGGTCCCGCGGCACCGGATCGACGAGGGCCGCCCGGACGAACGCCTGGACCTCGGTGATCGGGTTGATCATCACCTCGGTCGCCTGGTCACCCGCCGGCCCAGGACGGGTCGGCTGCGGTGATCCGGGCGGGGTCCACCCGGCCCGGCTCGGGGCGCGGGTCGGCCCGGTCGCCGGCGACGGCGGCGCGGACGGCGTCCTCGTAGGTCAGCGCCCCGCCCGGCGGAGGGCCGACCAGGTCGTCGAGGTCGTGCTCGGTGCACACGACCTCGTGGACCAGGCTGCCGACGAGCGGCCGGGCGATGGCGCTCGGCACGGGGGTCACGAAGCCGACCCAGAGGCTGGCGAGCCGGGGCGTCAGCACCGGCACCGTGACGATCAGCCGGCGACGCAGGCCCTGGATCCGGGCGAACCGCACGATCATCTCGCGATAGGTCAACACGTCGGGGCCGCCGACGTCGAAGGTGCGGTTGACGTCGGGCGGCAGGTCGGCGGCGGCCACGAGGTAGTGCAGCACGTCGCGTACGCCGATCGGCTGGATCCTGTTGTCGAGCCACTTCGGCGTGAGCATCGCCGGCAGCCGGTGGGTCAGGTGGCGCAGCATCTCGAACGACGCCGAGCCGGAGCCGATGATCACGGCGGCCTGCAGCACGGCGGTCGGCGCCCCGGAGCCCATCAGCAGCTCGCCGACCTCGACCCGGGAGGCGAGGTGCTCGCTGAGCTCGACGTCGTGCGGGTGCAGCCCCGACATGTAGACGATCCGGCCGACGCCACGCTCGTGGGCCACCCGGCCGAACGTCGTGGCGAGGTCGCGGTCGCGCTCGACGAACCCGGGTCGTCCGTCCATCGAGTGCAGCAGGTAGTAGGCGACGTCGACGCCCTCGAGTGCTTCGACGAGGGTCCCGGCCGAGGAGGCGTCGCCCTCGACGACCTCCACGCGGTCGTGCCACTGCCGCGACGCGACCTTGCGCTTGTCGCGCGTGAGCACCCGGACGCGGTGGCCGTCGTCGAGGAGCCGCGGCACCAGCCGCGAGCCGAGGTAGCCCGTGACACCCGTGACGAGGACCGTGCGGGACCCGGTCACTGCTTGGCCGGGTCCTTCTTCGTCCTGTCGGACATCAGGCTGGCGATCGTGGTGACGACGAGGGTCCCGACGATGACCAGGAGGGAGACCCAGATGGGGATCTCCGGGGCCCACTCGATGGGCTCGCCGCCGTTGATGAACGGCACCTCGTTCTCGTGCATCGCGTGGAGGATGAGCTTCACGCCGATGAACAGCAGCAGGAAGGCCAGCCCGTACGACAGGTAGACGAGCCGCTGGAGCAGGCCCCCGATGAGGAAGTAGAGCTGGCGCAGACCCATCAGCGCGAAGACGTTGGCCGTCAGCACCAGGTAGGGCTCCTGGGTCAGGCCGTAGATCGCCGGGATCGAGTCGAGGGCGAACAGCAGGTCGGTCATGCCGAGGGTGATGACCACCAGGGCCATCGGCGTGAGCAGGCGTTTGCCGTTCTGCTTGACGAAGAACTTGACGCCGTTCCACTCCTCGCTGACCGGCACGTGCTTGCGCACCCAGCGGACCAGCCGAGGCTCGTCGTAGCCCTGCTCCTCCTCCATCCCCTCGCGGGCCAGGTTCACCGCCGTGAGCACCAGGAAGGCGCCGAACAGGTAGAAGACCCAGCTGAACTGGTTGATCGCGGCCGCACCGACCGCGATGAAGATGCCGCGCATGATCAGCGCCAGGATGATGCCGATCATCAGGGCGTTCTGCTGGTACTCCCGGGGCACCGCGAACTTGCCCATGATGATGATGAAGATGAACAGGTTGTCGATCGAGAGGGAGTACTCGGTCAGCCAGCCGGCGAAGAACTCACCGCCGTACTGGGCGCCGGCGAAGTACCAGACGCCCAGGCCGAACAGGATGGCCGCGCCGACGTAGAAGCTGAGCGCGACCAGGCACTCCTTCATCGACGGCTCGTGTGGGTTCCGGCGCATGTGCCAGACGTCGAAGATGAAGAAGACGATCGTGGCGCCGATCGTGACTTCCCAGATCCAGGGTGCTACGTCCACGGGGTCGGTGGCTCCGATCTCGTTGGTGCGTGGTTGGGAGGGGGGTGAAGGTCAACGGCCGCCGTACGGCGCGCCCATCTCGGTCAGTCGGGCCTCGCCGCCGTCGAGCGCGGTCAGCACCCAGGGGCCGTTCACAGTCAGGGTAAAGGTGTGCTCGAAATGGGCTGCCCGGCTGCCGTCGCTGGTGACCACGGTCCACTCGTCCTCGGCGAGGTCGGTCTCCTTGCCGCCGAGGGTCACCATCGGCTCCACGGCCAGCGCCAGACCCTCGACCAGCTTGGGGCCGCGACCCGGCCTGCCGACGTTCGGCACGTTCGGCGGCTGGTGCATCTCGGTGCCGATGCCGTGGCCGACGTAGTCCTCGAGGATGCCGTAGTCGCCGTGTCCGCGGACGTGGCTCTCGACGGCGTGGGAGATGTCGGTGAGCCGGCCTCCGAGGCGTGCGGCGGCGATGCCGGCCCACAGCGAGTCCTCGGTGACCTGCAGCAGGCGGCGTACGTCGTCGGAGACGGCGTCCGGACCGCCCACCGCGACGGTGATGGCGGCGTCGCCGTGCCAGCCGTCCACGATGGCGCCGCAGTCGAGGCTGACGACGTCGCCCTCGGCGAGCACCCTGGCCCCCGGGATGCCGTGCACGACCTCGTTGTTGACCGACGCGCAGATCGTGCCCGGGAACGGCGGGTGCCCGTAGCCCAGGAACGACGGCACCCCGCCCTGGGAGCGGATGTGCTCCTCGGCGATCCGGTCGAGGTCACCGGTGGTGACGCCGGGCCGGACCGCGGCACGCATCAGCTCGAGGCTCTCGCCGACGAGCCGCCCGGCGACGCGCATCTTGTCGATCTGGTCGCGGCTCTTGATCTCGATGCCGCGCTCCCGGAAACCCATCAGCTCTCGGGGATGACGTCGAGGGCCGCGAAGATCCGCTGCGTGACGTCGTCGACCTCGCCGAGGCCGTCGATCTCGATGAGGAGGCCGCGGTCCCGGTAGACCTCGATCAGCGGAGCGGTCTGCTCGCCGTACAGCTCCTGGCGCCGACGCACGACGTCCTCGGTGTCATCGGCGCGGCCCTCGACCGCGGCGCGCTGGAGCAGCCGCTCCACGAGCACGTCGTCGTCGACCGTCAGGACCACCACGGCGTCGAGACGGTGACCGGTGAAGCCGATCATCCCGTCGAGCTCCTCGACCTGCGCCAGGGTGCGCGGGTAGCCGTCGAGGAGGAAGCCGGGCACCGCGTCGGGCTCGTCGATGCGGTTGCGGACCATGCTGTTGGTGACCTCGTCGGGGACGTACTCCCCGGCGTCCATGTAGCGCTGCGCCTCCTTGCCGAGGGGCGTGCCCTCGGAGACGTTGGCGCGGAAGATGTCGCCGGTCGAGATCGCCGGGATCCCGAAGTGCTGGGCGACGAACTTCGCCTGGGTGCCCTTGCCGGCCCCGGGCGGACCCATCAGCACCAGCCTCATGGGGAGTCGGTGGTCGAGCCGTCGTGAGGGACGAGCGACGTGTCGGGACCCGTCATCGCAGGAATCCTTCGTAGTTGCGCTGCTGGAGCTGGCTCTCGATCTGCTTCACCGTGTCCAGTGCGACACCGACCATGATGAGGATCGAGGTACCGCCGAACGGGAAGTTCTGGTTGGCGTCGATGAGGACCAGCGCGATCAGCGGGATGAGCGCCACGAGTCCGAGGTACATGGCCCCGGGGAACGTGATGCGGGACAAGACGTAGGACAGGTAGTCCTCGGTCGGCTTGCCCGCCCGGATCCCGGGGATGAAGCCGCCGTACTTCTTCATGTTGTCCGCCACCTCTTCAGGGTTGAAGGTGATCGAGACGTAGAAGTAGGTGAAGAAGACGATCAGGAGGAAGTAGGTGATCATGTAGAGCGGGTGGTCACCGCGCACGAAGTACTCGCTGATCCAACCCACCCAGGCCGCGCTGCTGTCCTGCTGGAACTGCACCGCCATCGCCGGCAGGTAGAGCAACGACGAGGCGAAGATGACCGGGATGACGCCGGCCTGGTTGACCTTGAGCGGGATGTAGGTCGAGCTGCCGCCGAACATCTTGCGGCCCACCATCCGGCGGGCGTACTGCACCGGGATGCGGCGCTGTGCCTGCTCGATGAAGATGACGGCCGCGACGATCGCGAGCCCGATGACCACCACGAGGCCGAAGACCCACCAGCCCTGGGTGTTCTTCACCGCCCACAGGGCGATCGGGAAGGTGGCGACGACCTGCGTGAAGATGAGGATGGACATGCCGTTGCCCACGCCGCGCTCGGTGATCAGCTCGCCGAGCCACATGATGACGGCGGTGCCGGCGGTCATGGTGACGACCATGACGAGGAAGGTGACCGTGCCGTCGCTGTGCAGCAGCGGCTTGTCACAGCCCTGCAGCAGGTTGCCCGAGCGGGCCAGGGCGACGATGCCGGTGGCCTGCAGCACTGCCAGGCCGAGCGTCAGGTAGCGGGTGTACTGGGTGATCTTCGTCTGGCCGGACTGGCCCTCCTTCTTGAGGGCCTCCAGCCGGGGGATCACCACGACGAGCAGCTGCAGGATGATCGAGGCCGTGATGTACGGCATGATCCCGAGCGCGAAGATCGTCAGCTGGAGCAGCGCTCCGCCGGAGAACAGGTTGATCAGGCTGTAGATGCCGGAGTTGCCCACGTCGTCGAGGCACGTCTGCACGTTGGCGACGTTGACGCCCGGGGCCGGCACCTGCGAGCCGAGCCGGAAGATCGCGATGATGAAGAGGACGAACAGCAGCTTGCGCCGCAGGTCCGGCGTCCTGAAAGCATTGGCGAACGCGCCTAGCACGAGATCCTCACAGTTCTTTCTGGACGAGTGTGTCGGCTGACAGTTCGTCTGGGCCGAAACGCTGCCGTCCGGCAAGCAGGGTGCGGTCCTCGCTCTGACGACAGCGGGGCGAGGACCCGGGGAAGCCTAACAGGCAGGACACAGGCTCCTGCCGGGCCGAGCTGATGCCCGGGGAGACGACCGGGGACGGTACGTCGAAGGCGCGGAGTCCCTGGTAGGGCTGGGGTCTCCGCGCCTTCGATCAATGCCTGGTCGTGGCTCACACGATGGTGGTCGAACCGCCGGCGGCCTCGATCTTCTGCTTCGCCGAGGCGGAGAACGCCTGGGCGCTCACCTGGACGGCGACCTCGATCTCGCCCTGGCCCAGCACCTTGACGCGCTGGCCCTTGCGGACCGCGCCCTTGGCGACGAGCTCGTCGACGGTGATGCTGCCACCCTCGGGGAACAGCTCACCGATCCGGTCGAGGTTGACGACCTGGTACTCCTCGCGGAAGGGGTTCTTGAAGCCCTTCAGCTTGGGCAGGCGCATGTGCAGGGGCAGCTGGCCGCCCTCGAAGTACGCCGGGATGTTGTTGCGGGCCTTGGAACCCTTGGTGCCGCGACCGGCGGTCTTGCCCTTGGATCCCTCACCACGACCCACGCGGGTCTTGGCGGTCTTGGCGCCCGGGGCCGGGCGCAGGTGGTGCAGCTTGAGCGTCACTTGGACTCATCCTCTCCGATCACGCCGTCGATCACCTGGACCGTCACCAGGTGACGGACGGTGTGGACCATGCCGCGGATCTCCGGGCGGTCCTCCTTGACGACGACGTCGCCGATGCGCTTGAGGCCGAGCGAGCGCAGCGTCTCGCGCTGGTTCGCCTTGCAGCCGATCGACGACTTCTTCTGCTGGACCTGGAGCTGTGCCATCAGACGTTCACCGCCGTGGGGTCCTCACGACGCGCCTTGAGCAGCGCGGCCGGGGCGACCTGCTCGACCGGGAGGCCGCGGCGCGCGGCCACGGTCTCGGGCTGCTCCAGCATCCGGAGCGCCTCGACGGTCGCGTGCACGATGTTGATCTGGTTCGACGACCCCAACGACTTGCTGAGCACGTCGTGGATGCCGGCACACTCCAGCACCGCGCGCACCGGGCCACCGGCGATGACGCCGGTACCAGGAGCGGCCGGGCGCAGCAGCACCACGCCGGCGGCCTTCTCACCCTGGACGGGGTGCGGGATGGTGCCCTGGATCCGGGGAACCCGGAAGAACGCCTTCTTGGCCTCCTCGACACCCTTGGCGATCGCCGCGGGCACCTCCTTGGCCTTGCCGTAGCCGACGCCGACCATCCCTTCGCCGTCACCGACGACGACGAGGGCGGTGAAGCTGAAGCGACGACCGCCCTTGACGACCTTGGCGACGCGGTTGATGGCGACGACGCGCTCGACGTACGCCGTCTTGTCGGCACCGCCGCGACCGCCGTCACGGCCTCCGCCGCGACGGTCGTTCGAGCCGCGTTCGCCGCCGCGCTGTCCGCGCTGGGCTCCGCTCATGACTGGTTCCTTCTCTCGTTAGCTCTTGAGGGCTGCATCGCTCTGGCTGATCCCCGGGGGGTCAGAACGTCAGCCCGCCCTCGCGGGCGCCGTCGGCCAGGGCCGCCACGCGACCGTGGTACTTGTTGCCGGCGCGGTCGACGACCACGCCGTCGACGCCAACGGCCTTGGCGCGCTCGGCGACGAGCTCGCCCACGCGCTTGGCCTTGGCCGTCTTGTCACCCTCGAAGGCGCGCAGGTCGGCCTCCATGGTCGAGGCGGACGCGACGGTCTTGCCGACCAGGTCGTCCACGACCTGCACAGTGATGTGCTTCGTCGACCGGGTGACCACCAGGCGCGGACGCTCGGCGGTGCCGGAGATCTTCTTGCGGCCACGCATCTGGCGGCGCAGTCGCGACGCAGTACGGGCTGCGGTGTGCTTGCGGTGTCCCAGGGAGATCGCCATCACTTACCAGCCTTTCCGACCTTCTTGCGGACCTGCTCGCCCGCGTAGCGAACGCCCTTGCCCTTGTAGGGCTCCGGCTTGCGCAGCTTGCGGATCTTCGCGGCCGTCTCTCCGACGAGCTGCTTGTCGATCCCCTGGACTCCGAGCCGGGTCGGCCCCTCCACCGCGAAGGTGATGCCCTCGGGTGCGTTGAACGTGATCGAGTGGCTGTAGCCGAGCTGGAACTCCAGCTGCGTGGGGCCCTTGGACAGGACCCGGTAGCCGACGCCGACGATCTCGAGGCGCTTCTCGTAGCCGTCGGTCACACCGACGACCATGTTGTTGATCAGGGTGCGCGTCAGGCCGTGCAGGGAACGGCTGATGCGCTCGTCGTCGGGGCGCTTGACCTCGAGGACGCCGTCGCTGCGCTCCACCGTGATGGGCGCGGCGACCTGGTGCGACAAGGTGCCCTTGGGGCCCTTGACGGTCACCAGCTGGTCGTCGATGGCCACGTCCACTCCGGACGGGACCTCGATCGGGAGCTTGCCGATTCGCGACATGTCTGTCTCCTCCTCTGGTCTCTCGTCACCAGACGTAGGCGAGAACTTCCCCACCCACGCCCTTCTGGTTGGCCTGGCGGTCGGTCAGCAGACCCTGGCTCGTCGAGATGATCGCGACGCCCAGGCCGCCGAGCACGCGCGGCAGGCCGGTGGACTTGGCGTACACCCGCAGGCCGGGCTTGCTGATGCGGCGGACACCGGCGATCGAGCGCTCACGGTTGCGGCCGTACTTGAGCGTGATCGTCAGCGTGCGGCCGACGGCGCCCTCGGCGGGCTCGGCCACCTCGAACGAGGTGATGTAGCCCTCCTGCTTGAGGATCTCGGCGAGGCCGGCCTTCAGCTTGCTGTAGGGCATGGTCACCGCGTCGTGGTACGCCTGGTTGGCGTTGCGCAGACGGGTCAGCATGTCTGCGATCGGGTCAGTCATCGTCATGGTGCTTCGGTCTTCTCTCTTCTGTGGTTTCCGGTCCCAGTGAATTTCTGAGCCGGACCTTCAGCGTTTCGTTGGTCGAGGAAGGCGCGTGAGCGCCTGTCACGAGACCCCGCGGGGTCTGGTTACCAGCTGGACTTGGTAATGCCGGGGAGCTCGCCGCGGTGGGCCATCTCCCGCAGGCAGATCCGGCACAGGCCGAACTTGCGGTAGACGGCCTTGGGCCGGCCGCAACGCTGGCAGCGGGTGTACGCACGCACCGCGAACTTGGGCTTGCGCGCCGCCTTGACTCGCAAAGATGTCTTCGCCATCTCGTCACATCCCTTTCTGGGCTTCTCAGCGCTCGGCGAACGGGAAGCCCAGCTGCTTGAGCAGCGCGCGACCCTCGTCGTCGTTGGTGGCCGTGGTGACGACCGTGATGTCCATGCCGCGGGTGCGGTCGATGCGGTCCTGGTCGACCTCGTGGAACACGACCTGCTCGGTGAGACCGAAGGTGTAGTTGCCACGACCGTCGAACTGGTTCGGGGAGAGGCCGCGGAAGTCGCGGATGCGGGGCAGCGCCAGGGACAGCAGCCGGTCCAGGAACTCCCACATCCGGTCGCCGCGCAGCGTCACGTGGGCGCCGATCGGCATGCCCTCGCGCAGCTTGAACTGGGCGATGGACTTGCGGGCCTTGGTCACGGTCGGCTTCTGGCCGGTGATGGCCGTCAGGTCCTTGACCGCACCCTCGATCAGCTTCGAGTCGCGAGCCGCCTCGCCGACGCCCATGTTGACCACGATCTTGGTCAGGCCGGGCACCTGCATGACGTTCTTGATGTCGAACTCCGACTGCAGCGCCGGGAGGATCTCCTCGCGGTAGCGCGTCTTCAGCCGGGGCGTCACCTTCGCCGACACCTGCGGCGTCTCGGTGGTGGTCGTCTCGCTCATCAGATTTCCTTGCCGGTCTTGCGGGA
>JAICRP010000133.1 GCA_025966445.1 Nocardioides sp.
CGCTCGCTGGGAGTCCTACAACCAGCAGAACCAGGAGACCTTCGCCGACATCAGCGAAGAGGTCTTCCCCGGCCTCTAGGCCCGCTCCACCGGCCACCCGCACCACCAGCCACCCGCACCACCACAAATCCACAGCGATCGTCCGGCGAGGTCTCAGCCCGCTGACGCCCACCCTCTGTAGCACCTTCCCCGGTTCCAGACGGTGACTTCCCTTCCAGCACCAGCGGGCGGGGGCCTGGCCGGACGATCCCCGCTCCACGCACCTCATCCCTACCGCCACCACGACACCCCCACTTCGCTCCACCGGAACACCAACACGAGGGTCGAGACTCATGAGCATCACGCCGGTCGCGGACGCGGGACCCGTCCGCCGCGTGCGCCACCAGGCCCGCGAGGCCGCCGCACTGATGGCCTTCTCGGCCGCCACGTCCGTGGCGATCGCCGGGGCCCTCGTCCTGCTCGCCCACTGGGGACGCTGAGCCGGGACGATGACGAGTCCCTCCCACGTCCCGGTCCTCTTGGACCGGGTCGTTGCCCTCCTCGCGCCTGCCCTCGACCACGAGGGCGCGGTCCTCGTCGACGCGACCCTCGGCCTCGGTGGGCACACCGAGGCCGTGCTCGAGCGGTGTGCACTCGCCCGCGTGGTCGGCATCGACCGCGACACCGACGCCCTGGCCCAGGCGAGCGTGCGGCTGGCCGCCCACGGGACCCGCTTCACCGGCGTGCACGCGGTCTACGACGAGATCCCCGAGGTCCTGGCCGACCTCGGGCTCGACGCCGTCGACGCCGTGCTGTTCGACCTCGGCGTCTCCTCGCTCCAGCTCGACGTCCTCGAGCGCGGCTTCGCCTACCGCGAGGACGCCCCACTCGACATGCGCATGGACGGCACGAGCGGTCCCACGGCCGCCGACGTGCTCAACACGTACTCGGCCCCGGACCTGGCCCGGGTGCTGCGGGAGTACGGCGAGGAGCGGTTCGCCCGGCAGATCGCCAACGCGGTCGTCCGCGCCCGCGAGACGACGCCCTTCACCACGTCGGCGCGGTTGGTCGAGCTCCTGTACGACGTCATCCCGGCGCCCGCACGACGTACGGGCGGTCACCCGGCCAAGCGCACGTTCCAGGCCCTGCGCATGGAGGTCAACGACGAGCTCGCCGTGCTCCGCCGGGCGCTGCCCGCCGCGATCGACGCGATCGCCGTCGGTGGTCGCGTGGTCGTGGAGTCCTACCACTCGCTGGAGGACCGGCTGGTCAAGCGCGCGTTCGTCGAGGCGACGCGCAGCGACGTCCCCGAGGACCTCCCGTTCGTCCCCGCCGGTCACGAGCCGGCGTTCCGGCTGCTGACCCGCGGCGCCGAGAAGGCCGACCCGGCCGAGGTCGACCACAACCCCCGCGCCGCCAGCGTCCGGCTGCGCGCCCTCGAACGACTCGCCCCTTCCCCGAGCACAGGAGTCGCATAAGAGATGAGCAGCCCCGCCTTCCAGATCAGGTCCGGCCGGATCCGAGCCGCCGGTGCCCCAGGCCGGGTCTCCGGTCTCGCCGGTGCGGCCCTCCACCGGGCGCGGCTGACCGTCGTCCCCCGCACCAGGACCCGCACCAGCCACCTGCCGTTCGTGACGCTGGTGTCGTTCGTGCTGCTGTCCGGCGTGGTCGGGCTGCTGATGTTCAACACCTCGATGCAGCAGGCGGCCTTCACGGCCACCACGATGGAGCAGCAGGCCGCGACCCTGAACGCTCGCGAGCAGACGCTGCGGATGGAGCTCGACGCCCTGCGCGACCCGCAGCGGGTCGCGCTCAAGGCCCAGCGGATGGGCATGGTCATCCCGGCCACACCGGCCTTCCTCCGGCTCACCGACGGCGAGGTCCTCGGCACGCCCGCGGCGGCCACCCGCGAGAACTCGCTGCGGCTGCTGCCCCGCGCGCCCCAGAAGCCCGCCGTCCTCGACCCCGCCCCCAACGTCGTCACGGTGATCGGAGAGCCGGCCGACCCCGGCGCGGGAGACGCCCAGCGGCACCGCGGTCGGGATAGGAACAAGCAGCAGCAAGAGCCCCGCTCCGACGGCAACCGCTGAGCCAGGAGATCCGCCCGATGCGTCGTACGCCCCCTCGACCCTCCGCGCGTGCCCAGTCACGTGCCAGGGGCAGCCTGCGCGGGTCACCCCACCTGCGGCTGCGGTTCGGGTTCCTGGTCATCGCCATGGTGCTGTCGGTGTTCGGTGCCCGCCTGGTGCAGCTGCAGGGCGTGGACCCCCACGCGTACGCCGCCATGGCGGCCGCCGAGGGCACCGACATCGTCGAGCTGCCCGCCGAGCGCGGCGACATCCTGGACCGCAACGGCAAGCCGCTCGCCGACTCGGTCGACGGGGCGATGGTGGTGGCCAACCCGGAGCTGACCAGGGAGAAGGCGCCCGAGCTCGCGAAGTTCCTGGCCGGCCGGCTCGACGTCGACTACTTCGAGACCCTGAAGGCCCTGCGGCTCAAGGACAAGCAGTTCGCCTACATCGCCCGCCGGGTGCCGGCCAGCAAGGCCGAGGCCGTGGTCACCGCCGCCGAGGAGGCCGGCTTCGACGGCCTGGACACCCGGCACGACCCGGTCCGCGACTACCCGGCCGGCGACGTGGCGGCCAACCTGGTCGGCTTCATGGGCACCGACGAGGCGCTCGCCGGCTTCGAGCGGAACTTCAACGGCCTGCTCGCGGGGCACGACGGCTCGGAGCGCTACGCCGTCGGCGTCGGCAACCGGATCCCGCTCGGCCAGGCCACCATCGAGCCGGCCGTCGACGGCCAGGACCTGCACACCACCATCGACCTCGACCTCCAGTGGTACGTCCAGCGCGTGCTGCGCCAGACCCGCGAGGACGCGAGGGCCGACTCGGCGTTCGCGGTCGTCCTCGACACCCAGACCGGCGAGGTGCTCGCCCTCGCCGACGACCCGACGTACGACGCCCGCGACCCGCGGTCGGCCAAGGCCAAGGGCGACCTGGTCTCCCGCGCCATGACCGACGTCTACGAGCCCGGGTCGGTCGAGAAGGTGCTCACCCTCAGTGCGCTCATCGACGCCGGCAAGGCCACCAACAAGACGCGCGTCGTCGTGCCGTCCAGCCTGGTCAGTGGCGACCGGGTCATCCACGACTGGTTCAGCCACGACACCCTCTACATGACCCTGGCCGGCGTCATCGCGCAGTCCTCCAACATCGGCACGGTGCTGGCGAGCCGCAACTTCGAGACCGGTCAGCTGCGCGAGTACCTCACCAGGTTCGGCCTCGGCCAGAAGACCAACGTGGGCATCGCCGGCGAGACGCAGGGCATCCTCCCCGACCCGAGCATCTGGACGTCGATGACGCAGGACCGGATCGCGTTCGGCCAGTCGCTGTCGGTCAACGCCATGCAGATGGCCGCCGCGGTCAACACCATCGCCAACGGCGGGGTCCGGGTCTCGCCCAGCCTGATCCGGGGCGCGGCCGTCACCGACGAGGGGCT
Organism: Nocardioides sp.; assembly: GCA_025966445.1. GTDB lineage: Bacteria > Actinomycetota > Actinomycetes > Propionibacteriales > Nocardioidaceae > Nocardioides. Next base: position 3,478 of record JAICRP010000133.1, read on the forward strand.
GGAGGTCGGCACGGACACCGCCACCACCGAGCGGGTGGTGAGCAAGAGGGCCGCGCACCAGATGACGCTGATGATGGAGCGGGTGGTCGACCCCGACGTCGGCGTCGCGCCGTCCGCCCAGATCCCGGGGTACCGGGTCGCCGGCAAGACCGGTACCGCCCAGCGCGTCGGCCCTGCGTGCGGCTGCTACAACAACACCTTCACCGTCTCCTTCGCGGGCTTCGCCCCGGCCGACGAGCCGCGCTTCACGGTGTACGTCGTGGTGCAGAACCCTCGCAACGGCGGGGGTGGCGGCTCGGTCGGCGGTCCGGCGTTCGCCAAGATCATGAGCTACGCACTGAGCCGCTACGGCGTCCCGCCGACCGGCTCCGCGCCGTCCCGGCTCCCGACGACGTGGAGGCCCGGACAAGTAGCCTCGCGCTGATGTCCGACCCCGCTCGTCCCCTGCACCCACCCCAGCGTCCCCTGACCGAGCTGGCCGCCTGGCTGGCCGCGGCCGACCCGACCGCGCGGGCCCATGGCGACCTCTCGGGGGTGGCCACCGGGGTCACCCTCGCGTCGCAGCGGGTGCTGCCCGGTGACGTCTACGCGGCCCTGTCCGGCAGCCGTTCGCACGGCATGGACTACGTGGCGGCCGCGGTCGAGGCGGGGGCTGTCGCCGTGCTGACCGACGGCGACGGGGCGACCCGGGCCCCGAGCGGACTGCCCGTGCTCGAGGTCGCTGCCCCGAGGTCCCTGCTCGGCCGCTTCGCGGCGCACGTGTACGGCGACCCCGCGCGGTCGCTGCGGATGCTCGGCGTGACCGGCACGCAGGGCAAGACGACCACCACGCGTCTCGCCGAGAGTGCCCTGCAGCGCGCGGGTGTCCGGGCGGGAGTGATCGGCACCGTCGGCACGCGGGTGGACGCCCAGGAGATCAAGACGGCGCTGACCACGCCCGAGGCGCCGGACCTGCACGCGCTGTTCGCGATGATGAAGGAGCGTGGGGTCACCGCCTGCGCCATGGAGGTCTCCAGCCACGCGCTCGTGCAGGGTCGCGTCGACGGCGTCGTCTTCGACGTGGCCGTCTTCACGAACCTGGGTCGCGACCACCTCGACTTCCACGCCGACGTCGAGGACTACTTCGAGGCCAAGGCGTCCCTGTTCACGTCCGAGCGGTGCGTCCGCGGCCTGGTGAACGCCGACGACGAGCACGGCCGGCGCCTGCTCCAGCGCGGCGGGGTCCCGCTCGAGTCCTTCTCGACCACGGGCGGCGACGCCGACTGGCGGGCCGAGGACGTCGAGGTGACGGCGGCCGGGTCCACCTTCGTGGTCGCCGGCCCGGGCGGCGTACGGGTCGAGGCCGGCTGCCCCCTGCCCGGGGACTTCAACGTGGCCAACGCCTTGGCCGCTCTCGCGGCCTGCGCCACGGCGGGGTTCGACCTCGGCGACGTCGCCCGGGCGATGGCCGAGGGCGGTGGGGTGCCCGGCCGGCTCGAGCGGGTCGACGGAGGACAGGACTTCACCGTCGTCGTCGACTACGCGCACAAGCCCGACGCCGTCACCGCCGCCCTCGCGGCCCTGCGGCCTCTCACCGAAGGCCGGCTCATCGTGGTCCTCGGCGCCGGCGGCGAGCGCGACCCCGGCAAGCGCCCGATCATGGGGGAGATCGCCGCGCGGCTGGCCGACGTCCTCGTGGTGACCGACGACAACCCCCGGGGCGAGGAGCCCGCCGCCATCCGGGCCGAGATCCTCGCGGGCACCCGCGACGGCACGGCCGAGGTGATCGAGGTCGGCGACCGACGGGCAGCCATCCACGAGGCCCTGGGTCGCGCCCGCGCCGGCGACGTGGTGCTCGTGGCCGGCAAGGGCCACGAGACCGGCCAGGAGGTCGCCGGCGTGGTGCTGCCCTTCGACGACCGCGACGTCGTGCGGGCCGAGCTGGAGGTGCTGGCGTGATCGCCATGACGCTCGCCGAGGTCGCCGAGGTCGTGGGCGGCGAGGTGGTCGGCGACCCGGCGGTCACGGTGACGGGGACCGCGTTCCGCGACAACCGCGATCCCGTCGAGGGCGGGCTGTTCGTGGCGATCGTGGGGGAACGGGTCGACGGCCACGACTTCGCCGCCGCGGCAGTGGAGGGCGGGGCCGTCGCGGTGCTCGGTTCCCGCGCGACCGAGGTCCCGACCGTCGTCGTCCCCGACATCGCGGTGGCGCTGGGGCGGCTGGCGCGCCACGTCGTCGACCGCGTCCGGCCGACCGTGCTCGCCCTCACCGGCTCCCAGGGCAAGACCGGCACCAAGGACTACCTCGGTCAGGTGCTCGCCGGCGTCGGCCCGACGGTGGCGACGGCGGGCAACCTCAACAACGAGCTGGGCGTCCCTCTCACCGTGCTGCGCTGCACGGCCGAGACCGAGTACCTCGTCGTCGAGATGGGCGCGCGCGGCATCGGGCACATCGCCGAGCTGTGCCGGATCGCGCCGCCCGACGTGGCCGCCGTGCTGAACGTCGGCACGGCCCACCTCGGCGAGTTCGGCTCCCGCGATGCGATCGCCCGGGCGAAGGGGGAGCTGGTCGAGGCGCTCGGCCCCGAGGGCACCGCTGTGCTCAACGCCGGCGACGACCTGGTCGCGGCGATGCGCCACCGGACTCCGGGCCGGGTGCTGACCTTCGGCGAGCGGGCAGACGTGAGCTGGCGCGACGTCGATCTCGACGACCTCGGCCGACCGTCCTTCGCCCTGGGGCACGACGGCGAGTGGCACGACGTCTCGCTCGGCCAGCCAGGCGGCCACCAGGTCGTCAACGCCAGCGCGGCCGCCGCCATGGCCCTCGCCGTCGGCGTCGACCTGGCCCACGTCGCCCGCGCCCTCACCGCGGCGACGCCCGCCTCGCGCTGGCGGATGGAGCTGCACGAGCGGGCGGACGGACTGGTCGTCGTGAACGACGCCTACAACGCCAACCCGGCGTCGATGGCCGCCGCGCTCGACGCCCTCGTCGCGATCGGTGGTCGTCGCGGTGCGCGCACCGTCGCCGTGCTCGGCGAGATGCTCGAGCTCGGCGCGGCCACCGCCATCGACCACGAGGACGTCGGTCGGTACGCCGCCGAGCGCGGCGTCGAGGTGGTCGTCACCGTCGGCGACGTGGCCGCGGGCATCGGGCGCGGCGCCGCCGGCGTCCGGGGCTGGACGGGCGTGGCGATCCACACGGCGGGCCGTGACGAGGCACTGACCTGGGTGCGCGAGAATGCTGCCGCTGGCGACGTGCTCCTCGTGAAGGCCTCGCGGGGGGCTGCGCTGGAGACCGTGGCCGAAGGCCTGCTGCACGCCCTCGACGAGGAGGAAGGGAGCCGATGAGGTCCGTCCTGTTCGGCGGTGGCTTCGCGCTGCTGATCTCCCTCCTCGGCACGCGGGTTGCCATCACCTGGTTCACGCGGTGGGGGTGGGGCCAGGAGATCCGCGACGACGGCCCGACCAGCCACCACACCAAGCGCGGCACGCCCACGATGGGTGGCCTGGTCATCATCATCTCGGTCGTGGTGGGGTACTTCGCGGCCAAGATCATCACCCAGAGCGAGCCGTCGGCCTCGGCGCTGCTCCTCCTCTTCCTCTTCGTGGGCCTGGGCGCCGTCGGCTTCCTCGACGACTTCATCGCGATCAAGATGCAGCGGAGCCTCGGACTGCGCAGTCGCGCCAAGATGATCGGCCAGACCGTGGTGGCACTCGTGTTCGGTTGCCTCGCTGTCTGGAACGAGCTCGCCGACGACCGGGGCAACACCCCGGCCTCCACGCACGTCTCGTTCCTGCGTGACATCCAGTGGCTGGCCCTGCCGACCGTGGTGGCCATCGCCCTGTTCTGGGTGATCATCACCGGCACCAGCAACGCGATGAACCTCATCGACGGCCTCGACGGACTCTCCACCGGGGTCTCGATCCTCGTCTTCGCGGCCTACACCCTCGTCAACATCTGGCAGAACAACCAGAACTGCGCGACCGTCGGCGGGCCCACCTGCTACGAGGTCCGCGACCCGCTCGACCTCGCCGTCGTCGCGGCGGCCATCACCGGCGCCTGCTTCGGGTTCCTCTGGTGGAACGCCTCGCCCGCCGCCATCTTCATGGGGGACACCGGCTCGCTGGCGCTCGGCGGCGCCCTCGCCGGGCTGGCGATCCTCACCCGCACCGAGTTCCTGCTCGCGATCCTCGGTGGCCTGTTCGTGCTGCAGACCCTGTCGGTCATGCTGCAGGTCGGCTGGTTTAAGGCGAGCGGCGGCAAGCGGTTGTGCCGGATGGCGCCGCTGCACCACCACTTCGAGCTCAAGGGCTGGGACGAGATCACCGTGGTGATCCGGTTCTGGATCATCACCGGCCTGTGCGTCGCCACCGGCCTGGGCGTCTTCTACGCCGAGTGGGTCGCCGGTGTCTAGCGCCCCCGAGCTCGACACGCTCGGCCGCAACGGGCCGTGGGGCCGCGTGCACGCGGTGGTGGTCGGGCTCGGAGCCTCCGGGTTCGCCGCCGCCGACAACCTGATGCACGTCGGCGCGCGGGTGACGGTGCTCGCCGAGGGCGTCCGGCCCGACCAGGAGGAGCGGGTCCAGCTCCTCGAGATCCTCGGCGCCACCGTCCGGATCGGGCCCGGCGCCTCGCACACGATCCCGGACGGCGTCGACCTGGTCGTCACCTCGCCCGGGGTACCGCCCACCGCGCCCGGCCTGACCGCGGCGTACCAGCGGGGCATCCCGGTGTGGGGCGAGGTCGAGC
>JAICRP010000097.1 GCA_025966445.1 Nocardioides sp.
AGGACCTGGCTGGTCTGCACGAGGCCGGACTGGGTGTCGGAGCCAGAGATGTCGCGCGCCAGCAGGGCCGCGGTGGCGAAGCCGATCGTCATGCCGAGCGCACCGACCGCCTGGCTGACGACGAGCACCCGCACGGTGTGCCGCTGGACCGCCTCGAGATCGGTCGGGGCCACTGTCACCCGGTCACCGGTCGACCGGCGGCAGCTCGAGGGTCCGCCAGACCGCGGCCCAGACCTCCTTGGGCGTCACGCCGGCGTCGAGGGCCTCGATCGGGGTCCGCCCGCCGAGCTCGGCGATGACGGTCTGCGATGCCCAGTGCCGGGCGTACCCCGCACCCAGCGCGGCCTCGATCCGTGCCCAGAACTCCGTGTGCCGCACGGCTACGCCCTGGTCGCGAAGATCGCGAGCCACGACTCGCTGGGCCGGTCGACCGGGGTGCTGTCGCCGCGCCGCACGTCGTCGACCACCCAGCCCGCCCGGGTCAGATGCGCACGCAGCGGGTCCTCGCGCCAGTAGGTGAAGAAGCGGGGGGCGCCGACGTGACCGTGGACGGACCAGCCCGCGCCGTCGCCCTCCTTGAGGGTCAGGTGGAGCGTGCCGCCGGATCGGGTGACGGCGGCGAGGCGGGCGAGCACCTCGGGCAGGGCCTCCCGAGCGACGTGGAGCAGGGACGCGTTGGCCCAGACCCCGTCGTACGGCGCGCCGCCCCGCAGTGTGTCGGTGAGGTCGTCACGCAGCGGGTCGAGCTGGTCGGCGGGGTGACCGGCAGCGCGGAGCTGGTGGACGAACGCGGGGGTGATGTCGGTGCGCCGGACGCTGAGGCCGATCTGCTCGAGGGCCGCGGCGTCGCGCCCGGGGCCCGAGCCGATCTCCAGCACCCGCGCCTCGGTGCCGACGAGGTCGACGAAGTGGTTGAGGTTGTGGGTGACCTCGTCGGGCATGGCGCTGGTGCCCGAGGCGTACTCGCCGGCGTACGCGTCGTAGGCGCCGATGGTCACCCGCTCCGCCATCGTCGCCACGTCGTGCAGGTGGTGCTCGATGTCGTGGAGGTGGTACCTCCCGAGCGAGGCGATGTTGAAGACGCTGCCGTCGCTGCGGATGCCCTTGCGACCCCAGTCGTCGTCCGGGACCGAGGCGTAGAGGTCACCCACGGCGTACGCCGACGCCACCAGGGTCGGTCCGACGATCGCGGGCACCTGCTGGTCGTAGCGCCGCTCGACGGCCGTCGTGTCCTGGTCCCAGTTGGCGAAGTGCGGCTCGTGCTCGGTCATCATCGCGGTCAGCCGCTCGTGGAAGACCTGGTGCACGTCGTGGACGTGGCAGGCGTACTCCAGCGGCGACCACACGCCGGCCTCCGGCCGGACGTCCACGTCGGGCTCGCCCATCAGCGCCAGCCACACCACGGCGTTGGCGCGGATCCGGTGGGCCAGGTCGGCCACCGCGACCGTCGCGGCGTCGTATCCGCACTCCGGGCACGGCCGGTCGAGCACCCAGGTCCAGTCCTTGGTGTCGGGCGTGATGGGCCCGGCGGTCGTCATGGCGGCATCCTCTCAGGAGTGCCGACGGGTTGGTCGAACGGGCAGAGTGAGGGCATGGAGATCCGCGCTGCCACTCCGGACGACCTGGTCGAGGTGTCGGCCATCTACGACCACCACGCCCGCTCGTCGACGACGGCGCTCGACGACGAGTCGCCCGGACCCGAGCGCTGGGCCGCCAAGGTCGGCGACGAGCCACGTCGGGGCGAGCACCTGCTGGTCGTCGTCGCCGAGGACGGTGAGGTCCGTGGGTACGCCGAGTCTTCGGTCTACCGCGACCGCTCGGCGTACGAGCAGACTCGCGAGGTCGCGGTGTACCTCGGCCTCGACGCGCAGCAGCAGGGCTTCGGCCGGCGGCTGTACGACGAGCTGCTGGGGAAGCTCCGTGAGGACGGGATCCACGTGGCCGTCGCCGTGATCGCGCTGCCCAACGAGGCCAGCGAACGGCTGCACCGTGCGTGCGGGTTCGCCGAGGCGGGAGTGCTGCGCGAGGTGGGCTGGAAGTTCGCGGCGTGGGTCGACACGGCGTACTGGCTGCTGCGCCTCGGCGAGGAGGCGCCCGCCCCATGATGATCCGGCCGAGCGAGCTACGGGCGATCCAGGCCGGCGGCATCGACCTCGCGTTCCGGCGCTGGGAGCGCCCTCGCGTGGTGGTGGGGACGAAGATGCGCACCGCCGTGGGGCTGGTCGAGGTCACGTCGGTGTCGGAGGTGGCCGTGGAGTCGCTCACGGAGGAGGACGCCCGACGGGCGGGCTCGCCGTCGCTGGCCGCGCTCGTGGCCGCGCTCGCGCCGAGGTCCGACCGGCCGGCGTGGCGGGTCGGGCTGCGGCACGCCGGGGCCGACCCGCGCGCGGAGCTGCGTTCGGCGCTGCCCACCACGGAGGAGGTCGCCGCGATCGTCGCGCGGCTCGAGCGCCTCGACCGGGCGTCGTCGTCCGGCCCCTGGACGCGCACGACGCTCGACCTCATCGACCGCAACCCGGAGCGCAGGGCCCCGGACCTCGCCGCGAAGGTCGGTCGCGAGACCGCGCCGTTCAAGACCGACGTCCGCAAGCTCAAGGAGCTCGGGCTGACCGAGTCCTTGGCGATCGGCTACCGGCTGTCGCCCCGCGGCGAGGTCGTCGTCGACAAGCTGCGTGGACGGCGTCGCAAGCGGCCGCCGCGTCCCGAGGGGACACCGCTCCCCCGCTCCATCGGCGCGCCGGCCACCCGGGCCCTGCGGGCCGCCGGGCTGACGTCGCTGGAGTCGCTGGGTGCCGTCACCGAGGCGGACCTGCTCGCCATGCACGGGGTCGGCCCCGTCGCCATCGCCCGCCTGCGCGAGGCCTTGGCCGACGCGGGACTGTCGTACCGGGCTACTTGAGCAGCAGCAGGTCGAGGCGTCGGCGGACGAGGAGCAGGCCGAGCACGCCCATCACGACGAGGTAGAGCACCGACCACACCGACGCCATCGATACGGCCCCGGTGGTGAGCTCGCGGCACAGCACGACGCCGCGGTAGAGCGGCGTGAGCTCGACCACCCAGCGGATCGTGTCGGGGTAGGCAGTGACGGGGAAGAAGGTGGCCGAGAACAGGAACAGCGGGAGCTGCGCGAGGGTGATCTTGTCGAAGTCCTGCCACGACTTCATGTAGGTCGTCAGCCCCATGCAGACGGCCGCGAACGCGAACCCGATCAGCATCGCCGCAGGCAGCGCGAGCACCGCCCACCACGAGTGCAGCATCCCCATCACGGCCATCACACCCAGGAACGCGAGGGAGTACACGCCGCCGCGGAGCTGTCCCCAGGCGATCTCGCCGCGCGCGATGTCGCTGGTGGACAGCGGCGTCGCGAGCATCTGGTCGTAGAGCTTGTCGAACTTCAGCTTGAAGAAGACGTTGAACGTCATGTCGATCAGCGCCCCGTTGAACGCCGAGGCGGCGAGCATGCCGGGCGCCACGAACGACGCGTAGTCGATCACGTGGCCGTTGAACTCGAAGCTGTCGATGAGCTGACCGACGCCGATGCCGATCGAGAGCAGGTAGAAGAACGGCTCGAGGAACCCCGTGATGAACAGCTTCCACGCCTTGCGGTAGACGAGGTAGTTGCGCAGCACGAGCAGCCGGGCGGCGGCGACCGCGGTGAGCGGGGGAACCAGGTCGGCGGCCGCCGACGAGGTGAGCGACCGGTCCTCGGGGTAGGTGGTTGCCATCAGGACACCAGCCGCTTCCTCAGGCCGGTCACCGACCACCGCAGCCCCACCAGCGTCAGCACGATCAGGACCGTCGCGTTGATGCCGGCCACGGCCCAGTCGACGTTGTCGAGCATGAACATCCGCGACAGGTTCACCCCCTGCCAGAGCGGCGTCAGCCGCGCGACCCACGCCCCGACCTCACCCAGGTTGGCGACAGGGAAGAACGCGCCGGAGAACAGGAACATCGGGAACACCCCGAGCCGGAACAGCACGCCGAAGCCCTCGGGTGTCGACATGCGGGTCGTGAGCGCGTAGACCAGCGACCCGAACGCCGTACCGACGAGAATCTGCGACAGGAACGCGAGGACCGCACCCCACCACGTCTCGATCACGCCGAACGGCGCGACCACCAGCATGAACACCGCGCACGTGCTGGCCACCCGCGCCGTCACGAACACCAGGTGGGCGAACACCACGTCCCGGACGGCCAGCGGCGTGGCCAGCATCGACTCGTAGACGCGCTGCCACTTGATCATGCCCATGACGGGGTACGTCGTCTCACCGACGGCCGTCTGCATCGCGTGCGCCGCGACCAGACCAGGTACGAGGAAGGCGAGGTACGAGGTCGCGCCCTCGAGCTCGGAGGGGTCCACCTCGATGAAGCCGCCGAGGAGCACCCCCATCGCCACGACGTAGAACAGGGGCGCCACGAACGACGAGATCGCCGTGCCCTTCCAGGTCCGGCGGTAGACCGTCAGCCAGTAGTCGACCTGCCGGCCGATGCCCTCGGAGACGGGAACGCCCTCGGTGACGGCCATCAGTCGACCAGGGTCCGGCCGGTGAGGTGGAGGAAGACGTCCTCGAGCGTGGAGCGGCGAACGAGCACCGCGACCGGCCGGAGTCCGCGCTCGTGGACCTTGGCCGCGACCTCGTCGCCGTCGTCGCCGTAGACCAGCAGCCGGTCGGGGAGCACCTCGACGCGCTCGCCCAGACCCGTGACCTGCTCGGCGACCTTCTCGGCGTAGGACGCGTGGGTCTCGTCCTCGCCGACCACCCCGAACCGGAGCTCGGTCACCTCGCGGGTGGAGTGCTCCTGGATCAGCGCGGCCGGCGAACCCTCGGCCACGATCACGCCCTTGTCCATCACGACCAGCCGGTCGCAGAGCTGTTCGGCTTCGTCCATGTAATGCGTGGTGATGACGAGCGTCACGCCCGTCTGCTTGAGCCGGAACAGCTTGTCCCACAGCAGGTGCCGGGCCTGCGGGTCGAGGCCGGTCGTCGGCTCGTCGAGCAGGAGCAGGTCGGGTCGGTTGATGAGCGAGCGGGCGATCGTCAGCCGCCGCTTCATGCCGCCGGAGAGGTCCTCGACCTTGGACTTCGCCTTGTCGGTGAGCTGGACGAACTCCAGCAGCTCCTGGGCCCGCTCGCGGACGTCGGCGGCCGCGATCCCGAAGTACCTGCCGTAGATGAAGAGGTTGTCGAAGACGTTGAGCTCGGTGTCCAGGGTGTCTTCCTGCGGGCAGACGCCGAGTCGGCCGCGGATGGCCGGCCCGTCCTTCGCCGGATCGCGGCCGAGGATGCGGAGCTCGCCGCCGCTGACCGGCGAGACGGCGGCGATCATCCGCATGGTCGAGGACTTGCCGGCGCCGTTCGGTCCGAGGAACCCGAAAGCCTCACCCTTGCGTACGGCGAGGTCGATGCCGCGGACCGCCTCGAAGTCGCCGAACGCCTTGCGCAGGTCTCGCGCCTCGATCATCAGGTCCTCGGAGCTGGCTGGATCTGGCACGCCTGCGACCCTAGGACACGCCGCCGACGTCCCCCGAAGGGGATAACGCGTTGGGTTTGTCGGCGGCATCGGGGAGGATCACCGCGTGTCCCAGGCCCTTGACCAGACCCCAGCGCCCCTGTCTCTCCCCGCCGCCGACGGCTTCGCCGCCTGGCTCGACGAGCGCTGTGCCGCGGGCCTCCAGGCCGCACGCGACGCCGCCGACCGGCTCAAGGCCGGCGAGGCGACCACGCCCGACCAGGCGTTGCGCATCTGGGACGAGGGCATGATCGGCATGAGCAACGCCGCGTCGGTCGGCTCGCTGTTCAGCGAGGTGCACCCCGACGAGGCGGTGCGCACGCGCGGTGAGGCCGCGGTCCAGGACGTGCAGAAGCTCGGCACCGAGCTGCAGCTCGACCGCGAGCTGTACGACGTGTTCGCGGCGCTCGACGCGGCCGCGCTCGACCCTCAGGCGGCTCGGCTGCTCGACAAGACGCTGACGGACTTCCGCCGCGCCGGGGTCGACCGCGACGACGAGACTCGCGCGCGGATCACCGAGATCAATGAGCAGCTGACGGTCATCGGCCAGGAGTTCAGCAAGAACATCCGCGACGGGAAGGGCACCATCCGGGTCGCCCCGGAGCGGCTCGACGGCCTCCCGCAGGACTGGCTGGACGAGCACCCTGTCGAGGACGACGGCCTGGTCACCGTCACCACCGACTACCCCGACGCGATCCCGGTGCGCACCTTCTGCAAGGACCGCGACGTACGTCGCGACATGGTCGCCGTCTTCCTCAACCAGGGGTACCCGAAGAACGAGCCGCTCCTGGGCGAGCTGTTCGAGCTGCGTGAGGAGCTCGCCCGGTTGGTCGGCTACGACACCTGGGCCGACTACGACGCCGGCGTGAAGATGATCGGCAAGGGGTCGGCCATCCCGGAGTTCATCGAGCGGATCGCCGAGGTGTCCCAGGAGTCCGCCGAGCGTGACCGCGACATCCTGCTGGCCCGCCTGCGGGTCGACCACCCGGACGCGACCGCGATCGACGGCGTCGACTTCCCGTACTACGAGGAGCTGGTCCGCAAGGAGCAGTACGACGTCGACGCCCAGGTCGTGCGCACCTACTTCGACTTCACCCGGGTGCGCGCCGGCCTGCTCGACGTGACCGCGCGCCTGTTCGACCTCACCTACACGCCCGTCGAGGACGCGGTGGTCTGGGACCCCGACGTGACGGCGTACGACGTCTCGCTCGCGGGCGAGACCTTGGGGCGCATCTACCTCGACCTGCACCCGCGCGAGGGCAAGTACTCGCACGCGGCGCAGTTCACGATCACCGACGGCGTCTCCGGCACCCAGCTGCCCGAGGGTGTGTTGGTGTGCAACTTCAGCAAGGGGCTGATGGAGCACGACGACGTGGTGACGCTCTTCCACGAGTTCGGGCACCTGGTGCACCACGTGCTCGCGGGCCGGGCCCACTGGAGCCGGTTCGCCGGCGTGGCCACCGAGTGGGACTTCGTCGAGGCTCCGAGCCAGCTGCTCGAGGAGTGGGCGTGGGACCCCGGCGTGCTGCAGACGTTCGCCGTGAACGCCGACGGCGAGCCGATCCCGGCCGACCTGGTGGCCGCGATGAAGCGCGCCGAGGACTTCGGGAAGGGCTACACGGCGCGCACGCAGATGTTCTACGCCGCGATGTCGTACTGGTTCCACACCGACCGTCCCGACGACCTCACGGAGGCCACGATCCGGTTGCAGGAGCGGTACTCGATGTTCCCCTACGTCGACGACACCCACATGTTCGCGGGTTTCGGACACCTCGACGGCTACTCGTCCGGCTATTACACCTACATGTGGTCCCTGGTCATCGCGAAGGACCTCTTCAGCGCCTTCGACCCCGACGACCTCTTCGACCCCGTCACCGCCCACCGCTACCGCGACCTGATCCTCGCCCCCGGTGGCGCCCGCGACGCCGCCGACCTCGTCGAGGACTTCCTCGGCCGCCCCTACACCTTCGACGCGTACGGCGAGTGGCTGGCGCGGTAGGTGCGGTGTCCCTGTCGGGTTTGTCGGGCCGGCCGGGGAAACCCGAACAAGGCGTGGGGTGCGCCGTACGCCAAGTGCGGCGAAGGTACGCCGAGTACAGGTGGCGTGTGACCTGGGCCGGTCGGCTCTCCACAGGTTGCTGATCGCCGCTTTCGTCGGCCCGGCAGCGCAGCCACGCTGTGGGTGTGGATCCGCTGCTCGAACTCATCTGTCGCCAACACGGCGTCTTCCTCACCCACGAGGCAGAAGCGTTGGGCTATCACGACAAGGCCGTCCGGCGCGAGGTCGCCAGCGGTCGGTGGGTCCGAGTGCGTCGAGGAGCCTACGTACTTGCCGGGATCCATGCCCGTCTGAGCCTCCACCAACGCTACGACCTGTTCTGCCGGGCGGTGGTCCGTCAAGCCAGGTCGCCGGTGATCCTGAGCCACACCAGCTCGCTCGTCCAGTGGGACTGCCCTCTGTGGGAGGCGAGCCTGACCGAGGTCCACCTCACACGCCCGGATGGCAACACCCAACGACGTTACGCACAGGTCCGATCACACCGCGGCGCACTCGCCGAGGGCGACGTCGTCGAGCACAACGGACTGCTCGTGACGTCTCCGGCACGAGCGGCGCTCGAGTACACGACCATCGCGGACGTGGAACACAGCCTTGTCGAGATCGACGACTTGCTGCACCGCAAGCTGGTCGAGCTCGCCGAGCTGCGCGCCCGCTACGCCACCATGGCGCAGTGGCCCGGGACCCTCATCACCGACCTGGTCCTGCGCCTGGCCGACGCTCGCAGCGAGTCCGTTGGTGAGACGCGCGCCCGCTACTTGGTGTGGTCGCAGGGGTTGCCGGCTCCCGAGGTCAACTACCCGATCTGCGACGAGTACGGACGCGAGGTTGCGAGGGTCGACCTCGCCTGGCCGGCGTACGGCGTGTTCCTGGAGTTCGACGGCAAGGTCAAGTACGAACGCCTTCTGAGGCCCGGGGAGTCGGCCGCGGACGTGGTCTTCAGGGAGAAGCAACGCGAGGACATGATCTGCCGCCTGACGGGTTGGCGGTGCATCCGCCTCGTGTGGGCCGACCTCTACCAACCCCAGACCACGGCGGCCCACATCCGTGCCCTGTTCCGTCCGATCGCGGCCTGAGCACCCGCTCGTCGTACGTTCGCCGAACATGGCGTGCGGTCCGCCGTACGTCATGTTCGGGTTTCTCCGGCCGGCCGGAGAAAGCTGCCACCGGGCCTTGTCGGTGGCGTGAGCAAGACTGAACGCGTGCAGGCAGGTCTCGAGCGGTTCAGCGAACCCACGCGGGCGTGGTTCGCGGCGGCGTTCGCCGAGCCCACGCCGGCGCAGCGGGGGGCGTGGGACGCGATCGGGGCCGGACGGCACGCGCTGGTCGTGGCGCCGACGGGGTCCGGCAAGACGCTGGCGGCGTTCCTGTGGTCGCTCGACAAGCTGCTCACGGCGCCGGTACCGGAGAAGGCGAAGCGATGCCGGGTGCTCTACATCTCGCCGCTCAAGGCACTGGGTGTCGACGTCGAGCGCAACCTCCGGGCGCCGCTCGCAGGCATCCGCCACACCGCAGACAGGGTCGGGGGCGCCCAGCTGCCCGAGATCCGTGTCGGCGTCCGGTCCGGTGACACCACCGCCCAGGAGCGACGCAGGCTGACCAGCCAGCCGCCGGACATCCTCATCACCACGCCAGAGTCGCTGTTCCTGATGTTGACCTCGCAGGCGCGCGAGTCCCTCCGCGGAATCGACACCGTCATCGTCGACGAGGTGCACGCCGTCGCAGGTGGCAAGCGCGGCGCCCACCTCGCCGTCAGCCTCGAGCGCCTCGACGCGCTCCTCGAGAGGCCTGCCCAACGGATCGGCCTCTCCGCGACCGTGCGGCCGCTCGACGAGGTCGCCCGCTTCCTCGGCGGTCACGCGCCCGTCGACATCGTGGCCCCTCCGGCCGACAAGGCCTGGGACCTCAAGGTGGTCGTCCCCGTCGAGGACATGACGGCACCCGACGGCGACCAGGTCGAGACCGACGCCGACGCCGACGACGGCCGCAGCGGCTCGATCTGGCCGCACGTCGAGGAGCACGTCGTCGACCTCGTCGAGCAGCACCGCTCGACCATCGTCTTCGCCAACTCCCGCCGTCTCGCCGAGCGGCTGACCGCACGCCTCAACGAGATCGCCACGAACCGAGCCGGCGGCGACCTGCCGGAGACCGGCAAGCAGCCGGCCCAGGTCATGGCCCAGTCGGGGGCGAGCGCCGGAGCCGAGGTCGTCATCGCCAAGGCCCACCACGGCTCGGTCTCCAAGGAGCAACGGTCGATCATCGAGGACGACCTCAAGCGCGGCCGCCTCCCCTGTGTCGTCGCCACGAGCAGCCTCGAGCTCGGTATCGACATGGGTGCGGTCGACCTGGTGATCCAGATCGAGTCCCCGCCCAGCGTCGCCAGCGCCCTCCAGCGCGTCGGCCGCGCCGGCCACCAGGTCGGCGAGGTGTCGCGCGGCGTGCTCTTCCCCAAGCACCGCGGCGACCTCGCCCAGACCGCCGTGGCCGTCGAACGGATGCGCTCCGGCGCCATCGAGTCGATGCGCGTCCCGACCAACCCGCTCGACGTACTCGCCCA
>JAICRP010000186.1 GCA_025966445.1 Nocardioides sp.
CGAGTCGGCGGGGGTGCCGTTCGTGGCGATCGAGCACGTGGGCAGCACTGCGGTCCCCGGCTTGGCAGGGCGAATCGGACTGGGCCGGGCCGCACTAGGGGTCGAGGCTCGCGAGGAACGGGTCGACGACACCGAAGTACGCCGCGGGGTCGTCGCGGCGGATGCAGTGACCGACCCCGCGGATGCGGGTGATCGTCACCGCAGGGTTGGCCGTCCGTACGCCGGAGCCGTCGCCGCGCGGCACCACCAGCAAGGTCGGGACGGTCACGTTGCCGATGAGGTCGCGCCAGCGGTCGGGCCCGAGCCCCAGGTGGTGGATCAGCCGACGGTCGACCCGTGGCTTGCACGCCGCCCAGGCCTGGATCTCGGCCTCGCTCCACGTCGTCTCGGCCCGGGTCCGGCGGATCTCCGTCTCGGGGGTGAGCATGGCGTCGAGGAACCTGTCCTGGTGCTCGAAGAACTCCGGCGGAGGGGGTCGGAGGTCGATCGGGCGGGCCGGGTCCTCGAGCACCAGTCCCCGCACGAGGTCGGGTCGAGCGATCGCGGCGCGCAGCGCGAAGAGCGCGCCGTAGGAGTGGCCGACCAACGCCACCGGGCGGCGTACGTCGTCCAGCACGCGCAGGACGTCCGCGAGCACCACCGCGGCCGTGTCCGCAAGCTCGTCGTCGGCGAAGCGCGGTGAGTCGCCGTGACCGCGGAGGTCGACCGCCAGCATCCGCCAGTGCGCACCCCAGTGCTCGACCGCGTCGGGCCAGGTCGTGCCCGCCTCGGTCAGCCCGTGCAGCAGCACCATCGGCGGGGCCCCGGGGTCGCCGTACTCGTGCACCACCACGTCGTCGGCCATCCGGGAAACCTACGTCGCCGCTGCCCGAATAGCCCGAACGGGCTATGCGGCGGCGCCGTACCTGGGGTCTAGCGTCGGGAGCATGCCAGCTCACCACGGTGCCGAGTCGTTCTTCGTCGAGGGCGAGGGGCTGGTCGGTACCCAGCTCGGCGGACGGCACGGGAACGCACCCGACCCGCTCAGCGAGTCCGAGGAGCCGACCGCCGCCGCTCCCCAACAGCTGGCCGCGGGCCAGGCGCCGCCGTTCCGGTTCTCCCGCTGCGGGCCGAAGGGGGACCCGCTCGGGCCGGCCGTGATCAAGCGGCTGGCGATCGCGATGGTCGAGGGCGGTGGCGGGCAGGGCGACATCCCTGCCGGCTACACGTACCTCGGCCAGTTCGTCGACCACGACCTGACCTTCGACCGTACGGACGTCGCTCTCGGCGAGGACGTCACGCCGGCCGAGCTCGTGCAGGGCCGCTCGCCGCGGCTCGACCTGGACTCCCTGTACGGCGTGGGTCCGAGCAACCCGGCATCCGCCAAGTTCTACGAGGCCGACGGGCTGCACCTCAAGGTCGGCACGACCAAGAAGATCGGGTCGGACGCCGCCAAGAAGGGCCACGACCTGCCGCGCGTCGACGGGGAGCGGACCGCGCTGATCCCCGACCCTCGCAACGACGAGAACCTCATCGTCGCCCAGACGCACGTGGCGATGATCAACTTCCACAACCGGGTGGTCGACGACACCTCCGCCCCGACCACGGCCCAGCACTTCCGCAAGGCGCGCAAGCAGGTGACCCTGCACTACCAGTGGATGCTGCGCCACGACTACCTGCCGCGGATCCTCGACCCGGCGGTGGTCGACGACGTCTTCACGAACGGCCGCGTGCTCGTCGAGCCCGACGCCGCCCCGACCGACATCCCGACGATGCCGCTGGAGTTCTCGGTCGCGGCGTTCCGGCTCGGCCACAGCATGGTGCGCGACTCCTACAACTGGAACCGCCGTTTCCCGGGTACGGCGGGCTCGTTGTTCTACATGTTCGACTTCTCCGGGGTCGGCGGCAGCCTGGGTGGCGAGCTGAAGCTGCTCAGCAACTGGTTGGCCGACTGGCGACGCATGTACGACTTCACGGCCGGCGGTCACCCCGAGCTCGCCCCGCCCGGGGGCGTGGACAACGTCAACCAGGCGAAGCGGATCGACACGCTGCTCACCGACCCGCTGCGCAACCTCCCGCCCGGGACGTTCAACGGGCCGGTCAACATCCCGTTCAACGACCTGCGCGCCAACCTGGCATTCCGCAACCTGACGCGCGCCAAGATGGTCAGGCTGGCCACGGGACCGCAGATGGCACAGAAGCTGGCCAACAAGGGCGTCGCGATCGCGCCACTGACCAAGGCGCAGCTCCTCGCCGGGTCCGGCGGTGCGGTGGTGACGGGTCTGAGCGCCAGCCAGAAGGACGCGCTGGCGGCCAAGGCCCCCCTCTGGTTCTACGTGCTGCGCGAGGCCGAGCTCAACGGTGGCGTCATGACGGGCGTGGGCGCCCGCATCGTGGCCGAGACCTTCCACCGCGCCATGCAGGGCAGCGGCTTCTCGATCGTGCGCAGCAAGAGCTTCGTCCCCGACCTGGGTCGGGGTTCGACGTTCGAGATGACGGACCTGCTGCTCCATGCCTTCGGTGACGTCAAGGGCCTCAACCCGCTGGGCGGCGCCTGACCTCCTCCGCGCCGTCGCAGCTGAGGCGGGTGCCGACCTCGAAGCCGCTGCACACGTCCACGCCGTTGGACGGCGACACGCGGTCGAAGCCGGGTCCTCCGCTCAGCTGGTCGTCGCCGCCCGATCCGTAGACGCGGTCGTTGCCGGCCCCCATCCGGGCGACCAGGCGGGACGTGCGGTGGTAGGTCGCCGACACCCACTCGTTGGCCGGTCCGCCGGTCACCCGCCAGCGTCCGGGCATGAGCCCGACACCCTCGAGTGCCTGCATGCTCATCTGCGTTGCCCGCTCGTGGAGCTGCACGGACATGGTGCCGATCACCAGGTCGAGGACGCCGCGGAGCTCACCCCGATCGGGGGCGCGCAGCCGGAGGCTCCAGCCCACGTAGTCCCGACCGGGACCACCGTCGAGGCGGTGGCCGGACTTCTCCCACGGAACGCCGGACGTGAACGAGTCGTTGCCGGGGCCGCCGTCGAGATGGATGACGCCCTGCGTGTCCACGAGGGTGTCGGCCCCTCCGTCCCCACGGACGAGGTCGTCGCCCGGACCGGCGACGATGTAGTCGTTGCCGAACCCGCCGCGGACGTCGTCCCCGATCCTGTCCGTGATGGCCTCCCGGTCCTGTGCCCAGATGCCGTCGCTGCCCCCGCGCCCGTCGACCACGTCATGCCCGGTGAGCATGACGATCACGTCTGGGCGACCCGACCCGAGGATGACGTCGTCGTACGGAGTTCCGACCACCTTGACAGGCGCGATCACCACGAGACGGTCGGTCCCCTCGCCCGTGGCCACGCCGGTGCTGAGGTCGACGTGCACCCCACCCGGCGACCCCGAGAACCGGAGCTGGTCGTAGCTGCCCCAGTAGTCGTTCGGCTTGCCTCCGCGGCCGGTGTTCAGCAGGTCGTCGCCGGGCCCACCCCAGAGCGCATCCCCCGCGAGGCCACCGTTCGCGTAGTCGAACCCGTCCTTCTCGCCGAAGAGCCGGTCGTCGCCGGGGCCACCCGCGAGCCGGTCGCTGCCCGTACCCCCGCAGATGCGGTCGTCGCCGTCCACTCCGAGCAGGATGTCGTCCCCCTCGAGCCCGGCGATGACGTCGGGGCCCGGCGTCCCCGCGAGCAGGTCGTCCGCCGCCGTCCCGACGATGGTCGCCGGTACGCCGCGGCACGAGACGGCTGCGGCCGCGCCGGAGGCCGCGGCCACCGGGACCAGGATCGAGGTCGTCGCCAGTCCGGCGACGATGATGGTCGTGGTGCTCCGTCGTGTGCCCATGGCTCCACGGTCCGCCCGACGACCCGTGGTCCACAAGGACGGTGGTCCCGGTGATTCCGGGAACTTCGGCTACTCGTCGAGCGGCCAGACCTCCACCACGCCGTACGCCACCGCGCACGGGGTGCGTGCGTACCCCGCCTCGTCGCCGTACCCGATCGTCACGAACCTGGCCACCCGAGAGCCCTCACTGCCGATGCCGATGTGCCACTAGTGTCCGCCCATGGATTCGGCTCTGGCCACCATCGGCCTCCCGATCGCGCTGGCGGTCATCATGTTCGGTCTCGGTCTCGGGCTCAGCGGCGAGGACTTCCGCCGCGTCGGGCAGCGTCCCAAGGCGATCGCGGTCGCGCTCGCCTGCCAGCTCGTGCTGCTGCCGGCGGTCTGCTTCGCGCTGGTCGTGCTGGCCGACCTGCCGGCCGTGCTGGGCATCGGCATGATGCTGCTGGCCGCGTCACCCGGTGGCACGACCGCCAACCTGATGAGCCACCTGTTCCACGGTGACGTCGCCCTCAACATCAGCCTGACGGCGGTCAACTCGATCATCTCCATCGTCACCCTGCCGATCGTCACGGGCCTGGCGATCGCCTACTACGACCGTGGCGACGAGGTGTCGGTGCCGTTCGGTGAGGTGCTGAAGGTCTTCGTGATCATCCTGGTGCCGGTGGGGATCGGCATGTTCGTCCGTGCTCGCAACGCCACGTTCGCCGCCCGCATGGACCGCCCGGTCCGCATGCTCTCCGCCGTCCTGCTCGGCCTGCTCGTCGTCGCCATCCTCGTCGACGAGCGCGACAACATCGAGGGCTACTTCGCCGACATCGGCCTCGTCGCCGCAGCCTTCTGCGCGATCAGCCTGGTCGTCGGGTACGTCGTCCCGAAGGCGTTCGGCGTCGTCGAGAGGCAGGCCATCGCCTCGTCGTTCGAGATCGGCCTGCACAACGGCACGCTGGCGATCTTCATCGCGGTCGAGGTGCTCGGGTCGGTGACGTTCTCGGTGCCGGCCGCCGTGTACTCGCTGGTGATGCTGCCGCTGGCCGCGCTGTGGGGGATGTACGTGACCCGGCGCGTACGTCGGCCGGTCACGGCCTGAGGCAGGCCGGTCAGAACTCCACCCGAGGTGCCTCGGTCGAGCCTGCGGGAGCCTCGTAGAACTCGCGGGCGTGCACGCCGGCCATGCCGGTGAAGAACATCCACGGGATGGTGCGCACGAGGGTGTTCAGCTTCGCGACCGCGTCGTTGTAGTACTGGCGGGCGAACGAGATCTGGTTCTCGGTCTCGGCCAGCTGCTTCTGGAGGTCGAGGAAGTTGGTGTTGGCCTTGAGGTCCGGGTAGGCCTCGGCCACGGCGTTCAGCCGGACGAGTGCTCCCTGGAGCTGGGCGTCGGCGGCGGCCTTGGCCGGTACGTCGTTCCCGGCCGCGGCGGCCTGCACCTGCGAGCGGGCCTTGGTGATCTCCTCGAAGACCTCGCGCTCGTGGGCGGCGTACCCCTTGACCGTGTCCACCAGGTTGGGGATCAGGTCGGCGCGGCGGGTGAGCTGGACGTCGATGCCACCCAGCGCCTCCTGGGCCGCCACGTCACTGGTCCGGAGCTTGTTGAACCCCATGACGCCGAAGGCGATGAGGGCGAGCACGATGACGCCGCCGATGATGAGTCCGGTCATGGACGAATCCCCTGTTCTGGGTGCTGGTCTGAGCCCGATTCTGGGCACAGTGTGGAGCAAACGGTCACCAGGAACCACCTCCCCCGCCGCCGCCACCGCCGCCACCGGAGAACCCCCCGCCACCGCCGCCACCACTGGAGGACGAGGACTGGGTCGCCTGGTAGGCCGAGATGGCGCCGTCGACGGTCGAGGAGAAGCTGTTGACCATCTGGTCGGTGTAGTTGCCGGTGTGCGCGCCGGCGTACCCCGGGAAGTACGACGGGACCGGAGGTTCCTGGCCGGTCTCGGTGCGGTACTTGGCCGCCCACTCGTCAGCGCAGTCGAACGCGACGGCCCACGGGATGTAGGCCGTGTAGAGGTCCTGGCGGCCCGAGAAGTCGAACCGGTTCTGGCTCGAGGGGGTGGACAGGACGCGGTAGAAGCCGCCGACCTTCGACCAGAGGTCGCGCCCCTTGGCCGTACGCCGCGTGTTCGCCCCCGTGGCCAGCACCGGGGCGGCGCCCGCCGCCAGCATCCCGGGGATCAGCGCGATGATGCCCATGTCGAAGAAGTTGCCGCCCGCGATGAGCAGCGCCAGGATGCCGCCACCGATGACGAAGAGCCCACCGAGGCAGCCGAGGCCGGCCTTCTGCATGAACCCCTCGGAGGTAGCCCACGAGCGGGTCGCGGACTCGAAGCCGGCCAGCTCGGTCTTCAGCTTCTCGCCGGAGCTGACGCTGCCCGGGCTCGCGGTGAAGGCGAGACCGGGGCCACCCGTGAGCCGGGCGACGCGCTGGGTCACCGGGTCGAGGCCGGCCCAGCCCTGCGGGCCGTGGGTGTCGGTGACGGTCCAGCTGTCACCGGAGCGGTCGAGGCTGAGCGCGCCCTTCGCCGCCGCCTCCATGATCGACGCGACGAAGTCCTCCTTTCCGGTGCGCTCGGTCATGATGTACGCGCCCTGCGCCGGGCCGATGCCGTCCGGCGGGCCGTACTGCAGCGGGTACGGCGGGGTCTTCTCGCGGACCTTGCCCGCCTGCCACGCGCCGAACGCACCGGCGAGCACAGCCAGCACCAGGACCAGCAAGAGGTTCGTGAGGCTGCGACCGAGGACC
>JAICRP010000220.1 GCA_025966445.1 Nocardioides sp.
CGATCTCCGACGGGTGGACCTCGTGCGCGAACCGGACGCCCACCTCGTCGAACACGTCGAGGATCGGGTTCCAGCGATCCGCGAAGTCCTGGTACCCGGCGTCGATCATCGACGCGGGCACCGGCGGGAACATCGCGACGTACTTCCAGATCGAGGAGCCGGTGAAGCCGACCACCGTGTCGACGCCGAGCTTGCGCGCGGCCCGCGCGGTCATCTTCATCTCCTCGGCGGCGCGCTGCCGGACGCCTTCGGGATCGCCGTCGCCCCAGATCCGGCTGGACAGGATGCCCTGGTGGCGCTCGTCGATCGGGTCGTCGCAGACGGCCTGGCCCTTGAGGTGGTTGGAGATGGCCCAGACCTTCAGCCCGTACTTGTCGAGCAAGGCGAGCTTGTCGCTCACGTAGCTGTCGTCCTCGACCGCCTGCCACACGTCGAGGTGGTCACCCCAGCAGGCGATCTCGAGACCGTCGTAGCCCCATTCCGAGGCCAGCCGGCACATCTCCTCGAACGGCAGGTCGGCCCACTGGCCGGTGAACAGCGTGATCGGGCGGGTCATCTCAGGTCCTCTCAGACGGCGGGGACGGGTACGGCGGTGGGCTGCCACGCGCCCATCTCGGCGCTGCGCTCGACGGCCGCGAGCACACGCTGCACCTGGAGGCCGTCGGCGAACGACGGCAGGGGCTGCTCGCCCTTGCCGATCGCGGTCACCAGGTCGACGACCTGGTGGGTGAAGCCGTGCTCGTAACCGAGACCGTGGCCGGGCGGCCACCAGGCCCCGACGTACGGGTGTGTCGGCTCGGTGACCAGGATGCGCCGGAAGCCGGCGGTCTCGGCGGGGTCGCGCCCGTCGTAGAAGTTCAGGACGTTCATGTCCTCGAAGTCGAACGCCAAACTGCCGTCCGACCCGTTGATCTCCACGCGGATCGCGTTCTTGCGGCCGGTGGCGAACCGGGTCGCCTCGAAGACGCCGACGGCGCCGCTCTCGAACCTGGCCAGGAACATCGCCGCGTCGTCCACGGTCACGCGGCCCATGGCCGTGCCGCTGGCGCCCTGGCCACCGAGCAGGCTGCCCGAGCTGTCGGCGGCGAGCGGCCGCTCGTGCACGAACGTCTCGAGCAGGCCGTTGACCGAGGCGATGCGGTCGCCGGTGATGTGCTGGGTCAGGTCGACGATGTGCGCGCCCACGTCACCCAGCGCGCCGGAACCGGCCTTGGCCTTGTCCAGCCGCCACGACATGGGCGCCATCGGGTCGGCGATCCAGTCCTGGAGGTACTGCGCGCGGACGTGGTGGACCTGGCCGATCCGGCCCTGCTCGACGAGCTGCTTGGCCAGCGCGATCGCGGGGACCCGGCGGTAGGTGAAGCCGACCATGGCGAGCACGCCCCGGGCGGCGGCGCGGTCGGCCGCGGCCGTCATGGCCTGGGCCTCGGCGACCGTGTTGGCGAGCGGCTTCTCGCAGAGCACGTGCTTGCCGGCCTCGAGCGCGGCGATGGCGATCTCGGCGTGCGTGTCACCGGGCGTGCAGACGTCGACCAGGTCGATGTCGTCGCGAGCAACGACCCGCGTCCAGTCGGTCTCGGTCGACTCCCAGCCCAGCCGGTCGGCTGCCGCGCGGACCCGGTCCGCGTCGCGGCCACAGATGGCTCGCATCCTGGGGTTGAGCGGCAGGTCGAAGAAGCGCGGCGCGGACCGCCAGGCCTGGGAGTGCGCGGCCCCCATGAAGGCGTGGCCGACGAGGCCGACTCCCAGGTCGGGAGCGTTCGGGTCCATGGCTCTGTCCTTCGTTCGTCGTCGTGGAGTTCGGTGCCCCAGCAGGACCGGCCGGGCGCGGGTGGCCCGGCCGGTCCTGTGTTGCGGTTGGGTCAGGACTCGAAGCAGAGGTCCGTGTAGTCGTCGACGTTGTCCGCGGTCACGACCGGGGCGTTGAGGACGATCCGCGTCGGGACCTCGACCTGCACCAGGTCGGACATGCTCTTGCCCTGGGCGATGAGCCTGGCGATCTTGATGCCGTCGGCAGCCTGCGTCGGCGGGTAGATGATCGTGGCGGCCATGTCGCCGGCCTTGATCCAGTCCATCGCGTTGCAGGAGCCGGCTCCGCCGATGAAGGCCATCTCGTGACGGTCCGCGTTGTCCAGCGCAGCCTTGACGCCGACGCCCTGGTCGTCGTCGTGGTTCCACAGGATGTCGATCTGCGGCGCTGTCTGGAGCAGGTTGGAGGCGACCTCCTCGCCCGACTCGACGGTGAACTCGGCGGCCGCACGGTTGTCGACCTCCTCGCCGCACGCCTCGAGGGCGTCGGCGAAGCCCTGGGAGCGATCCTGGGTCAGCGGCAGGGCGTCGATGCCGGCGATCTCGGCGATGACCGGGTCCTCGATGCCCTCGTCCTCGATCACCTGGCAGGCGTACGTGCCGGCCGAGACGCCCATCCCGTAGTTGTCGCCGAGGACGGTGGAGCGTGCGGCGAACGGCGAGGAGAACTCGCGGTCCACGTTGACCACCGGGATCCCGGCGTTCATGGCCTCGATGGCGACGTCGGTGAGGGCGGCGCCGTCCGTCGGCAGCAGCACGATCGCGTCGACGCCGTCGTTGATGAACGTCTCGATCTGGCTGATCTGCTGGTTGGCGTCGTTCGTGCCCTCAGCCGTCTTGAGCTCGATGTCGTCGTACTTCTCGGCCTCTTCCAGCGCGGAGCTGTTGATGGCGGCCAGCCAGCCGTGGTCGGCCGCGGGTCCGGAGAAGCCGATCGTGACCGTCTCGCCGGGGTCGTCGTTCGCCGACACGGCCTCGGTGTCGGTGCTGCCGCCGTCGCCGGACGACTCCGAGTCAGGGCTGTTGCTGGTGCATCCGGTCAGGAGCACCAGCGCCGCGATCGCGGCGCCGGTCACCAACCTGTGCTTGATGGGACGTGACATGGATGTGCTCCTCGATCGCTGGAACCGGAGTTCCGTTCGGTGGGACCCGAGAGGGTGTGCGGCGCGCCGGGGACCGGTACGGCGACCGGCCGGCGGCGCCTAGGTGCTGCCGGTGTTGCTCCGCGCCGCGAGGCGCTGCTGGAGCAGCACGGCGGCGACGATGATGAGTCCCTTGGCCACGTTCTGGGCCGAGCTGGACAAGTTGTTCTGCGTGAAGACGTTGGACAGGGTGCTGAAGATCAGCACGCCGAGGACGGTGCCCACGATCGTGCCGCGTCCTCCCGAGAGGAGCGTCCCGCCGATGACGACGGCGGCGATGGCGTCCAGCTCGTAGAGCTGGCCGTGCGTGGAGGATCCCGTCGTGGTGCGGGCCACGATCATCACCGCGGCGATGCCGCAGCACAGGCCCACGAGGCCGTAGAGCATCAGGGTGTGCCGGCGGACGTCGATGCCGGCCAGACGGGCGGCCTCGGGGTTGCCGCCGACCGCGAACGTGCGGCGGCCGAAGGTGGTGCGGTTCAGCAGCACCCAGCCGATGACCGCGACCACCGCGAAGATGATGACGAGCACCGGGATGCCGACCACGTTGGCACGGAAGAAGTCGGTGAACTCGGTGACCCCGACGATCTGGGTCTTGCGGTCCGCGATGATCTCGGCGAGACCCCGGGCGCCGGCGAACATCGCGAGCGTGGCGATGAACGGGACGATCCTGCCGTAGGCGACCAGGACGCCGTTGATCAGCCCGCAGACGGTCCCGACCGCGAGTGCGGCGAAGACGATGACGATCCAGTGGAAGTCCTCGGCCATCGTCTGGGTCGCGACGGTGGTGCACCAGACGGACGCGAGCGCGACCATCGAGCCCACCGACAGGTCGATGCCGCCGCCGGTGATCACGAACGTCATGCCGATCGACACCACGCCGATGGTCGCGGCCAGGCGCAGGATCGTGAGGGCGTTGGCGGTGCTCGCGAACTGCTCACCGCTGGTGACGACGCCGACCACGCAGAGGATGAGGAGGGCGATGACCAGCCCGAGGTTGCGGCCGACCGAGGAGCCCAGCATGCGCTGCAGAGCGCTGGCGTCGCGGGGCGTCCCGGCCCCGCTGAGCGACTCCTGGGCCTGGATCTCGGTGCCCGCGGACATGCTCGACTGGCCGTCAGGGGGGTGCTCGCCGTTCGCGGGCACGGTCGTGTCCTGGGTCATGCGGCACTTCCTTCCATGACCAGGTCGAGGACCCGGTGCTCGTCGATCTCTGCGGCAGGCCCTTCGTGCACCACCACGCCCTCGCGGACGACCAGGACGCGGTCGGCCAGGCCGAGCACCTCCTCGACGTCGCTGGACACCACGACCACGGCCAGTCCCTGCTCGGCGAGGGATCGGACCAGGGCGTAGATCTCGCTGCGGGCGCCGACGTCGACGCCGCGGGTGGGCTCGTCGAGCAGCAGCACGCGGCACTCGCGGAGCAGCCAGCGGGCCAGGACGACCTTCTGCTGGTTGCCGCCGGAGAGGGTGCGGACGGGGCGGTCGACGCCGGTGGGCCGGACGTCGAGCGATGTGGTCAGTTCACGCGCGGCGTCGCGCTCGGCGCCGCGGTCCAGGAAGCCGCCGCGGGCGAAGCGGCTCATCGAGGAGACCGTGATGTTGTGGAAGACGGGCTGGTCGAGGAGCAGGCCCTGGCTCTTGCGCTCCTCGGGGGCCAGGCCGATGCCGGCCCGCACCGCGGCGCGCACCGACCCACGGCGAAGGCGCTTGCCGTCGACGGTGACGGTGCCGGTCGTCGCCCGGCGAGCGCCGTACACGGTCTCGAGGATCTCCGAGCGTCCCGCACCCACGAGGCCCGCCAGGCCCACGATCTCTCCGGCGCGGACCTGGAAGGAGACGTCGGCGAACTTCTTGCTGAGCGTCAACCCCTCCACCTGGAGGACGGTGGCGGCATCATTGTCCGGCGCCGGGCGCTCCGGGAAGACGTACTCGATGTCACGGCCGGTCATCAGCCGGATCAGGTCGGAGGTCGCGGTGGTCCGGGCGGGCAGGTCGGTCGCGACCGTACGGCCGTCCTTGAGGACGGTGACCCGGTCGCCGACCTGGCGGATCTCCTCGAGCCGGTGCGAGATGTAGACGACGGCGACACCCTGAGTGGTCAGGTCGCGGATCACCCGGAAGAGCGTCTGCACCTCCTGCTGGTCCAGTGCCGCTGACGGCTCGTCCATGACGATCAGCCGCGTGTCGTGGGAG
>JAICRP010000116.1 GCA_025966445.1 Nocardioides sp.
ACCGTGTTCAGCGAGGACTTCGAGGACGGGCTGGCCGGCTGGGCGGTGACCAACTCCAGCGTCTACGGCAGCGACCCGCTGCCGTGGGAGCCGTCCGCGGTCCCACACGGCGAGCACGCCGGCCAGGTGGCCAAGGGTCCGGCTCCGGACGAGGGTCAGTGCGACGGCACCACGGGCGACATCTCCGGCGCCAGCATGCTCACCAGTGGCGACATCGTGATCCCCGCGACGTCGACCGGGCCGAAGATGCAGTTCACGCACTACGTCGCGACCGAGGACGCCTTCGACGGCGGCAACGTCCAGCTCAGCGTCAACGGCGGGGCCTTCGCCCCGATCGCGGCGTCCGCCTACACCTTCAACAAGCCGCGGGCCCTGGCCACTGCGGCGGCGGGCAACACCAACCCGATGGCCGGTCAGGACGCGTTCACCGGGTCCGACCCGGGCTCGGTGTTCGGCAGCTGGGGCGAGTCGCAGATCGACCTCGCCGCGGCGGGCGTCGACCCGGGCGACACCATCAAGGTGCAGTTCGCCGTCGGTCGCGACGGCTGCGGTGGCAACGACGGCTGGTACGTCGACGACGTGCTGATCGTCACCTGCGGAACGGGCCCCACGGCCACCGCTACCGCCACCGCCACCGCCACCGCGACCGCCACGGCCACCGCGACGGCGACCGGCACACCGACGCCCACCACGACGCCGACGGCCACGCCGCCGGTGACGAGGGCGTCGACGACCACGAAGGTGAAGAAGCCGACGAACGCCCCGGCGTTCAGGGCGGACTTCAAGGTCAAGGTCGTCGTCACGGCGACCAGCACCACCCCGACCGGTCGCGTCGTCATCAGCTACAAGGGCGAGAGGATCGGCAAGGGCAAGCTCGTCGACGGCAAGGTCAAGATCACCATCACGAAGAACCTGAAGGTCGGCAAGCACACGCTCGTCGCCAAGTACAGGGGTTCCTCGACCGCCCTGCCGAGCAGGACGAAGTTCACCATCAAGATCGTCGAGGGCTGACGACCTAGCACCACCTGACAGCTGCGAGGGCCCCGCCGGATCCGTCCGGGTGGGGCCCTCCTGCTCTCTGCGATGATGTGGCGCACGCCACGAAAGGTCGAGTGTGAGTCCAGATCCGGTGCCGGTGATCGCCGTCGCGGTCGAGGCCGCGTCCGTCGAGCGACCCGTCATCGACGCCTGGGCGGCCGAGCAGGACCCACCCGTCGAGGCCGTCCTCGACGCCGTGACGGGGACCGGCGAGGGTCTGGGTGCGGCCCTGGCGACGTACGAGGACGCCCTCGTCGTCCCGGTCCGTCTCGCATGGCTGCCGGCGGTCGAGCGCGCGGCCGGCACGTCGCGGCTCTCCGAGCTCGCCCTGCTCGCGACGCCGAAGCGGCCGGCCACCTGGCTCTCCCGACGACTGGCGGCGCTCTCCCCCAACCGGCGCCGGGTGCTGACCGGCGAGCCGGCCCTGCTCAGCGAGCTCCACAAGCGGTTCCTGGACATGACAGGCACTGCGGGGGACGCCGAGGACGAGGACCCCGACGCCTTCGGCGCGTTCGTGCGCCGGTCGGCCGTGGTGACCCTCGAGCGCGAGGAGCGCGCCGAGATCGGCAACCGCTACAAGGTGCCGCACGCCGTCAGCGAGGAGATCCTGGCGCGCAAGGAGTTCCGCGAAGAGATCGCCGAGGTCTCGGCCGAGATGGGCCTGACCGTCGACGAGGGTCTGGAGAAGGCCGAGGAGTGCCTCGACGAGCTGGTGGCCGTCCAGAGCCGCGCGGCCGTGGACATGTTCTACGCGATGATGGGGCCGCTGCACTCCTCGACGTGGCAGGTGCTCGCCGACCAGTCGGGGCTGACCAGGCTGCGGGAGCTCAACAAGCGGTACGCGCTGGTGTTCCTGCCGGCTCACCGCTCGTACGTCGACACGCTCGTCCTCGGTGACGTGCTCGCCCGCAACGACTTCCCGCGCAACCACGTGATGGGCGGCGCCAACCTCCGCATCTGGCCGATCAGCGACCTGGCGAGGCGGGCCGGCATCGTGTTCATCCGCCGCAGCTTCGGCGACGACGAGATCTACAAGTCGGTGGTGCAGGAGTACTTCGCGTTCCTGCTGGCCAAGCGCTTCAACCTGGAGTGGTACTTCGAGGGCGGGCGCTCCCGCACCGGCAAGATCCGCAGCCCGCGCTACGGGCTGCTCCGCTACGTCGCGCAGGCCGTGCAGAGCGGTCGCGTCGAGGACGTCTACCTGGTGCCGACCTCGATCACCTACGACCGCCTGCACGAGGTCGCCTCCATGGCCGCCGAGCAGGCCGGCGGCAAGAAGCAGGCCGAGGGCCTCAAGTGGCTGGCCGAGTACGCCCGGTCCCAGCGGCGGACCTCGGGCGGCTCGGCGTACGTACGCTTCGGCGAGCCCATCGCGATCCGGTCCTGGCTGCCGCCGGCCGGCGCCTCGGACGACGACAACCGGGCGGCGCTGCACAAGATCGCGTTCGAGGTCGCCGTGGGCATCAACCGCACCTCGCCCCTGACGGCCAACGGGCTGCTGGCCCTCACCCTGCTCGGCGTGCGCGACCAGTCGCTGACCCTGAACCAGATCCAGCGGATCCTCGAACCGGTGCTCGCCTACATCGAGGCGCGCGGACTGCCCTCGACGGGGCTCGAACGGCTCCGCGACCCCGCGGAGCTCACGGCCGTGCTCGCAGGCCTGGTCCGGGCGAAGGTCGTCACCGTCTACGACAAGGGTGAGCTGCCGGTGTACGCCGTCGACCGCGGCCAGCACCTGGTCGCCGCGTTCTACCGCAACAACGCCATCCACTGGTTCGTCAACCGCGCCATCCTCGAGCTGGCGATGCTGTGGACCTCGCAACAGGAGTCCGACAACCCCGAGCTCACCGGCTGGACCGAGGCCAAGCGGATCCGCGACCTGCTCAAGTTCGAGTTCTTCTTCCCCGACCGCGACACGTTCGAGGCCGAGCTGCGCGACGAGCTGGCGCTGATCTCCCCCGGGTCCTCCGACCCGGCCGCCGCACTGCGCGGCTCCGGCGTGCTGATGGCCCACCGCGTGCTGCGGTCCTTCCTCGACGCCCAGCTGGTGGTCGCCGACCGGCTCGTGGCCGTCGGCGCCGGCCGGCCGATCGACAAGGGCGCCCTGCTCGACGAGTGCGACCGAGTCGGCCAGCAGATGCTGCTCCAGCGGCGCCTGCACAGTCCCGAGTCGGTCTCCCGCGAGCTGTTCACCTCGGCGATCGACCTCAAGGACAACCTCGGCCTGTTGGCCCCGGCGCAGGGCGAGTCGCCCGAGGACCTGCAGCGCCGACGTACCGAGCATCTCGAGTTCGTCACCAGCCTGATCGATCGCGCCCAGCTCATCGAGTCGCTGGACGCCGCCAACCGAGCGGAGGTCACGGGTGTTGCTGTCTGATCGCCTGGCGCAGGTGTACGCCGGACCGGAGGGTCCTCACGTCGCGGCGTTCTTCGACTTCGACGGCACCCTCATCCACGGCTTCTCCGCCGTCGACTTCTACCTCGACCGGATCCGCAGCGGGAAGGTGAGCCCGCTCGAGGCGATCCGCACGACCGCCCTGGCGATCCGGGGCATCGAGACCGAGGAGGACTTCGAGAAGCTCGTCGCGATCGGCCTCAGCGGGCTCGACGGCCAGCGCCTGGAGGACGTCAGCGCCGTGGGTGAGCGGGTGTTCGCCAAGAAGCTGGCGGCACGCGTGTACCCCGAGGGCTGGCAGCTCGTGCAGGCACACCACCGCATGGGCCACACGCTCGTCCTCGCCTCCTCGGCGACCCGCTTCCAGCTCGAGGCCGCCGCGCGCACCCTCGACATCGAGCACGTCCTGTCCACCGCCCTGGAGTCGGGCGAGGACGGCATCCTCACCGGCCGGGCCGACGGCCCGACGTTGTGGCGGGCCGGCAAGGCTCGGGCCGTCCGCGAGTTCAGCGCTGCACACGGCATCGACCTCGAGGCGAGCTACGCCTACTCCAACGGCAACGAGGACATCGACTTCCTGAGCCAGGTCGGGTACCCGGCTGCGACCACCCCCGAGGACAAGCTGCGGGAGCACGCGACCGCCGAGAGCTGGCCGGTGCTCGACTTCCGCAGCCGCGGTCTGCCCAGCCTGCCCACCATCGCCCGCTCGGCTGCCGCGATGGGCGGCATCCTGACCGGCATCGGTACCGGGGCGGCGTTCGGGCTGCTCAACGGCAGCCGCCGCACGGCCATCTCGTCGATCATGGCCCTGTCCTCGGAGTACTCCCTCGCCCTCGCCGGGGTACGGGTCGACATCGTCGGCGAGCAGCACGTGTGGGAGCAGCGGCCCGCGGTGTTCGTGTTCAACCACCAGAGCCAGCTCGACGTCTTCGTGATCTGCTACCTGCTGCGTCGCGACTTCACCGGCGTGGCCAAGCAGGAGCTGACCAAGGACCCGATCTTCGGTCCGCTGTTCAAGTTCGCCGGCGTGGCCTTCGTCGACCGCAAGGGCGGCGGCAGCCCCCGCGAGGCCCTCGCCCCGGCGGTGGCCAAGCTGAAGGAGGGCATCTCGGTCGTCATCGCCCCGGAGGGGACGCGCTCGCTGACACCCACGCTCGGCGAGTTCAAGACCGGCGCGTTCCACCTCGCCCGCGAGGCAGGCGTCCCCGTCGTGCCGATCGTGATCCGCAACGCCGGCGAGCTGATGTGGCGCGACGCGCTCACGGTCAAGCCCGGCACCGTCCAGGTCGCCGTGCTGCCGCCGATCGACGTCTCCGCCTGGCCCGCCGACCAGGTCCGCAACAAGACCCGCGGGGTCCAGGCCATGTTCGAGGACACCCTCGCCCACTGGCCCGGCGACCCCCGCCCGGCGCCCAAGGACCCGAACCCACCCAAGAAGAAGGCCGCTCCCCGGAAGGCCGCAGCGAAGAGGACCGTCGCCAAGAAGACGGTGAGCAAGAAGTCGTCCGGGACCCGGCGCCGTACGTCCGAGTGACCATGTGACGCGGTGGGTGGGACCTCAGCGGGTGTCAGGCGCGGCCGACGAACCAGGGGTCGGTGAGGTCGAAGTAGGTCAGGTCGTGCATCTGGCCCATGCCGGCCTCCATGTCGCGTTGGACCTCCTCGGGCATCTCCTGCTTCTCGCCCTCGCGGGCGGCGGCCTCCGACGTGAAGTAGATGGTCTGGGTGAAGTGCCCGTCGTCGGCCACGGCGACCGTGCCGCCGATGATCTCCGGCCGCATGTCGCGCAGGCCGTCCATCGGCGCCTGCATGAACGACCGGAACCCGGCCGCGTCGTCGACCCTGCCCTGCATCACCTGCACGAACCCGGCGTCGTCGCTACCACCGTCGAGCATCGTGAACGCGTCGTCGTAGTTGCGGAAGTCGACCTCTCCGTCGTAGCAGGTGCTCGTCTCCTGCCACCACGCGTCCTGCTCGGGCCGCGACGACTGGGCGTCGGCCTGCTCACGGGAGTCGAACCGGACCACGGCCACGAACGTGCCGTCGTCGGTCAGGCCCCCCGTCGAGCCGAGGAAGCCGTCGGCGCCCGGGGCAAGGTCCCGCTCCCAGACGTCGAGCTGCTTGCGCAGGCGGTCGGCGTCGTTACAGCGCCCCTGGATCACCTGGATGAACATCGCTGCCTCCTCTCCCGAGAGCCCGCTCCGCCCTGAAGCGGTCGACGTACGACGCTACGCCGACCGCGCGCCCACCGACAGGGGCTTTCCTTACGCCTCGATGACCACCGGGATGATCATCGGCCGGCGCTTGAGCTCGCGGTTCACCCAGCGACCCACGACCCGGCGGATGACCTGCTGGAGCTGGTACGCGTCGTTGTTGCCCTCGGCCCCGGCCCGGTCGAGCGCGTCGACGATCGGCTGCTTGATCGTGTCGAACGCCGAGTCGGGCTCGGCGAAGCCGCGCGCGTGGATCTCGGGACCGCCCGCGACCTTGCCGCTCACGGAGTCGACCACGACGATCACCGAGATGAAGCCCTCGGAGGCGAGGATGCGCCGGTCCTTCAGCGACGACTCGGTGACGTCGCCGATCGAGGAGCCGTCGACGAACACGTAGCCGCAGTCGACCTTGCCGGCCACCGTGAGCCGCCCGTCGACGAGGTCGACGACGACGCCGTCCTCGGCGACCACGACGTTCTCGGCGGCCATGCCCGTCAGCCGGGCCAGCGCGGCGTTCGCCCTCATGTGCCGGATCTCGCCGTGCACGGGCATCACGTTGCGCGGCCGCACGATGTTGTAGGCGTACAGCAGCTCGCCGGCGCTGGCGTGGCCGGACACATGCACCATGGCGTTGCCCTTGTGCACCACGTTGGCGCCCCACCGGGACAGGCCGTTGATGACCCGGTAGACGGCGTTCTCGTTGCCGGGGATCAGGCTGCTGGCGAGGATGACGGTGTCGCCCTCCTCGATGTGGACGAGGTGGTGGTTGCGCTGGGCGATCCGGCTCAGCGCCGAGAGCGGCTCGCCCTGGCTGCCCGTCGAGATCAGCACCTGACGCTCGGGCGGCAGGTCGGCGAGGTCCTTCACGTCGACCAGGACGTCGGGGGGTACGTGCAGGTAGTCGAGGTCGCGGGCGATGGCCATGTTGCGCACCATGGAGCGGCCGACGTACGCGACCTTGCGGTGGTGGTCCACGGCGGCGTCGAGGACCTGCTGGACGCGGTGCACGTGGCTGGCGAAACAGGCCACGATGATCCGCTGCTGGCTCTTGTGGAACACCCGGTCGAGCACCGGGCTGATGTCCGCCTCGGGGGTCGTGAAGCCAGGTACCTCGGCGTTGGTGGAGTCGGTGAGGAACAGGTCGACGCCCTCCTCCCCCAGCCGGGCGAAGGCCCGCAGGTCGGTGATCCGCCTGTCGAGCGGGAGCTGGTCCATCTTGAAGTCACCGGTGTGCAGCACGGTGCCGGCCCCGGTTCGGATCGCCACTGCGAGGGCGTCGGGGATGGAGTGGTTGACCGCGACGAACTCGAGGTCGAACGGCCCGAGGGTCAGGCGGTCCCCCTCCTTGACGACGTGGTGGACGGTCTCCTTGAGCCGGTGCTCGCGCAGCTTGGGGTCGAGCAGCGCGAGGGTGAGCTGGGAGCCGACGAGCGGGATGTCTCCGCGCTCGCGCAGGAGGTAGGGCGTGGCGCCGATGTGGTCCTCGTGACCGTGGGTCAGCACGAGACCCTCGATGGCGTCGAGCCGGTCCCGGATGGAGTCGAAGTCCGGGAGGATCAGGTCGACCCCGGGGTGGTGGTCCTCCGGGAACAGGACGCCACAGTCGACGATGAGCAGGCGCTCGTCGTACTCGAAGACGGTCATGTTGCGGCCGACCTCGCCGAGGCCGCCCAGGGCGGTGACCCGCAGTCCTCCGGTGGCCAGCGGGGCAGGCGCGGAGAGCTCGGGGTGGGGATGACTCAAGGGATTCCTTAGGGGATGAGATGAGAGGCGACCAGGCCCTCACGGAGCGCGGCCACCTCCTCGTCCGAGAGCGGCACGAGTGGGCCGCGCACGTTGCGGTTGTCCAGGACGCCGAGCAGCTGGAGGCAGGCCTTCGCCGTGGTGGCTCCGTAGTTGGGGACGCCCATGATGGCGTCGGTGGCCGGCAGCAGCCGTTGGTACGTCGCGAGGGCGGCGGCGTGGTCGCCGCCGAGGAAGTCGCGGATCATGCTCGCGATCTCGCGGCCGGCGGCGTGGCCGACGACCGAGACGACCCCCTGCGCGCCGTGCGCCAGCCACCCGAGGGTGGACACGTCGTCGCCGGAGTACAGGTCGTAGCCCATCTGGATGATCTTCACGCCACGGGCGTAGTCGCCGACCGCGTCCTTCACGGCCACCACCGTGTCCCACTCCTTGGCGGCGGCGTAGGTGCCCAGGTCGATCTGGGTGGCGGTGCGTCCGGGGACGTCGTAGAGCATCACCGGCACGCCCGTGCTCTCCACGACCGAGCGGAAGTGGTGGAGGACACCGGCCTGGCCGGGCTTGTTGTAGTACGGGGTGACGAGCAGGAGCCCGTCGGCGCCGAGCTTCTCGGCCTGGCGGGCGAGCTCGACGGAGTGGGCGGTGGCGTTGGTACCGACCCCGGCGACGACGCTCGCGCGGTCGCCGACCGCGTCGATCACGGCGCGCAGGATGTCGCCGTCCTCGCTCACGGTCGTGGTGGGGCTCTCGCCGGTGGTGCCGCTGACCACGACGCCGTCGTGGCCGTGGTCGACGAGGTACGAGGCGATCCGGGCGGTGCCCTCGAGGTCGACGGAGCCGTCATCCCTGAACGCCGTGGCCATCGCCGTCAGCATCCGGCCGAAGCGCGGGCCGGAAGCCTGTGCGGTCATGGCGCCCAGGCTATCGGGAACAAGGTGGCACGTTGAGGAGGGCGGCGGTCAGACGTGGGGCTTGATCTCCTCGGCGACCAGGTGCAGGTGGTCGAGGTCGTGGAGGTCGAGGGTCTGGAGGTACAGGCGGGTCTGGCCGGAGTCGGCGTACCGGCCGACCTTGGCGAGCACCTCGCCGACGGTGCCCCCGAGCTGGTCGGCACGGAGCTCCGCGGGGTCGTGGCCGATCGCGGCCGCGCGCCGCTGGAACTCCGCCTCGTCCTTGCCGACACAGAGCACCAGTGCGCTCGAGGTGATCATCGACGCCGGGTCGCGTCCGGCCTCCTCGCAGGCTCGCCTGACGCGCTCGAGGATCGGCAGCCCGTCCTCGAAGGCCTTGAAGGCGAGGTTGTACTCGTCGGCGTACCTGGCCGCCAGCGCCGCCGAACGCCTCTTGCCGCCGCCGCCCATGATGATCGGTGGCTTGGTCTGGTGCGGCTTGGGGAGGCCGGGCGAGTCGGTGACGGAGTGCTGCCTGCCCGCGTACGAGAAGCCTCCCTCGGTCGCCCACAGGCCGGTGACGATGGCCAGCTGGTCCTCGAGCATGTCGAAGCGCTCGGGGGCGTCCGGGAACGAGAAGCCGTACGCCGCGTGCTCCTCGGCGAACCACCCCGCGCCGATGCCGAGCTCGACCCGGCCGCCGCTCATCTGGTCGACCTGGGCGACCTGGATCGCCAGCAGGCCGGGCGAGC
>JAICRP010000237.1 GCA_025966445.1 Nocardioides sp.
CGTGCGGTAGGCCATGTCGGTCTGGAAGACGTAGCCCGTGCTCTGCACCGAGTCGATGTCGATCTTCTCCAGTGTGGCGCGGCGGAACAACCGGAAGCCGGCGGTGGCGTCGTGGACGTCGATCCCGAGCAGCAGGCGTACGTAGAGGTTGCCGCCGCGCGAGAGCGCCTCGCGGGACCTCGGCCAGTTCACGATCGAGCCGCCGGGGATCCAGCGCGAGCCGATCACCAGGTCGGCGCCGGCCTCCAGGGCGTCGAGCAGACGGTGCAGCTGCTCGGGCTGGTGCGAGCCGTCGGCGTCCATCTCCCCGATCACGTCGTACCCCGCGTCGAGGGCGACCCGGAAGCCTGCTCGGTACGCCGCGCCGAGGCCGGCCTTCTGCGTCCGGTGCACGACCTTGACGTGCGGGTCGGCGGCGGCGAGCTGGTCGGCGATCCGGCCGGTGCCGTCGGGTGACCCGTCGTCGACGACGAGCACGTCGACGTCCGGCTCGGCGGCTCGCAGTCGGCCGACGATCCACGCGAGGTTCAGGGACTCGTTGTAGGTGGGCATCACCATCACGATCCGGCCGAGGTCGGCCCGGCTCGGGGTGGGGCTCATGGGTGAGTCCTGTTCGTCAGTGGCCGAATCATCATCGGGTGGCGGGGGCGAGGTCGCGGTGCTCGGGGACGTCCTCCTGGGCGCCCGTCGTGCGGCGGCCACGACGATAGACCAGCAAGGCCGCGGCCACGGCCAGAACCGTCAACGGGCCCGAGAGAAGCCCGACCCAGTGACCCACGCGGGTGCCGGGGGTGATCGACGAGTCGAGGGTGACCTCGGTGTCCAGGACGGTCGTGGTCCGGGGGTCGGCGGCCGCCAGGACCGCGCCGTCCGGCCCGATGATCGCCGTCCGCCCGTTCACCGAGGCGATCGCGAGAGAGCGTCCCAGCTCGATCGCGCGCACGCGGGAGATCTCCAGCTGCTGCTCGATCTGCGAGGTGTGGATGAACATCGCGTTGCTCGTCTGCACGACGACCATCTCGGCGCCGTTCGTGACCTGGTCGTAGAGCCCGTCGTCGTACGCGACGTCGAAGCAGATGGCGTCCGCGACCAGTGCGCCGCCCACGCGCAGGGGTTCCTTGCGAGTCCCCGACAGCATGTCGCGCGGGATCATCTCGAGCTTGCCGAAGCTGTCACCGAAGACGTCGCGCCAGGGGATGTACTCCCCGAACGGCACCGGGTGCCGCTTGGTGTAGCGGTCGCCGCCGCCGAGCACCGGGTCCCACACGACGCCCTGGTTCATCACGTGGTCGGGGCCGGCGTCGACCATGGCCCCGACGAGGATCGGTACGCCGATCGCGGCGACCGCCGTCTCGATGCCCGTGCGCGTCTGAGCGTCGGCGAACGGGTCGACAGCCGTGGAGTTCTCCGGCCACAGCACGAAGTCGGGCAGCTCGCGCTCCCCCGCCTCGACCTCGTCGGCCAGCTCGACGGTCGCCCGGACGTGGTTGTCGGTGACCTCGCGGAAGTGCGCGAGCACCTCGGTCCCGTCGCCGGGGACGTCCCCCTGGACCGAGGCGACCCGGAGCATGCCGTCCGGGGTCGGGTCCCACGGGTGCAGCGCCGGCGCCAGCAGCACCGCCGCCGTCGCGACGAGTCCCGCGCCTGCGGCGAGCCTGCGGGGGTTGTCGCGCATCGCCAGTGCGGCCAGGAGCGTCCCGGACAGCGCGAGCAGCAGGCTGACACCGGTCGCGCCGAAGTACGCCAGCGAGGGCGCCACCGGGGTGTCCACGACGGCGAACGCCAGCCGTCCCCACGGCATCCCGCTGAACGGCCAGCCGCTGCGAAGCACCTCCATGGCCGACCACGCCACGGCCACCCAGACGGGCCAGGCCGGCAGCCGGCGCAGCAGGGGCACCGCCGCGCCCAGGAGGCCGTAGAACAGCGACTCCAGGCCCGCCAGCGCCAGCCAGGCGTACACGTCCACCGCCCGCATCCACCACATCAGCGTGTAGCAGTAGCCGACCCCGAACGCGAGCCCCGGCACCCACGCCCGCTGCGGCTTCAGGTCGACGGTCAGCAGCACGTACGCAGCCACCGCCAACGGCAGCACCCAGAAGACGCCGACCGGCGGAGCCGAGAGGCTCAGCGCGACGCCGGCCAGACCAGCAAGCAGCGTCCGCAGGAGCACGGAGCAAGCGTACGGGGAGGTGGTCTCGAGGCTCGTCGCTGGCGCTCTCACAGCTCAACCACGGACAACCAGGTCCGCCGTGGCCGCGGCGAACAGCCGAGCGGCGCAACGCAATCAAGCACTGCAGGGCACCGGGAGGGACGGTGGTCCTTCGGACCGACCCGGGCGCGACCGGCTGTCGCGGCCAGGAAGTTGTCTAGGGGACGCACGTCCCTCCCGGATCCACCCATCGCGGGGCGGGACCGACCTCCGCGAACCATGTCGGACTGGTGGGTGGCGCCCCCACCATCCGACTCGGCCACTCGGACGTCGGTCCGCCGACACGATCTGCATGGGCGGACGAGGCTGAACATTCGTTCGTCCGCGGCCGAGTGTCAACCGGCCGCTGACCTGCGAGAACGCGAGAATCCGCAGGTCAGATGTGGTCGTCCGGTCGCCGGAAGTTCATCGAAAATCTCACGCGTCGGCGTGTCGTCCGGCGACACGCCGCCCCCGGTTCAGACCAGTCAGCCACTCGGGCTTGACGGTGGCGGCACGACCACCACGCCCGTGGCAGAGGTGGCCAGGATCGGCTCGTCGAGCATCGCCGCGGCGCCCGGGTCCGCCTCGCTGGCCGCGCCGCGGGCGACCACGTGGACGGTGAAGTCCATGGTCCGCGAGCGGGTGCCGACGCGGGTGATCTCGCAGACGATCTCCAGGACGTCGCCGGCCCGCACGGGTTGCTTGAACTGGACGTCGGAGTACGACGCGAACAGGCCCTCGTCGCCGTCGGTGAGGATGCACATCTCGGTCGCCACGTCGCCGAACAGGCCGAGGCTGTAGGCCCCGTCGACCAGGTTGCCGGCGTAGTGGGCGTGGGAGTACGGGACGTAGCGGCGGTGCACCACACGGGTGCCGACCTGTGCCGTGGATGGGGCGCTCACGATGCCTTCCGGTTGACGAGGCGGTGGACGATGAACGACGCGACCTCGCCGGGCGTCGTACCGCGGGTGAACACCCGGTCGACGCCGAGCTCGGACGCCATGGTCTCGTCGAACCGGGGTCCGCCGACGACGAGCAGGGGTCGCTTGTCCTCGGGGTAGGACTCCCGGAACGCGGCCGACATCTCGCGGGTGTTGAGCAGGTGTGCGTCGCGCTGCGTGACGACCTGGGAGACGAGGACGGCGTCGGCCTTCTCCTCGCGAGCACGCTCGACGAGCTGGGGCACCGAGACCTGGGCCCCGAGGTTCACGACCTTGAGCTCGCGGTAGTACTCCAGGCCCTTCTCGCCGGCGAACCCCTTGATGTTGAGGATCGCGTCGATGCCGACCGTGTGCGCGTCGGTGCCGATGCAGCCGCCCACCACCACGAGCCGACGCCGTAGCGCGCTCTTGATGGCCGCGTTGGCCTCCTTGGGCGTGAGCAGCGGGTAGTCGCGCTCGACGACCTCCACCGTGCTCGGGTCGACCAGGTGGTTGACGCGGCCGTAGACGACGAAGAACGTGAAGCCCTCCCCCATCGGCTTGGCGTGCACGACCAGGGCGGGGTCCATGCCCATCTTGTTGGCGAGCTGGACGGCCGCGCCCTCGGCGACCTTGGAGTGCTGGATCGGCAGGGTGAAGCTGAGCTGCACCATGCCGTCGCCGGTGGTGTCGCCGTACGGGCGGATCGGGCTCGACCTCGGCTTGGTCACTCGCCCTCCAGGATCTCTGACGCGGGGTTGTAGTAGTCGCGCGCCTTGCGGGCCACGCCTTCGAGGCCCCGGCCCTTGTCGGCGGGACGCTTCATCAGGCCGAAGGTGCCGTCGGCGATGGCGGCGAGCAGCGGCGGGTCGCCTGCGCTGTCCGTGTCGTCCTTGATCTGCTGCAGCAGGTCGATGCTCTCCCCCAGGACCTCTCGGGCCCGGTTGGCGATGAAGCCGTCGGGAGCCGGGTGGAAGTCCTCGTGCAGGTTGCCGGCGGCATTCATGACGTAGCGGACGTTCTGCAGGGCCAGGTCGCGGTCGGAGATCCAGGGCGTCACGACCGCCTCCGTCATCATCCCGACGAGCAGGATCCCCTGGCCCGTGAGGGCGCCGACGAGGTTGAAGAAGCCGTCCAGCAGGTAGCCCTTGAAGATGTCGCCGGTCATGTGGCGGGTCGGCGGCATCCACTTGAGCGGCGCGTCGGGGAACAGCTCGCGGGCGAGCATCGCGTGGGCGAGCTCGAGGCGGAACGAGTCGGGCACGTCGGGGTCGATCTCGAACGCGTGGCCGAGGCCGAGCTGCCAGTCCTCGAGCCCGGCCTCCTTGGCGAAGTACTCGTTGAGGAGCTGGCTGACCGTGACCGTGTGCGCCGCCTCGATGGCGTCGGCCGTCGTGAGGTAGTTGTCCTCGCCGGTGTTGATGATCACGCCTGCGAGCGAGTTCACCATCCGGGAGAAATGCTGGTCCGTGAAGGTCCGCTGCATGTTGATGTCTC
>JAICRP010000204.1 GCA_025966445.1 Nocardioides sp.
AGCTTGTTGACCGGGTCGACGAAGCCGGAGGTGAGCGATCCGCACGCCACTGTGGCGACGTCGCGGGTCCACACGTCCCAGTCGTCGACGAGCCGCGCCGCCACGTCGTGCTCGCCGAACAGCTCGACCATCCGCTGCGCGGGGCCGTGGCCGGGGTGGACGACGGCGACGCGGTAGTCCTCGGCCAGCCAGCCGCGGACGTCGGCCACCGCGCGCTCGATGTCGCCGCGGTAGGCGTCGGCCGGCCTGGCCGACAGCGACCGGGTCGGCACCGCTCCGACCAGGACGTCGACGTCGACCGACACGATCTCGCCCAGCTCGTCGCGCAGCGGCTCGGTCGGGCCCTCGTCGTCGTCGATGCCGAACGGCGACAGCGTCCACCACGGGAGGTCGCGCGCGAGCGAGTGCACCCGGACGTCGGTCAGGGACTGGTACGACGCGGCGCCCAGGTCGATCGGCGCGGTGCCGCCGCCTGCGGCCGCGGCCCAGCTGGCGCCCAGGAACTCGTCGCTGGTCGCCACCAGGTCGTGCGCGCGCGCCCGGGCACGCTCGGGGTCGAGCACGAGCACGTGGGTGTCGGCGGGCATCAGGTCGACGAGCAGCTCCATCTCGTCGACGAGCGCCGGCGCCAGGGACTCCATGCCCTCGACCGCGATGCCCGCGGCGATCTTGTCGGTGAGCTCCACCAGAGCGGGATGCGCCTCGCCGAGCTCCCACGCGCGGCGGCGGACCTCGTCGGTCAGCAGCAGCTCGCGGCAGGGCGGTGCCCAGAGCCGCTCGACCTTCTCGAGCGCCCGCTGGTCGGCGACGGCGAACGCCCGGATCTCCTCGACCTCGTCGCCCCAGAACTCGACCCGCAGCGGGTGCTCCTCGGTCGGCGGGAACACGTCGACGATCCCGCCCCGGACCGCGAACTCGCCCCGCTTCTCGACCAGGTCGACGCGCGTGTACGCCGCGTCGGCCAGGCGTCGTACCACGTCGTCGAGCGGCGCCTCGACACCCGGCGTGAGCTCGACCGGCTCGAGGTCGCCGAGCCCCTTCACCTGCGGCTGGAGCACCGAGCGCACCGGGGCGACGACGACACTGAGCGGCCCGTTGGTCTCGTCGGTGCCGGGGTGGCAGATGCGCCGCAGCACGGCCATCCGACGGCCGACGGTGTCGCTGCGCGGGCTGAGCCGCTCGTGCGGCAAGGTCTCCCAGCTCGGGTAGTAGCCGACGCGGGCCGGGTCGACCAGGTCGGCGAGCTGCGCGACGAGGTCCTCGGCCTCCCGGCTGGTCGGCGTGACCGCCAGCACGGTGCGGCCGGTCTGGACGAGACCGGCGACCACGAACGGCCGCAGCGCCTCCGGCCCCGTCAGGTCGAGTGCGCGGACCAGCCCCGCCTTGGCGTCGGCCATCGCCTCGGCGAGGGTCGCATCGGCCAGGACGGCATCGGCGAGGGGGGTGAGGGACACGGGCGCTCCAGGGTCAGGCAGCACGATCGCCCCCTGTCGGGCTCGACAGGGGGTGCGACCACCACTCTAGGCGATTCGTCAGCGTGGCTGAGCGGGGGAAACCGGGTCAGACCGCAGACGAATCGGTGGTGGCGGCCTTCTCGGCCGGGGTCCGCAGCACGCAGAACTCGTTGCCCTCGGGGTCGGCGAGGACCGCCCAGCCCGTGCCCGGGCCCCACGTGCCACGGAGGTCGTCGACGATCGTGGCGCCGGCGGCCAGCACGCGGTCGGTCTCCTCGTCCCGGGTGCCGGACCGTGGCACCAGGTCGAAGTGGAGGCGGTTCTTGCCGACCTTGGCCTCTGGCACCTCGATGAACAGGATGTGGTGCCCGGAGGCGGGGTCGAGGATCATGCACTCCTCGTGACCCGGCTCGTTGGGGTCGCCGTCGACGTCCTGGTAGCCCAGGAGCGCCTTCCACCACTCCGAGAGCTCGTAGGCGTTGCGGCAGTCGACGGTCGTGTGCGAGACGAGACAGGTCATGCGCGCGAGTCTGCCCATGCGCCGCGACGGGGCGCGACCCGATTTGCGACGGCCGCCTCAGTAGAGGACGAGGTCGACCTGGCGACCCGAGACCGAACCGGGGACCGACGGCGGCGTGCAGTCGCACGTGTCACTGCAGGGGAGGAAGGAGTGCGGAGCGTGACCGCACGCAGTGCACGGCATCTCGTGCGACAGGTGGCGCGTCTTCTGCTCGACGACGGTGTCCCACATGGCCTTCTCCTTCCCCTCGTTGCCGGTGATGCGCTGGTGGTTCGTTTCTCGACGTAGACAAGGATGGTCGAGCGCGTGAAGTGATACGTCCGTTTTGACCGGAACGGACCCGCAAATTCAGCGGGATAGCCCGATCGGGCCACACCTTCCTGACCCACAGGGGCCTCCTGGGGTTCCAGAGGGACGAGAACCTCGCCGAATCCGGCCGGACCGGTCTAGAACGCGACACTCCCCCCGCCGACCGGGTCGGCGGGGGGAGAGGTGGTCGTTGCTACTTGAGGGTGATGCCGCGGTGCATGCCCATGAACGCGTGCGGCATGCCGCCCATGGAGGCGTCGGGCCAGAAGCAGAGCATCACGTAGTCGCCCTTCGGCAGGTTGTACTTGAACCTCGCGGAGTGACCGGGGCTCACGACGCCGCTGTCCATCCCGATGTCGAAGTTGATCGGAGAAGGACCTGAGGGAGGACCGTCCATGGAAGCGGCGAACCACTTCTTGAAGTCCTTATAGGTCATGCCCTTCTTGAGCTTGCTCATCACGATGAAGTGGTTCTGGGACGACTTGTTCTTGAACGTCAGCAGGCCCTTGTTCGGGATCGACGCAGGATTGCTGGCCCACGTCGTGTCCTGCACCGCCCGGAGGGTCGCGTCCGCTTCCGGCATGACGTTGCCCGTGTCGGCGCCAGCGGCCGTGAACGCGAAGAACTTGTCGGGGTCGTTGGTGTTCACGTCCAGTGCCCAGTAGTCGCCCGCGGGGAGATCGACAACGAGCTTGTTCGGCTTGTCCTTCGAGACACCCATGCCACCGAGCAGCGTGACGTTGGCCTCGAAGCGCTTGATCGCCTGGACGTTGCCGCCGTCGAGGCCCTTCTCGATGTCGCGGGCGGCGTCGGCGGCCGAGTACCCAGCGGCTGCCTGCACCACCTGGAAGCTCGAGCCGCGCTTGTTGGCCGTGGTGACCTTGAACGTGTTGACGCCCGGCTGGATGGTGGTCGGCATCGTGACCACGCGCGTGTTGCTGATGCTCACCGCGACCGGCGGCGCCGATGCGGCCGACTCGGCCGGCGCCGCCGTCACCATCGCGGTCAGCGTGCCGGCGCTGACGAGCGCGAGGCTCGTCACGACGGTACGGATCTGTGGAACGCCCATGTGTGCACTACCCCCTAGTACTGCACCCGCGGTCACCCGGAGGTTCCGGTCGCCCGAGTGCGGTCCCTTACCTTGCCTCCGCAGTGCACGCTCTGACAACCAAAAGGAAGCGTGTCTCCACAATGGGCGTCCCGGGTGAGACCACGGACCCCGACCCTGAGGGTCGTCAGTCGGTCCCGTGCCGCCGGACGAAGTCGAGGATCGCCTCGGACAGCTCGGGGCGGCACACGACCAGGTCGGGCAGCGACACGTCGTCCTGGTTGTACTCCAGCTCCGAGCCGTCGATCCGGGAGCAGAACAGGCCCGCGGCGCGGGCGACCGCGACCGGGGCGGCGTTGTCCCACTCGTACTGCCCGCCGGCGTGCACGTAGGCGTCGCTGATGTCGCGGACCACCGAGATCACCTTCACGCCGGCGGACCCCATCGGGACCAGGTCGGCGCCGAGCTCGGCCGCCAGCGCCTCGACGAAGGCCGGGGGGCGGGTCCGGGAGACGGCGATCCGGGGACGGTCCGAGGTGCGGTCCGGTACGACGGGTGCGGCGGCCGTGCTGAACGTCTCGCCGAGCGCGGGCTGGGCGACGGCGCCGGCCACCAGCTCACCGGACCCCCAGAGGGCGACGTGCACGGCCCAGTCGTCGCGCGGCGGCTCGGAGAACTCGCGGGTGCCGTCGAGGGGGTCGACGATCCAGACGCGGTCGGCCTGCAGCCTGGCCTTGTCGTCCTTCCCCTCCTCGGACAGCACCGCGTCGTCCGGCCGGTGCGTCGCCAGCAGCTTCATCAGCAGCTCGTGGGCGGCCCGGTCGCCGGCGTCCTTGAGCTCGCGGCCCTCGAGACCCTCGGCGCGCACCTCCAGCAGCCGCTCGCCCGCGACCGTCGCCAGCCACTCCGCCAGCACGTGGTCGTCGGCACCGGGGGGCGGCGTACGGTCGCCGTGGTTGTTGGTCACGGCGTCACCCTAATGCGGCCCTCAGCGGTTGAAGCGCTGCTGGGTCTTCTCCAGCCCGTCGGCCACCAGGCTCTCCACGGCGTCCGCGGCCTCGACGATGTTCATCTCCAGCTCCTTGCGCTCGGCCGCGGAGTAGTTGGAGAGCACGAAGTCGGCCGGGTCCTGGCGGCCGGGCGGCCGGCCGATGCCGACGCGG
The DNA here is from genome assembly GCA_025966445.1 of Nocardioides sp. Lineage (GTDB taxonomy): Bacteria > Actinomycetota > Actinomycetes > Propionibacteriales > Nocardioidaceae > Nocardioides. Next base: position 4,495 of record JAICRP010000204.1, read on the forward strand.
ACGCGGTAGAAGTCGCCGGTGCCGAGCGAGGACCGCATCGACCGCAGCCCGTTGTGGCCGTTGTCGCCGCCGCCGAGCTTGATGCGCAGCGAGCCGTACGGGATGTCGAGCTCGTCGTGGACGGCGATGATGCGCTCGGGCGGCACCTTGTAGAACTTGGCCAGTGTCGAGACCGCCCCGCCGCTCTCGTTCATGTACGAGCGCGGCCGGGCCAGCACGACCCGCGGCGTCTCCGCGCCGACCGGACCGAGGCGACCCTCGACGACGTCGGCGCGACCGGACTTGTGGGCGCGGAACGGCGAGCCCATCCGCTCGGCCAGCACGTCGTCGACGAGGTAGCCGACGTTGTGCCGGTGCCCGGCGTACGCCGGCCCGGGGTTGCCCAGGCCGACGACCAGCCAGACGTCCGTCATGGGGGTCATGGTGTCCTCGTCGAAGCTCCGACCGATGAGCCGACCCAGGAGCGCTCTGATGAGTGCGCCGGGCCGGTCGAGGATCACTCCTCGTCGCCGCCCTCGGCGGCCGGGGCGACGCCACCTTCGCGGTCGGCGTCCTCGGCCGCGGCCTCGACCTGCGCCTCGGCGAGGTCGTCGTCGCTGGGCTCGTGCACGATGCCGACCTCGGCCTCGGCCTCCGCCAGCTCGGCCTCGAGGTCCTCGGCGGACTGCGCCTGCGTCACGTTGATGACGAGCGTCTCGGGGTCGACGACCAGCGTCGTGCCCTCAGGCAGCACGAGCTGCGAGGCGAGGATCTGCGTACCGGCCTGGAGGCCCTCGATGTCCACCTCGATGAACTCGGGGATGTGCGTGGCCTCGGCCTCGACCTGGACCGTCGAGTTCTCGGTGACGACCAGCGTCTCGGGCGCGGCGTCGCCGAGGGTGTGGATCGGCACGTCGACGGTGACCTTCTCGCCGCGGCGGACGGCGACGAAGTCGATGTGCTCGAGCACGCGGCGGATCGGGTCGACCTGGACCTGCTTGGTCAGCGCGAGCTGCTCGTCGCCCTCGATGTCGAGCTCGAGCAGGGCGTTCGCGCCGCCGTGCTTGAGCGCCATCATCGTGGCGTGGCCCGGGAGGGTCAGGTGGATCGGGTCGTTGCCGTGGCCGTACACGACCGCGGGGATCTTGTTCTCGCGGAGGATCCGGCGGGCGGCACCCTTGCCGAACTCGTTGCGCTTCTCGGCGGTGATCTTCTCGGCGGCCATCAGTTGTCTCCTCGTGCTCTGGTCAGGGGACCCCGGCGACTGAGGCGGACCGCGCGGACGGGCGGCACGATGGGCCGGCCCAGTCGATCACGGCACTCCCCGCTCTCACGGGGTGCCCTCGCCGAGGCAACCTCGGAAGTCTAGAGGCGCGAGCGGCCGCAGGCGAATCTCCGGGCCGCGGGAGGCGTCTCGACATCCAGAGAGGCGACCCGACCCCGGGGAGGTAGCACGTGGGGCTGGGCCGCCGCCCGGTCCGCGACCGTGGGTCAGTTGTCGTGCGTGAGTGCGCCGCACGACCGGCGAGCCTCGGGGTTGGCGACGCAGTCGCTGAAGCTGATGTTGCCGATGCCGATGTGCGGGTTGCCGCTCTTGCCTTCAGCCGACCATCTCGTCCACGACCAGCCTCGCCGACGACGGGCACCCCTTGGTGAAGCCGTAGAACGGCCCGAAGTCGCGCGTCGAGGAGAACCCCGTGATGTAGAGGTCCTCCAGGGACGTC
>JAICRP010000230.1 GCA_025966445.1 Nocardioides sp.
CCGGATCAACCAGATCAAGGGCGAGATCGAGAACACCGACTCCGACTGGGACCGCGAGAAGCTCCAGGAGCGGCTGGCCAAGCTCGCCGGCGGCGTGTGCGTCATCAAGGTCGGCGCGCACACCGAGGTGGAGCTCAAGGAGAAGAAGCACCGCATCGAGGACGCGGTGTCGGCGACGCGTGCCGCGATCGAGGAGGGCATCGTCGCCGGCGGCGGCTCGGCCCTCATCCACGCGGCCGCCGTGCTCAGCGACGACCTCGGCCTCACCGGCGACGAGGCGATCGGCGTGCGGATCGTCCGCAGGTCCGTCGACGAGCCGCTCCGCTGGATCGCCGAGAACGGTGGCGAGAACGGCCACGTCATCGTCGCCAAGGTCCGCGAGGCGGGTGTCGGGACCGGCTACAACGCCTCCACGGGCGAGTACGGCGACCTGGTCGCCGAGGGCGTCCTCGACCCGGTCAAGGTGACGCGCTCCGCGCTGGTCAACGCCACCTCGATCGCCGGCATGCTGCTGACGACCGAGACGCTGATCGTCGAGAAGCCCGAGCAGGAGGAAGCCCCCGCGGCCGGCCACGGCCACGGTCACGGCCACTGACCTGCACTGCTTCTGCCGACCCGTCCGAGCTCGCTCGGGCGGGTCGGTGTCATTTCCGGAGGATGACCCGCTGCCGGCCGTCGACCTCGCGGCACCGGACGTACGCCGACCGGTTCCAGAAGTGGCCGTCGTCCTGCCGGCAGGTGTCGCCCGCCTCGACGCAGTGGTAGTAGCGCTCGGCGAGGGTGAACACGGGGTACCGCCCGGCGTCCTGCGCGCAGCTCGTCGCCCGGCGCACCAGGCGGACGGCCTTCGCGTTGCCGGCGGCGTCGGTGAGCCGCGCCATCCGCGGCCGGGCTCGCTTCAGGAAGAACGGCACGTCCGCGGTGGGCGGGCACAGGGTCAGGACGCAGACGTCCACGCCCGTGATCGGTGCCCCCGTGCTGCCGAGGAGGGCGATGCTGCCCACGCCCGTTCCCCGGTCCTCGATCCGGCCGGCGAGGAACCAGCCCTTGCCGTTCTGGAAGAGGCGCTGCACGGGTAGCCGGGGTGCCTGCATGTCCACCAGGATCGTGTCGCTGCGGACGACCGCGGCGATGGTCGGTCCCGTGAACGTGACCGTGACGGTCCGGATCTCCGCCGCGGCGTTCGAGGCGGGGGGCACCAGCTGCCAGTCGAGGGAGTCGGCCACGGCGTAGGTCCGGGTGGTCCCGTCGCCGTTCGTGACCTGCACGCTGTCCGCGCCATCGGGCCGGACGAGCAGGAGGCGGACCTGGATCGTGGTCGTGGCGTCGGTCGCACCCGAGTACGTCGCGATCGTCACCGACGGGTCGCCGGCCGACACCGCATCGGCGGAGCCGGGCACCGCGCCGAGCGTGGTCAGCAGGAGGAGCAGGAGGGGGAGGAGGCGACGCACCCGACCCAGGCTAGGAAGACCGGGGAGCGGGTGCAGGCGGTTCGGCCGAATCCGCGTCGTCGGACTCCAGGACCTCGACCACCCGTTCGAGCACCCGGCGGGCCGCCTCGTAGTCGTCGCCCAGCTCGTCGGTGAGCCGCTGCTCGAACCGTCGGATGTGGCGGAAACCCAGGTGCGCCTGCGCGCGGCCGGCTTCGGTGTAACGCACGAGCTTGGCGCGCCCGTCGGCCGGATCCGGCACCAGCTCCACAATGCCGAGGTCGACCATGTCGCGGACCACCTCACCCATCGACTGCCGGGTGATCCCCGCCCGCTGGGCGAGGTCGACGGTGCGCTGGCCCTCGGGCGCGGACAAGAAGCCGAACACCGCGTTGTGCGAGGGCTTCGCCATGTCGTAGCCCTCCCGCTGGGCCGCCCGCACCATGTCGGCCTGGAGGGCCCGGTTCGCCCGGTCGACCAGGGCGATGAGCGGCTTGCGGTCGGGTCGCTCGGCGGGCCTTGACATTCGTAAGGATTCCTTCCAATATATCGACAGGAATCCTTACAGTATCAGGAGGCACGAGATGGACGCCGAGCACTACCGTCACCTGGTCGCCGAGCTCTTCCCGTGCGCGCCCCGGCAAGGTCGCCGCAGCGCCGCCGTGGCGATCGAGCACGAGCTGCTGACGGCGGACGCCCAGACCGGCGCGGCCGTCCCCGTCGACCGGGTTCGTGCGGCGGTGGAGGGAGCCGGCTACGCGCCGTACGTCGGGTTCGAGCCCGGCGGCCAGGTCGAGCTGAGCTGGCCGAGCGCTCACGACGTGACCGCCCTGGCGCGGCGGGTACGGGCGGACCTCGCCGCGCTGCGCGTCGCCTGCCTCGAGGCCGGCATCCGCCTGGACTCGAGCCCGGTGGACGGACGGCCCGAGTCCGAGGTACCGCTGCAGCTGGACTCGCCGCGGTACGTCGCCATGCAGCGTCACTTCGACACGATCGGCCCGGCGGGTCGGCGGATGATGCGCCGGACGGCGTCCACCCAGGTCTGCCTGGACTGGTGGGCCGGGGGAGCTGGGCTGGAGCAGTGGCGGGTGCTCAACCTGGCCGGCCCGTTCCTGGCGGCCGCCTTCGCGCGACCCGGGTCGGACCGGTTGCTCACCTGGTTGGCCGTGGACCCGTCGCGCACCGCGTTCGACGGGCGGCTGCTGCGGGGCGACGACCCGGTGTCGACGTACGCGGGCTTCGCGGCCGCGGCCACGCCGATCGTGGCCGCCGGGGAGCAGCACCTGACGACCCTCTTCCCGCCCGTCCGACCACGCGGCCGCTACCTCGAGGTCCGCTTCCCCGACGTGCAGGAGGACGACGCCATCGCCGGCCTCGTGGCCGTGCTCTCCGCGCTCGTGCACGACGACGGCGTCCGCAGCGTGGCGCTGCGCCTGCTGGCCGGGCAGGAACATCGGCTGGAGCAGCACTGGGGCGACGCGGCGCACGGTGGCGAGGACGTCACCGGCCGCGGCCGCGAGCTCGTCGCGCTGACCCGAGTACGTCAGGAGCGAGCGGCATGAGCGGCGTCCTGTTCGTCACCGACCCGCTGGCGGGGCTGCGGCCCGACATCGACGCCAGCATCGGGCTGATGGTGGCCACCCAGGACCTCGGAGCCGACGTGTGGGCCTGCGAGCCCGCGGACCTCGCCGTCGTCGGCGGCCGGGTGACGGGCCGCGCCCGCCGGATCCGGCTGGCGCCGCGCCACCGCGGCGGTGACCACCGCTGGGTCGTCGACCCCCGGTGGCACGAGGCGGTCGAGGAGCGGTCGGTCGACGTGGCCGCCGACGTCGACCTGACGCTGCTGCGCATCGACCCTCCCGTCGACGCGAGGTACCTCCACACGACGTACCTCCTCGACCTCGTCGAGACCTGTGGCGGACGGGTGGCGAACCGGCCCGCGGGGATCCGGGCGCTGCACGAGAAGCTGATGGCCCTGCGGTTCCCGCACCTGTGCCCGGAGACCGTGGTGACCGCCGACCCGGCGGTCGTCCGCGACCTCGTCGCCCGCGTGGGCACGGCCGTCGTCAAGCCGGTCGACGGCTTCGCCGGGCTCGACGTCTGGCTGCTCCGTGATGACGACGCCGCGGCGTCGCTGGCCGAGTCCGCCACCCGTGGGGGTACCCGCCACGTGATCGCGCAGGGGTACCTGGCTGACGTCGAGCGCGGCAACAAGCGGCTGTTCCTGGTGGACGGGGAGGTCGTCGGCGCCGTGCTCCGGCGCCCGTCGACCACCGACTTCCGGATCGGCCCGCCCGTCGCTCACGCCGACGTCGACGCAGCAGACCTGACGATCGTCGCCGCCCTCGGGCCGCTCCTCGCCGCGCACGGCATCGCGCTGGCCGGGCTGGACGTGATCGCCGGCCGGCTGATCGAGGTCAACGTGACCTGCCCCGGCGGGATGCACAAGACCGACGCCCTGCTGGGCACCGACCTGAGCGGCGCGACCATGCGCAGCCTCCTCATCAACGCACCCGTCACCGAAGGATTCCCCGCATGAACACCGACACCGTCGCCATCGTCTCCATCGCCCTGCTCGGCATCCTGCTCTTCCTGCTGGGCGCCAACGTCACCCGCCACCGGGCGATCCGGGGCGACACCGGCAACCAGATGCCCACGGACCCGGCCGACCGCATGTTCATCGCCCAGCGGGCCCACGGCAACGCCGCCGAGTACGTGCCGACGCTGATCGTGCTCATCCTCGTCTGCGCCTCGCTCAGCGACGGCTGGTGGGTGCAGGCCCTGGCAGTCGCCGCCGTCGTGTCCCGGTCGCTGCACGCCTTGGGCATGCTGACCTCGAAGACGCTGGCGTCCCACGGGCCCGTCCGTGACATCGGCGCCCTCGGCACGTACGTGACGGGCGTCGCGCTCGGCGTCACCGCGATCGTCGCGGTCGCGTGACCCGGGCGCCGGTCGTCGGCATCGTGGGCCACGGCTACGCCGTGCCGCGGCCGCACGTCGTGCTCGACGTCACCGGGACACCTCGCGCGTACGCCGACCGGGTCGCCGCAGCCGGAGGACGGCCGGTGGTGCTGCCTGCTGGGCGACGCGCACCGGCTGCCCGGCTCGGGTCATCGCGTGCGCTCGGAGCCGGGCTCCCTGGCCGCCTCGATCCTCGGTCGGGAGGTCGCGACGACCTCGCTGCACCACCAGGCCGTCGACGACCCCGGCCCGAGCCGGCGGGTCACGGCGCGTGCCGCGGACGGCGTCGCCGAGGCGGTCGAGTGGACCGGGCCGTACGCCTGGGACGTCGTGGGCGTGCAGTGGCACCCCCGAGATCCCGGACGACGCGACCGGTGAGCGCCTGTTCGGCTGGCTGGTCGGCGCGGCCCGGCGGTCGACCGGGTCGCCTTCCGGGAAGTCCGAGGGTGCCGGAAGGAGGGGTAGTCCCGTGCGCTTCGCCGGTCGATCGAGCTCCTGGACCGGTCAATTGCACGG
>JAICRP010000159.1 GCA_025966445.1 Nocardioides sp.
CGAGCGCCGGATCCACGACGTGGGTCGCCTGCGCGGGATCTACCTGCGCTGAGGCGACTGGGCTGACTCGACTGGGCTGACTCGACTGGGCTGACTCGACTGGGCTGGCACCTACGCTCACCCGCATGGGCTGGTTCGGGCGCGCGTCAAGGCGGCGAGAGGCCCGAGATCCCGCAAGGTACGCGTCGGCCAGACCGAGACGCCCTCCTGACAGGCCGGGGACGCCCTCCTGCCCTACGGCAGGGACTCTTTCACCACCGGCATGCTCGAGGTGGAGGCCGACCGCCGGGACATGGGCGGCGGCCTCGGAGGCCTCTGAGAGCCGTCAGTCGCGCCGGGGGCCGGCGTAGTCGGACCACTGGTCGAGGTCAGGACCTTCGTCCTGCTCCTCGGAGTCCGCCTCGTCGCCGTGTAGCTCTTTCGCCAACGCCCCGAAGTCCGTCTCGAAAGTCTGGTACTTCAGGTCGCGGGCGACCTTCGTCTGCTTCGCCTTGGCTCGGCCGCGCCCCATAGGGTCGACCCCCTCGCACTTGGCCGGGGCTCACGCGCAAGCGGGCTCACCGGTCTGATCGGTCTCTGTCGTAGGCCCAACGCTACCTGGTGCCAGGCTGTTCCGGCACACATGGTCCGAGATTTCGGCGCGACTCGGGGGTCACCAGCCGGGATGCGACCCGACGAGGGCGACATCGCCCCCCGGCGTGGCCGTGACCTCGCCCGCCACCCAGGCGCGCACGTCGCGCTCGGCGAGCACCCGGACGGCCTCGTCCGCGTCGTCGGGCGCCACCAGGGCGACCATCCCGACCCCGCAGTTCAGGGTCTTCTCGAGGTCCTCGAGCGGGACGTCGCCCACCTGGCGCACCAGGTCGAACACCGGCGCGGGGGTCCAGGTGGCCCGGTCGATGGTCGCACTCAGCTCGGCCGGCATCACCCGGGCGAGGTTCGCGGCCAGGCCGCCGCCGGTGACGTGGGACATCGCGTGGGTCGCCGATCCGTGTCCGACGCGGTCGGCCAGGTCGAGGCAGGCCTTCGCGTAGATCCGGGTCGGCTCGAGCAGCTCCTCGCCGAGCGTGCGGCCGAGCTCCGGCACGTCGCGGTCGAGCGCCCAGCCGGCGGTCTTCAGGAGCACGTGACGGACCAGCGAGTAGCCGTTGGAGTGCAGGCCGCTCGACTCCATCGCGACGACCACGTCGCCCGGGCGCACCCGGCCCGGGCCGAGCAGCCGGTCGGCCTCCACGACGCCGGTCGTCGAGCCGGCGACGTCGTACTCGTCGGGGTCGAGCAGCCCGGGGTGCTCGGCGGTCTCGCCGCCGATCAGGGCGCAGCCGGCCTCGACGCACGCCTCGGCGATGCCCTTGACGATGGCGGCGATCCGCTCGGGGACGACCCGGCCGGTGGCGATGTAGTCGGTGAGGAACAGCGGCTCGGCGCCGCACACGACGAGGTCGTCGACGAGCATGCCGACGAGGTCGAAGCCGATGGTGTCGTGCTTGTCCATCGCCTGGGCCACGGCCACCTTGGTGCCGACGCCGTCGGCCGAGGTGGCGAGCAGCGGCCGGTCGTACGCCTTGAGGGCGCTGGCGTCGAAGAGACCGGCGAAGCCGCCGATCCCGCCGATCACCTCGGGGCGGCTGGCCTTCTCGACCCAGGTCTTCATGAGCTCGACGGCCTTGTCGCCCGCCTCGATGGAGACCCCGGCGGCGGCGTACGCGTCGGTCATCGTGATCCTGTCGGTCAGGGGTTGTTCAGGACGGGCAGAGCGGAGGAGTACGACGAGGACTCCAGCAGGTGCTTGCCCAGCAGGCGCTCGTCGGGGAGCTCGATCGGGTACGTGCCGGTGAAGCAGGCCGCGCACAGGCGGTCCTCGGCCTGGCCGGTGGCCTCGATCATCCCCTCGAGGGAGATGTAGCCGAGGGAGTCGGCGCCCACGCTGGCCGCGATCTCGTCGACGTCGAGGCCGTTGGCGATCAGCTCGGCGCGGGTCGCGAAGTCGATGCCGTAGAAGCACGGCCACTTCACCGGCGGGCTGGAGATGCGCACGTGCACCTCGAGGGCGCCGGCCTCGCGCAGCATCCGGACCTGGGCGCGCTGGGTGTTGCCGCGGACGATCGAGTCATCCACGACGATGACCCGCTTGCCGCGGATCATGTGCTCCAGGGCGTTGAGCTTGAGGCGGATGCCGAGCTGGCGAAGCGTCTGGCTGGGCTGGATGAAGGTGCGGCCGACGTACGCGTTCTTCACGAAGCCCTGGCCGTAGGGGATGCCGGACTGCTCCGCGAACCCGACCGCAGCCGGTGTGCCGGACTCGGGGACGGGCATCACCAGGTCGGCCTCGACGGGGTGCTCGACCGCGAGCTGACGACCCATCGCGACGCGCGCCTCGTGGACGTTGCGGCCGGCGATGGTGGCGTCGGGGCGGGCGAGGTAGACGTACTCGAACACGCAGCCCTTGGGCGCGGGCTCGGCGAACTTGTGTGAGCGCAGGCCGTTCTCGTCGATGACGATCAGCTCGCCGGGCTCGACCTCGCGGACGACGCTGGCGCCGACGGTGGCCAGGGCGGCGTCCTCGCTGGCGACGACCCAGCCGCGCGAGAGCCGGCCCAGGACCAGCGGACGGATGCCCTGCGGGTCACGGGCGGCGTACACGGTGTCCTCGTTCATCCAGACGAACGAGAAGGCGCCCTTGAGCAGGGGGAGCACCTCGAGGGCGCGCTGCTCGTGGGTGCTGTCCGGGTGGTGCGCGAGCAGCGCCGTGACCAGGCCCGTGTCGTTGGTCGAGCTCTCCTCCGCCTGGCGCAGGTGGAGGTCGAGCTCGTCCTGCTCCTTGGGGAGGGCCTCGACCATCTGCTTGAGCTCATGGGTGTTGATCAGGTTGCCGTTGTGGCCGAGGGCGATGGAGCCGCCGTGGCTGGCGCGGAAGGTCGGCTGCGCGTTCTTCCAGGTGCTGGCGCCGGTCGTGGAGTAGCGGCAGTGACCGATGGCGATGTGACCGACGAGGCTCGAGAGCGTCGACTCGTCGAAGACCTGCGAGACCAGGCCCATGTCCTTGTAGACGAGGATCTGACGGCCGTTGCTGACGGCGATGCCCGCCGACTCCTGGCCGCGGTGCTGGAGGGCGTACAGGCCGAAGTACGTCAGCTTCGCGACGTCCTCGCCCGGGGCCCACACACCGAACACGCCACAGGCGTCTTGGGGGCCTTGGTCCTGCGGGTCGAGCGCCAGCGTCAGCCGGCCGTCGCCGCCCCGGCGTGTGACCGGACGGCTCGAGGGGTCAGGCACGGCCTCAGTCTAGGTGCTGGCGCGCACCGCCCCGATTCGGCGCGGCGGGTGCTCCGCGAACCGACTGGCAGGCTGGGCAGGTGCGACACCCCTACGAGTGCCAGATCCGCCGGGCGGACCTGCACGGCGACGGCACGGTCGGCAACGTGCTGGTCGTCGACTACCTGCAGGAGGCCCGTCTGGACCTGCTGCGCCACCACGACACCTCTCCCACGCCGAACCCCGGTGAGGGCCTGGTGGTGGTGCGGACGGTGGTCGACTACGTGCGACCGATCCGGCTGGCCGACGCGCCGCTGGTGGTCGACACGTGGGTCTGCGAGCTGCGGGCGGCGTCGTTCACGGTGGCCTACGAGCTGCGGACCGAGGCGGGTGTCCACGCCAGGGCGACCACCGTGCTGACCCCATTCGTCTTCGAGACCGGTCGCCCGCGACGCCTCACCGCCGACGAGCGGGCGCGGCTGGAGACGACGGCCGACGAGCCCCCGTTCGCCGACGATCGCCGCGTGCGGCCGGCGCCGTGGAGCGAGGCGGCGTACCGGCGCCCGATCCAGGTGCGCTTCTCCGACGTCGACGTGCTCGGCCACGTCAACAACGTGCGGTACTTCGACTACGTGCACGAGGCCCAGGTCGAGGTGATGACCGGCGTCTTCCAGGAGGCGCGGATCTCCGGCACCGTCGACATGGTCGTCGCGCGCAGCGAGATGGACCACGTCGGGCAGATGAACGGGCGGCCGGAGGCGTACGACGTGTGGTCGCGGGTCGCGGCCGTGGGCCGGACCTCGGTGACGTTCGAGTCCGAGATCCGCGACGGCGAGCGGGTGATGGCGCGGTCGCGAGTGGTCGAGGTCAACGTGGACGAGGACGGGCACCCGCTGCCGCACCACCCGCGGCACCTCGAGCTGTTCGAGCAGCGGACCCGCTGAGCCGGGCACGCCGCCCGACGCGCGTTGGTGGGTCAGGGACCGTGATACGCGTCGTACTGGGTCTGCCACAGCTCGCGGACGTCGGGTGGGTACGGCGCCAGGATGCAGAACTCGTTGCCCTCCGGGTCGGCCATCACCTGCCAGGAGACCTCCTCGCCCTGGCCGACGTCGGCACGGGTCGCGCCGAGGCCCTCGAGCCGAGCGACCTCCGCGGCCTGGTCGTGGGGGCGGAGGTCGAGATGGAGGCGGTTCTGTCCGTGCTTGGGCTCGGTCACGCGGATGAACAGCAGGTCCGGGACCACGCTGTCCTCGCGGCTCCCCGGCTGCGGCTCGACCACGGACTCCTGGTCGTCGTCGACCGAGACGGTCCAGCCGAGGACCTCGGCCCAGAACGTCGCCAGCCGCCGCGGCTCGCGGCAGTGCACGACGACGGCCTGCATGCGGAGCCCCATCGCGTCAGCCCAGGTTGCGCAGCAGCAGCGCCTCGGCGAGCAGCACCTTCTCGAACTCGGCCAGGTGCAGGCCCTCGTTGGCGCCGTGGGCGCGGGTATCAGGGTCCTCGACGCCGGTGACGAGCACGCTGGCCTCCGGGAACGCCTCGAGGAACTCGGCGATGAACGGGATCGAGCCGCCGACGCCCATGTCGACCGGCTCGGTGCCGTCCCACGCGTCGGCGAAGGCGGAACGGGCCGCGTCGTACGCCGGGCCGGTGGCGTCGATCTGGGTGGCCTCGCCGGTGTCGACGACCGTCATGGTGAGCTCGGCGCCCCAGGCGATGTTCTTCTCGAGGTGCTCGGTCAGCCGCTCGACTGCGTTGGCCGTGGTGTCGCCGGGGGCGATCCGCATCGAGATCCGGCAGCTGGCGGCGGGTACCAGGGTGTTGCTGGCACCGGCGACCTTCGGGCCGTCGAGGCCGGTGATCGAGAGCGCCGGCTTCGTCCAGAGCCGCTCGACGGTCGAGCCGTCGCCGATCCAGTCGATGCCGGCCACCGCGCCGGACTCGGCGCGCAGCCGCTCCTCGGGGTACTCGACGTCCGCCGCCGGGCCGGCGTACAGGCCCGCGACGGCGACGTTGCCGCGGTCGTCGTGGAGCGTGCTGATCAGCCGGGCGAGCGTCATCAGCGAGTCGGGCACCAGACCGCCCCACATGCCGGAGTGCACCGCGTGCGTGAGGGTACGGACCTCGACATCCATCCGGACCAGGCCCCTCAGGCTGGTGGTGAGGGCGGGCACGCCGATGTCCCAGTTGCCGGAGTCGGCGATGACGATGACGTCGGCGCGCAGGTCGTCGAGGTTCTCCTTCAGGAGTGCCGGCAGGGTCTCCGACCCGACCTCTTCCTCGCCCTCGATGAAGAAGACGACGTTGACCGGCAGGTCGTCGCCGAAGATCCGGAGGGCGGCGAGGTGGGCGGCGATGCCGGCCTTGTCGTCGGCCGCGCCGCGGCCGTAGAGCCGGTCACCGCGCTCGGTCGGCTCGAACGGCGCGGAGTCCCAGTCGGCGTGGTCGTTCTCGGGCTGGACGTCGTGGTGGGCGTACAGCAGCACGGTCGGCGAGCCGTCGGGACCCTTCTTGTGCGCGATCACCGCCGGGGCTCCGCCGTCGACGCTGGTGATGCGGGCGGTGCAGCCCTCGGCCTCCAGCAAGGTACGCACGGCCTCGGCGCTGCGGCGTACCTCGGAGGCCCGCTCCGGGTCGGCGCTCACGGACTCGATCCGCACCAGGTCCTCGAGGTCGCGGCGGATGCCGGGCAGCACCTCGGCCACCCGGGTACGGAGGTCGTCGGTCGTCGGGGTCGTCGCCATGGCCGCGACGATAGTGGGGTGCCTTGGTCGTGAGTAACGCCCCCGTGGACCCACTGGTGACCCGCTTGAACGGGTCAGTAGTCGGCGCAGCGGGTGGTTACTCAGCGACACGGCCGATTTTGTCTGACAATGTTTTGGAATCCGGGGCGTGGTGGGCGAAGATGCAGCCATGACCAGCAGCGCCATCGGCAGCCGTACGCAGGAGCACATCGAGCTCACCGAGACCTACGCCGCGCACAACTACCACCCGCTGCCGGTGGTCCTCGCGTCCGGCGACGGCGCGTGGGTGACCGACGTCGACGGGAAGCGGTACCTCGACTGCCTGGCGGGGTACTCCGCGCTGAACTTCGGCCACGGCCACCCGCGCCTGCTGGCCCGCATGCACGGGCAGATCGACAAGCTCACGCTGACCAGCCGCGCGTTCTACAACGACCAGCTCGGCCCGTTCGCGAAGGCCCTGGCCGAGCTCACCGGCAAGGACCTGATCCTGCCGATGAACTCCGGCGCCGAGGCCGTCGAGACCGCCATCAAGGTGAGCCGCCGCTGGGGCTACGAGGTGAAGGGCGTCGCCGAGGCGCAGGCCTCGATCGTCGTCATGGAGGGCAACTTCCACGGTCGCACCACCACGATCGTCAGCTTCAGCAACGACTCCGACGCGACGGTCGGCTACGCGCCGTACACCCCCGGCTTCCGGATGGTGCCGTACGGCGACATCGCGGCCGTGCGCGCCGCCGTCGACGAGACCACGGTCGCCGTCCTGCTCGAGCCGATCCAGGGCGAGGGCGGCGTGATCATCCCGCCGGAGGGCTTCCTCCGCGAGGTTCGTGCGCTGTGCGACGAGACCGACGTGCTGATGGTCGCCGACGAGATCCAGTCCGGCCTCGGCCGCTCGGGCACGACGTTCGCGTGCGACCACGAGGGCGTCGTCCCCGACATCTACATCCTCGGCAAGGCACTCGGCGGCGGGCTGTACCCCGTCTCCGCGATCGCCGCCGACCACCGTGTCCTCGACGTCATCACGCCGGGCAGCCACGGCTCGACGTTCGGCGGCAACCCGCTGGCCGCAGCCATCGGCAGCGAGGTCGTGGCCATGCTGCAGACCGGCGAGTTCCAGGCCCGCGCCGTCGCGCTCGGCGCCCGTCTCGAGGCCGGCCTCGCGCCGCTCGTGGGCAACGGCTTCGACGCCGTACGCATCCGCGGCCTGTGGTGCGGCATCGACGTCACCGACGGCGTGGCCTCCGGCCGCCAGGTCACCGAGGCGTTGCTGAGCCACGGCGTCCTCGCCAAGGAGGCCCACGGCCAGACCGTCCGCCTCGCTCCCCCGCTCGTCGCCTCCGAGGAGGACATCGACCTCCTGGTCGAGGCCTTCCGCGTCGTGATGGAGTCGTTCAGCAGCTGAGCGAGTTGGGATAGTCCGTGACGTAACTGTCGTCAATCCGTCCTC
>JAICRP010000170.1 GCA_025966445.1 Nocardioides sp.
CGCCGGGAGCGGACGAAGGCGAGCGTCCGCACGTCCTCGGCGACGAGGTCCGCCAGCAGGTCGGCGGTCTCCGACGACGCCGCGCGTCGGACCGGGGCGCCGTTCTCCCCGGCGTAGGAGGTGAACGGCGGCTCCCACAGCATCAGCGAGACCTCCCCGCGCGGGGAGTCGTCGGCGGTCAGCGCGACTACGTCGAGCCCGGTCAGCCGGCCCGCGGCGGACTCCGGCTCGGCGACGGTGGCCGAGGCGAGCACGAACGTGGGGTGGGCGCCGTACGCCGCGCACACCCGCCGCAGCCGGCGCAGCACCTGCGCCACGTGGGCCCCGAACACCCCCCGGTAGTGGTGGCACTCGTCGACCACGACGTAGCGCAGCGACGCGAGGAACGGCGCCCAGCGGTAGTGGGCGGGCAGCAGGGAGCGGTGCAGCATGTCGGGGTTGGTCAGCACGTACTCGGCGTGGTCGCGGGTCCAGTCCCGTTGCTCGCGCGGGCTGTCGCCGTCATGGGTGGCGACCCTGAGGTCGAGCCCGAGCGCCTCCAGGCCTGCCAGCTGGTCCTGGGCCAGCGCCTTGGTCGGGCTGAGGTAGAGGGTGGCGGCCCCCCGCTGCCCGCGCGGCCCGCGGGCGGAGCGGATGTCCGTCAGCGTGGGGAGCTGGTAGCCCAGGGACTTGCCCGACGCCGTGCCGGTCGCCATCACGACGTGCCGGCCGACGTGCGCCGCCTCGGCGGCCTCGACCTGGTGCCGCCAGGGGGTGCGCACGCCGCGGGTCTCGAACGCCGCCCGGACGTCGTCGGCCACCCAGATCGGCCACGGTGCCTCGACCGCTGCCCGCGCCGGCAGCACCTCGAGGTGGGTCAGCCGGTCCTCGCGGCCGGGCACCGCCGAGAGCCGCTCGACCACGTCGCGCATGGCGACGGTGGAGACGGTCTCGGTGCGCACGCCTCCATCCTCCCAAGTGGCGCGGACATCGGTCCCGGGCCTGTTCGACGGCTTTCGCGACGCCCGTCCCCAGGACTGCCTACTATTTCCACGAACGACGCGACGGCGTGGTTTGATTGGAGCGCGGGGCCGCCACGGCGTGCCCTCGCACGTACCGGGGCACAGACGAGGGCAGTGGAGAAGACGTGGACCTGACTCTTTCGACCCACGAGGCCGACGGCACGACCGTCGTCGCCGTCGGGGGAGAGATCGACGTCTACACGGCTCCGCGCCTGCGGGACAAGTTCACCGAGCTCGTCGCCGCCGGCTCCTACGACATCATCGTCGACATGCAGAACGTCGAGTTCCTCGACTCGACCGGCCTCGGTGTCCTGGTCGGCGGCCTGAAGAAGGTGCGGGCCCACGAGGGCTCGCTCGACCTGGTCTGCAACCAGGACCGCCTCCTCAAGATCTTCCGCATCACCGGCCTCGCGAAGGTCTTCGTCATCCATGAGTCGGCCGAGGCCGCGCTCGCCTCTCGCTGAAGCCTTTCCCCGACCTTTCCTGGGCAGCCCCGTGGCGTAGGCCACACCGGATGCGGCGCCACGCCTCCTCCTGCGTAGACTCCGCCGGGTTCAAGTCTTGAAATTCCCAGGAGGACACAGATGACCGGGATTACTCCGGCCGTTGTGGAGCTCTCCGGAGGCAACCTCGTCCTGGTCATCGTCGTCGCCGTGATCGCGCTTGGCGCGCTCGCGATGGCAGTGATGTTCAGGCAAGAGGTACTCGCCGCCGGTGAGGGCACCGACAACATGAAGAACATCGCCCACGCGGTCCAGGAAGGCGCCAACGCCTACCTGCAGCGTCAGTTCCGGACGCTGGCGATCTTCGCCGCCATCGCCTTCTTCGTCCTGCTGGCGCTGCCGGCCGACGACTGGGCGGTCCGGATCGGCCGCTCCATCTTCTTCCTGGTGGGAGCCGGGTTCTCGGCGACCGTCGGGTACCTCGGCATGGGGCTGGCCGTGAAGGCCAACCTCCGCGTCGCCGCGGCCGCCAACGACACGGGTCGCGACCCGGCCATGAACATCGGCTTCCGCACCGGCGCCATGGTCGGCATGCTGACCGTCGGCCTGGGCCTCCTCGGCGCCAGCGTCGTGGTGCTGTTGTTCAAGGACGAGGCCCCGCACGTGCTCGAGGGCTTCGGCTTCGGCGCCGCGCTGCTCGCCATGTTCATGCGCGTCGGCGGTGGCATCTTCACCAAGGCCGCCGACGTCGGCGCCGACCTGGTCGGCAAGGTCGAGCAGAACATCCCCGAGGACGACCCGCGCAACGCCGCCACCATCGCCGACAACGTCGGCGACAACGTGGGGGACTGCGCCGGCATGGCCGCCGACCTGTTCGAGTCGTACGCCGTGACGTTGGTCGCCGCGCTGATCCTCGGCTCGCAGGCCTTCGGCGACAAGGGACTGGTCTACCCGCTCCTCATCCCCGCCATCGGCGCGCTGACCGCGGTCGCCGGCGTCTACCTGTGCAAGCCGCGCGCCGGCGAGAACGGTCTGACCACCATCAACCGCGCCTTCTACATCTCCGCGGGCATCGCCGCGGTGGCGAGCGTGGTCCTCTCCTACGTCTACCTCCCATCGAGCTTCGCGGACTTCAACAACGTCACGCCCAGCGCGCTCGACCTGCTCTCGACCAGTGGTCCCGAGGGCGACCCGCGCCTGATCGCGTCGGCCGCCGTCGTCATCGGCATCGTGATGTCCGCGGGCATCCTGGCGCTGACCGGCTACTTCACCGGCACCGAGTACCGCCCGGTCAAGGACGTCGGCAAGACCTCGCTGACCGGCGCGGCCACCGTGATCCTGTCGGGCCTGGCGGTCGGCTTCGAGTCGGCCGTCTACACCACGCTGGTGATCGGCGCGGCCGTCTTCGGGGCGTTCCTCCTGGGTGGCGCCTCGCTCACGGTGTCGCTGTTCGCAGTGGCGCTGGCGGGCTGTGGTCTGCTGACCACCGTCGGCGTGATCGTGGCCATGGACACCTTCGGACCCGTCTCCGACAACGCGCAGGGCATCGCCGAGATGTCCGGTGACGTCAGCCCCGAGGGCGCCCAGATCCTCACCGAGCTCGACGCGGTGGGCAACACGACCAAGGCCATCACCAAGGGCATCGCGATCGCCACGGCCGTGCTGGCCGCGACCGCGCTGTTCGGCTCCTACGCCACCTCGGTGCTCGACGCCCTGGTGGAGGCGCGTCCGACCGACGACGAGTTCTCGTTGGCCGACTTCTTCGTCTTCAACCCGGCCGTCCTGGTGGGTGTGCTCCTCGGTGGCGCTGTCGTGTTCCTGTTCTCCGGTCTGGCGATCAACGCCGTCGGCCGGGCCGCGGGTGCGGTGGTCTTCGAGGTCCGTCGCCAGTTCCGCGAGATCCCCGGGATCATGGAGGGCACGGGCCGTCCCGAGTACGGCAAGGTCGTCGACATCGTCACCAAGGACTCCCTGCGCGAGCTGATCACGCCGGGCATCCTGGCGGTGCTCGCCCCGGTGGCCGTGGGCTTCGGCCTCGGTGTCACGACACTGGCCGGCTTCCTCGCCGGCGCGATCGGCACCGGCACGCTGATGGCCGTGTTCCTGGCCAACTCCGGTGGTGCCTGGGACAACGCCAAGAAGCTCGTCGAGGACGGCAACCACGGTGGCAAGGGCTCGCTGGCCCACGAGGCCACGGTCATCGGCGACACCGTCGGCGACCCGTTCAAGGACACCGCCGGCCCGGCCATCAACCCGCTCATCAAGGTGATGAACCTGGTCTCGCTGCTCGTCGCCAGTGCCGTGGTCTCGATGGGCGTCGGCAAGGACCAGAACGACGCGCTGCGCATCGCCATCGCCCTGGGGGCGACCGCGATCATCGTCGTGGCGGTCTACATCTCCAAGCAGCGTGAGGTCACGATCGGCAGCGACGGCCCGGAGGCCCCGGTCCCGCCCGCACCGGTGAGCGACCCGACGCCGACCCAGCCGGTCTCGCCGACCGTCTGACGGCGATCAGCACGGCTGACAACGAGAGGGGCAGGTCCGACAGGTCGGACCTGCCCCTTCGTCTGCGCCCGGCCCTGCAGGCGGCCGAGTTCACCTACGACGCCGTCGCGGACCTGCTCGGCACCCGCGCGCACGACGCGCTCGGCCGCAACGAGACCACTCCGGCCCTGCGGCGGACGCGCGACGGCTCGCCGCTGGCCACGTTGACCCGGCTGTTCCTGCTCCAGACGGCGGTCTCCACCGAGGACGCCGAGCGTGCCCTGCCGGGACTGGTGGCCGATCTCGAGCACGCCGGCTTCGTCCGTACCTCCGGCGGCGAGGTACGCGCGCTGCTCGACGTCCGGCCGTACGCCACCGTCGACCGTCACGCGGACCGCGACCTGTGGGTCGTCGCCGACCTCACCCCCGGTCTCGACGGGCCGAACGTCCGGGTCGCCGACTTCCACGTGCTCGGCATCAGCCCCGCCGCCACCTCGCTGGCGCAGCTCACGCTGCGCGAGCCGGTCTCCCGGGCGCTCGACCTGGGCACCGGCTGCGGCGTCCAGGCGCTGCTCCTGGCGACCCACGCCGACACCGTCGTCGCCACCGACATCAGCGCCCGCGCCGTGTGGGCCGCGGAGTTCAACGCGGCCCTCAACGACGCGCCGAACATCGAGGTCCGCCCGGGCTGGTTCTTCGACCCGGTGCGCGACGAGACGTTCGACCTGATCACGACCAACCCGCCGTTCGTGATCTCGCCGGCCACCGGCACGCGACTCGTCTACCGCGACTCCGGTCTGCCGGGCGACGAGGTCGTCCGGCACGTCGTCAGCAACGGCCCGGCCCGCCTCAACGAGGGTGGCTGGCTCCAGGTGCTCGCCAACTGGACCATCCACCGCGACGTGCCGTGGGACGAACGGCTCGCCGGGTGGGTGCCGGACGACTGCGCGGCCCTCGTCGTGCAGCGGGAGGTCATCGACCCCGCGGCCTACGTCGAGCTGTGGCTCAAGGACGGCGGGCTGCACGGTGCTCCCGACTACGTCGACCGGTACGACGCGTGGCTCGGCTGGTTCGACGAGCAGGGAGTCGAGGGCATCGGCTTCGGGTGGGTCAACGTCCACCGCGGCGGGCACGACTCGGCCTACCTGGACTGGCCCTACGCCGTCGAGCAGCCCGTCGCGCCCGCGATCCGCGACTGGGCGTCGGCGGCCGCCCACCCGTTCACCGAGCACGACCGGCTCACCCTGCGGGTCGACGTCGTCCAGGAGACGACCGGCGAGCCGGGCGCCGAGGATCCCGAGACCATCGTCCTGCGTCAGCAGCGCGGGCTGCGACGGGCCCGTCAGGTCGACACCGTCGAGGCGGCCGTGGTCGGCGCCTGCGACGGCGAGCTGTCGGTCGGCCAGATCCTCGACGCCGTCGCGACGCTGACCGAGCGGGACCCGAGCGAGCTCCGGGCGGCCTACCTGCCGGCGGTCCGTGAGCTCCTCGTCGAGGGCTTCCTGACCGTCTGAGGGGTGGACGGCTGCGCCCGCGAGGGAATGGTTCGGCCGCCGGCGCTGCTGGGTCCGGTGACATGACAGCCACGAAGCAGCGGACCGACTACCGCCTGACGTTCGTGGTGCTGTGCGTCGGCGTCGGGTCGTTCTCGCTCCTCCAGTCGATGGTCACGCCGGTGCTGGCGACCATCGAGCGAGGCCTCGGCACGGACCAGGCCACCGTCACCTGGGTGCTGACGGCGTACCTGGTCTCGGCGTCGGTCTTCACGCCCATCGTGGGCCGGGTCGGCGACAAGGTCGGCAAGGAGCGGATGCTCGTCGTCGCGCTGGGCGCGCTGGCGGTCGGCTCCTTCCTCGCGGCCATCGCCCCGACCATCGGCGTCCTGATCGCGGCGCGCGCGATCCAGGGGATCGGCGGCGGCGTCCTGCCGCTGACGTTCGGGATCATCCGCGACGAGTTCCCGCGCGACAAGGTGGCCGGTGCGCTGGGGATCTCGGCCGCGCTGCTCGCCGTGGGCGGCGGGATCGGGCTCGTGATCGCCGGTCCGATCGTCGAGGCCCTCAGCTACCACTGGCTGTTCTGGCTCCCGATGATCCTGACCGGCGTGGCCGCCCTCACCGCGCACTTCTTCGTCCCGGAGTCCCCCGAGCGCGCGCCCGGCCGGATCAACGTCTCGAGCGCCCTGCTGATGTCCACGTGGCTGGTGGCACTCATGCTCGCCGTCAGCCAGGGCCACGCCTGGGGCTGGGGCTCGCCGACGACCATCGGCCTGTTCGCCCTCGCGGCCGTGGTCCTGCCGATCTGGGTCTGGGCCGAGGCCCGCAGCGACAGCCCGCTGATCGACATGAAGATGATGCGCATCCCCACCGTGTGGACGGTCAACCTGGTGTCCCTGCTGTTCGGGATGGGGATGTACTCGATGTTCGCCTTCCTGCCCCAGTTCCTCCAGACGCCGGACGAGGTCACCGGCTACGGCTTCGGCGCCTCGGTGACCCAGTCCGGGCTGATGCTGCTCCCGCAGACCGTGGCCACCTTCGTGGCCGGCCTCGCGTCGGGGCGCCTCGCCGCGCGGTACGGCTCCAAGGCGATGCTGGTCGCCGGCGCCACGCTGACCTCGCTGGGCACCCTGGGGGTCGTGGTGGCGCACGACCACGTCTGGCAGCTCCTGGTCGAGTCCACCGTCCTGGGCCTGGCCTTCGGCCTGGCGTTCGCCGCCATGTCGAACCTCATCGTCGACGCCGTCCCGCAGACGCAGACCGGGGTGGCCAGCGGCATGAACGCCAACATCCGCACGATCGGTGGCGCGCTCGGTGGAGCCGTGCTCGCGAGCGTGATCACGGCCGGTCACCGACCGGACGGCTACCCGGTCGAGTCCGGGTACGTCGACGGGTTCACGCTGCTGGTCGTGACCTCTGCCTTGTCGGCGCTCGTGGCCTGCGCCGTGCCCGTGGTGAAGGCGCGAACGCACCTCGTTCCGGGCCCTCAGGCCGAGGCCGAGGCCGCCCGCGCCGGGTCCACCTCGGCACGGCCCCGCTGACCCACCGTCCGGCCTCGTGGCTGGTCACGCTGGGAACTAGCGCTACCGTGATCGGCCGGAAGCACCCGAACCTCAGGCAAATCAGCAGGAAGAAG
>JAICRP010000010.1 GCA_025966445.1 Nocardioides sp.
ACCGGCAACCTCTCGCACCAGATCGAGCACCACCTGTTCCCGGACCTGCCGTCCAACCGTTACTCCGAGATCGCCCCGCAGGTGGAGGCCCTCTTCGAGAAGTACGGACTGAGCTACTGCGCCCGCCCGCTGCCGCAGCAGGTGTACTCCGCGTGGCACAAGGTGGTACGACTGTCATTACCGAACGGCTGGCTCGCGAGCACCACCAAGAAGAACCTGCCGAGCCAGCTCGGCAAGCTGTACAAGATGGCCACCGGCACTCCGCGCGAGCGCCGGTTGATCCAGGCCTCGCTCACGCGTGAGGCCAACCGCCTTCAGGCGGCCTGAGACGCCCCGTGGGGGGGCTGACCGGCGGTGAGGGACCAAGGTTCGCGGGGGGCGAGCCGGTACTTCACCGCCGGGCTCTCGCGGCACGTCTCGAAATCCCGTAGGTCGTGTGCCGGCCTGGAGTCCGTAGCCTGACGGGGGTGGAGCTGACCGCGGACTGCAGCCGCTGCGTCGGGCTGTGCTGTGTGGTGCTGCCCTTCTCGCGATCGGCGGACTTCGCCTTCGACAAGCCGGCCGGTACGCCGTGCCGGCACCTCGCCGCAGACCACCGCTGCGGCATCCACGACCGCCTCGGCGAGTCGGGCATGCGCGGCTGCGTGGCCTACGACTGCTTCGGGGCCGGACAGTCGGTCACCGAGACCGACCGGATCCCACACTTCCTCGTCGTCGAGCAGGTGCACGAGATCGCCTGGTACCTCGCCGACGCCACCGACCGGGGCGCCGACGTCGCGGCCCTCGTCGCCGAGACCGAGCGCCTGGCCGCCGCCGCCAGGCCGTCGCAACAGCACGTCGACGACCTGCGCTCGCGCGTCGCTCCGGCCCTGCGCGCGGTCGCCGAGGCCGCCCGGTCGGCGTACGACGGCCGGCGCGACCTCGCCGGGGCTGACCTTGCCGGTGGCGACCACCGCGGCGCGGACCTGCGCGGCGCCGACCTGCGCGGGGCGGTGCTCCTGGGAGCCGACCTGGGCGGAGCCGACCTCACCGACGCCGACCTGCTGGGTGCCGACCTCAGGGGCGCGTCGCTCGGGGGAGCCGACCTGTCGCGTTCCCTGTACCTGACGCGGCGCCAGCTCGGGTCGGCCCGCACCCGCCCCACCGACGCGGGGACCCCCAAGCGGCTGTCAGAGCCGTGGACTCGTGCGGCGGCGGGTCGCGGGGGTGACGACGACGGGGTGGGCCGAGGAGGGCATCGGCTAGGAGCCGAGGGCCCGCAAGAACTGCGGGAACATGATCAGCATCGAGACCAGCAGGACGCCGTACGCGCACCAGCCGATCAGCACGACACGAGGAGGTCGTGAACGCCAGAGCCGCCTCTCGAACGTGCGAGGCGCATGGGTGGTGCGGTGGATGGGGCGAAGATGCGTGTGGTGACTCACCTGGGGGGCCTTCCGAGAGGGTGCCTCGCCTGGGGGGTGACGGCGAAGCCCTGAGGCCTCCGACGAGCGGAGAACGCGCCTCCCTCGGCACGATACGCGCAGGCGGCGCTTAGCGCACCGCCTGGCACAAATGGGCAAGCAAATCTCCACAAATTGGCAACAAAATGGCCGACACGCGAGACGACGGCCCCGGCGGGTGGTCGACGACGCGCCTGTGCTGCTCCCAGCAGGGGGTCACGGCAAGGCGGCGGCGTACCTCTCGGCGAGATCCCTGACGTGCTCCACCAGCTCCGGTGGGTCGCTCACGTGGAAGGGCATGCCGAGCATCGAGATCCAGACGGCGACCACCTCGAGGCTGTCGCCACCGGTGACCAGCACGCTGCCACCGCCGGGGTGTGACTCGACGGTGCCGACCGCTGGGTTGATGCGGGCCATCACCTCGTCGGTCGGCGCGTCGATGCGGATCCGGGCGTGCACCGCCCAGCCGGTGCGCGCCACCTCGCGGACGATGAACTCGGTGATGTCCCCGGGGAACTCGGCCGGAGCGAACCGCCGGCCGCCGGGTGTCTTGAGTCGCAGCCAGTCGACGCGGTACGGCGCCCACGAGTCATGCCGCGGGTCGCGGGCGACGAGGTACCACCGCCGCTGCCAGGCCACCAGGTGATAGGGCTCGATCTCCAACGGCTCGTCGCGGTAGTCGCAGCGGATGCCGTCGTGGTCGCGGATCGCCAGCGAGACGGCCTCGAGGACGGCGGCGTCGACCGTCGGGTCCTCGACGTTGCTGTCCGTGTTCGCCGGCCCGGCCGTGGTCGCCTCGATCAGCGCGGTGAGCTTGCGGCGGAGGCGGTCGGGCAGCACCTGCTCCAGCTTGGCGAGGGCGCGGGCGCTCGTCTCCTCCACGCCCGAGACGCCCGTGGCCGCGCGCAGCCCGACGGCAACCGCCACGGCCTCCTCGTCGTCGAGGAGCAGGGGCGGCAGCTTCGCGCCGACCCCCAGGCGGTAGCGGCCGCCGGGTCCACGGACGGCGTCGACGGGGTAGCCCAGGTCCCGGAGCCGGGCCACGTCGTTGCGGATCGTCCGGTCGGACACGTGGAGGCGGCTGGCCAGGTCCGCGCCGGACCAGTCGGCCCGGGTCTGCAGCAGCGACAACAGGGCCAGCGTACGAGTTGCGGTCTCGCCCATAATTCCGGAACCTTATCTTCCGGAACCACTCGTAGCGTCGGCGACATGACCACCACCGAGATCACCCCGTTCACCGTCACCATCGACCAGACCGAGATCGACGACCTGCGGCGCCGCCTCGACCACACCCGGTTCGCCCCGGCCGCGCCCGGCGACTCGTGGGACTACGGCACCCCGTCGTCGTACCTGCGCGACATGGTCGAGCGCTGGAAGGACTTCGACTGGCGCGAGGTGGAGGCCCGGATCAACGCGCACCCCAACTACCTGACCGAGATCGACGGGCAGACCGTCCACTTCGTCCACGTGAGGTCGGCCGTGTCCGGAGCCCGTGCGCTGCTCCTGGCCCACACGTACCCCGGTTCCTTCCTCGAGTTCCTGCCGCTCATCGGCCCACTGACCGACGCCGGCTTCGACGTCATCATCCCCTCGATGCCCGGCTTCGGGTTCTCCACCCCGGTCGTCGACGGCGTCTGGACGATGGCGCGCGTCGCCCGTGCGTACGACGAGCTGATGCGCAGCCTCGGCTACGCGTCGTACGGCGTGCACGGCTCCGACGCCGGCGCGATGGTCGGGCGCGAGCTGGCGATCCTGGACCCCGAGGGCTTCCTCGGCGCGCACGTCCTGCAGCTGTTCTCCTTCCCCTCGGGCGACCCGGCCGAGTTCGAGGGCTTCGGCCCCAAGGAGTACGCCGCGCTCGAGCACATGCAGTGGTTCCAGTCCGTCGGCGGCTACAACGCGATGAACGGCTCGCGTCCGCAGACCGTCGCCGCGGGCCTGTCGGACAGCCCGGTCGGCCAGCTCGCGTACTCCGAGCTGTTCGAGAGCTTCGGCAACGGCACCTCCCTGGTCACGCCCGAGCAGGTGCTGGAGCAGGTGACGTTGTACTGGCTCACGAACACGGCCGCCGGCTCGGTCCGCTACCACTACGAGGAGACGCACGCGCAGCGCGAGCCCGTGGTCAGCACGGGCCGCCTGGGCGTCGCCGTCTTCAAGGACGACTTCCAGACCATCAGGTCGCTGGCCGAGCGGGACAACGCGAACATCCAGCACTGGTCGGAGCTCGAGCCCGGAGGTCACTTCGCCGTGCTGGAGAACCCTGACGCGATCGTCGGCGACCTGCGCGCGTTCTTCAGCGACGCCCGCTGACGATCCGGGCAGGGAGCTCACCACGACGCGCCACGCCGGGAATACGTCGCGGTGTCTCCCCAGTCATCTCGGTGGTGGGATCTTTGCCAGCGGTTCGCTGGTGTAGTCGGGGTACCAGCCGCGATACCCCAGGAGATGGCCGAGCGCGGCCAGGGGAGCGAACAGCGCACGTTGCACAGCCGCAGGTGGTCGGGCGAGCAGGATCTCCTCGTCGTACTCCCGCATGATCACGGCGAGCCTGAGCAGGTTCGGCAGACCGTGGCTGTTCACCTTTCCGTCCCTCGCCAGGCCGAAGAGCGTCTCGAAGAACATCTCCGTCCGGAGGGCCGGCCGGAAGTCACCGAGCACACGGGCCTCCTCATCTCCGACGTTCCACCAGGTGTGGGCCCGGCCAGGTGGAACGACGGCCACGTCACCCGGTTCGAGGGTGGTCTGCCGTCCGTCGACCACGAGCTGCAACGTCCCGGCCAGCACCTCGAACCGTTCCTCCTGGTGGGGATGCACGTGTGCAGCCGCAGGATGGCCGCCCGGCACAGCGAAGAGCTCGCCCTGCAAGAGCTCGCCCTGGGTCTCCCGCGCCACGCGTCTCCACGTGATCCGCTCACCCGTCACCGGGTGCTCGAGCACGTCTCCCGATCTCGCCACGGCCGGGCTCCTCTCCTCCGTCGACACGCTAGGAAGGCCGGTCGGTGGTGGTCCATCCCAGGAATCTGGGATTTCCTTGTGACAGAGAGACCCCCGGAGCAGACTCAGGTCGTGTCAACGGCTGGCCTTGGCGCCGCACCCCGGTTCGTGCGGCTGCTGCATCGGGAGCTGGAGCTGGACGCGTTCTTCGACGAGGTCGACGGAGCGCTCCGCGAGCTGGTGGGGTTCGACAGCTCCTGTTGGTTGAGCCTCGACCCATCCACGCTGCTGCCGACGAGTCACTTCACCCGGGAGCTCGCCTCGGACCACCTGATGGAGATCGCCGAGAACGAGTTCCTCGAGGAGGACTTCAACAAGTTCGCCGACCTGGCGCGGGCGACTCCGCCGGTCGGGACCTTGAGCAACGCGACGGGAGGCGACCTGACTCGCAGCCGCCGACACCGGAAGGTCCTCGGCCCCCACGGCTATGCCCGGGGCGACGAGATGCGTGGGGTCTTCCTCGACGGCGCATCCGCCTGGGGATGTGTGGCGCTGCACCGTCGCCAGGGGGTGTTCACCGCTGAGGACGTCACGGTGGTCGCAGACCTGGCCCAGCCGATCGGGGAGGCGATCCACCGGGCCCTTCTTCTCGGCGCGCTGAAGCAAGGCCGCGGGAGCGATCTGCCGGGCCTCATCCTCATTGCTGCGGACGGTTCCGTCGACAACGTCAGCCCAGCGGCTCGGCGGATCCTCCACGAGCTGCTCGACAGCACGGGATCCGCCGATGGTCTTCCTCTGGTGGTCGCGAGCCTGGTCGCCGAGCTGAGGAGCGACCGGGCCGGGCATCCCGCAGAGCCGCGTAGTGTGCACGTTCCGAGCAGGACCGGCGAGTGGTACCACGCCTGCGCGGCGTTGCTCGACGACCGTCCCGATGGCCGCGTGAGCGTCATCGTCCACCCGATGAAGGAGCCGAGCATCCCGCGGCCCATCGTGGACGTCCACGAGCTCACCGCTCGCGAGCGGGAGGTCACCGGACTGGTCCTTCGCGGCTGCTCGACGCAGGAGATCGCCTCGAGCCTGCACCTGTCCCCGTACACCGTCCAGGACCACCTGAAGGCCGTGTTTGCCAAGCTGCAGGTCCGGAGCCGACGTGAGCTCGTCGCCAGGATGTTCGCCCAGCACTACGCACCGAGGCTCGAAGCCGGGACCCGTGTTGGTCCCGATGGCTGGTTCGCCGACTGAACAGGGTGCAGCGGCCGGTCCGCCGTGCGACACCTCCGACCGCCAGGTACCACCGCGCAGCGCATCCTCGGCCATCGCCGGGCGCCTCACCCGCCGAGCTAGCCGCGCATCAGGATGGTCTCGAGCTCGACGAGCGCGCGGTCGGCGTACCCCTTCCACATCCCGCCGATCACATTCATGGTGAGACGCGCTGGGGAGGCTTTCGGATGCATCGTCCAAGCCCAGACGACCTGGGCACCGGTGCCTTTCGGTGTGATCGACCAAACGCCGTCGACGGAGCGTACGAACGGTCGGAGCCGGCCGTGGATGTCGTCGAGGACATAGGCGTAGCTGTGCGGTCGATCGACCGAGGTGAGGGTTTGGCGCAGACGGCCGCCGTCCGCGAGCTGGATCGTGCGGGTCTGGCCGACGGTGCCCCAGTCGTCTGGTTCCTCGGTCACCTCGCGCACCGCCGGGAAAGCGGCGTAGCCCCGAGAGAAGACTTCTGGCAGCTGGACTGCCATCAGTCGGTCGAAGGCAACGGCGGGTTCCACGGCGACGAGTCGCGACGCCTCGACGCGATGACCGGGCATGGCCGCTAGGTTACGCGTCCCTACGATCCCAGCGCGGCCGATACGACCTCGCGAGCCTCGGCCTGGACCTCGGCCAGGTGATCCGGGCCCTTGAACGACTCCGCGTAGATCTTGTAGACGTCCTCGGTGCCGGACGGCCGCGCCGCGAACCACGCGCTCTCGGTCGTGACCTTCAGGCCTCCGATCTTGGCGCCGTTGCCGGGGGCTGCGGTGAGCTTGTCGACGATCGGCTCGCCCGCCAGCTCGGTCGCGGTCACGTCGTCGGGGGAGAGGGCGCCGAGCTTGGCCTTCTGCTCGCGCGTGGCGGGGGCGTCGACGCGGGCGTACGCCGGGTCGCCGTACGTCGCGACGAGCTCGGCGTAGTGCTTGCTCGGGGTCTCGCCGGTCCTGGCCAGGATCTCCGAGGCCAGCAGGCACAACAGGAGGCCGTCCTTGTCGGTGGTCCAGGTCGAGCCGTCCATCCGCAGGAACGATGCGCCCGCCGACTCCTCGCCGCCGAACCCGAACGAGCCGTCGATCAGCCCGGGCACGAACCACTTGAAGCCGACGGGCACCTCGACCATCGGCTTCCCGATCCCGGCCGCGACGCGGTCGATCATCGACGACGACACCAGCGTCTTGCCGATCCGCGCCGTGTCCGGCCACCCGGGACGGGCGCCGCCGAAGAGGTAGCCGATCGCCACGGCCAGGTAGTGGTTGGGGTTCATCAGCCCGGCGTCCGGCGTGACGATGCCGTGCCGGTCGGCGTCGGCGTCGTTGCCGGTCGCGATGTCGTAGTCGTCCTTGCGGCCGATCAGGCTCGCCATCGCGGACGGCGACGAGCAGTCCATCCGGATCTTCTCGTCCCAGTCCAGGGTCATGAACCGCCACGTGGGGTCGACCAGCGGGTTCACCACGGTCAGCTCGAGGCCGTGCCGCTCGCCGATCGCTCCCCAGTAGTCGACCGACGCGCCGCCGAGCGGGTCGGCGCCGATCCGCACGCCCGCCTCACGGATCGCCTCGAGGTCGACCACCGACGGCAGGTCGCCGACGTACTCACCCATGAAGTCGTAGGCCGACGCGGCCGCACGTGCTCGCGCGAACGGGATGCGCCGTACGTCCGCCAGCCCCTCCCTGATCAGCTCGTTGGCCCTGGCGGCGATGACCGACGTGGCGTCGGTGTCGGCCGGGCCGCCGTGCGGCGGGTTGTACTTGAAGCCGCCGTCGGCCGGCGGGTTGTGCGACGGGGTGACCACGATGCCGTCGGCGAGGCCCTTGCCGGTCTGCCGGCCGCCGTTCGCCTTGATGATGGCGTGCGACACCGCGGGCGTCGGGGTGTAACGGTCGTCCGCGTCGACGAGGACGGTCACATCGTTGGCCGCGAGCACCTCCAACGCCGTCGCCCACGCGGGCTCCGAGAGCCCGTGGGTGTCGCGGCCGATGAACAGCGGCCCGTCGAAGCCCTGCTCCTTGCGGTAGTCGCAGATCGCCTGCGTGGTCGCGAGGATGTGCGTCTCGTTGAACGCCGTCCTGAGGCTGCTGCCGCGGTGCCCGCTCGTCCCGAACGCGACCTGCTGGTCGATGTCCTCCGGGTCGGGCACGCCCGTGTAGTACGCCGTCACGAGGTGCGCGACGTCGACCAGGTCGGCGGGGGTGGCGAGGGTGCCTGCACGAGAGTCGGCCATGGGTGCATCATGCCCCTCCCCGTTGGTCGAGGAGGTCGCGCAGCGACCGTCACGAGACCCCGATCGTCAGTGCGATGCCAGCCCGGGGCGATGCTGCGCGGCCAGCCGGACTCCGGCGTCCGTCGCGCCGTACCCTTCGTAGCCCCCGCGTCGCTGGACCACCTCGAAGAAGATCCCGCCGATGGTGGCTGTGTAGAAGTGGGTGAAGTCTCCCGAGGCGTCGCGGTCGTGCAGGAGGCCGAGCGCGGCCATGGCCTCGACCTCCGTGGCGGCGAGGTCGAACCTCGCCATCAGGTCGTCGTAGTAGTTCTGCGGGATTGCCAACGGGACGAGCCCGCGGTCGACGGCCCGTCGAGCGACGGCCTCCACGTCGTCGGTCGAGAACGCGACGTGCTGGGGGAAGCCGGAGGCGTCCCATGCGAGCGGGGCGACGTTGAGGGCGAGCCGGCAGGAGCCCGACGCCGAGCGGACGACCTGGCTGCGCACCAGCCCGTTCGGGGCCGGGACCTCCTGGCTGCTCTCCGCGGCGAGGCCGAGCAGGCTGCTGTAGAAGAGCACCGCCTCGTCGAAGCACTGCCAGGGCGCAGCGAGGTTGACGTGGTCGATCCCGGTCAGGAGGGCCGACGGGCCGCCGTGCCCGCCCTCGAACTCCGGGACCCAAGCGGCGTCGGCAGACGAGGCCGGTGGGCCGAGGAAGACCTCGGTGCCGTCCGGGGCGCGGAAGGCCGGGAGCTCCTGCTCGTTGGCCAGGGTACGGCGATAGACCGCCGGCGCCCTCAGCGCCCGCGCCCGCGCGGCCGAAGCCGTCGGGTCTGCGACTTCGAAGCCGACTGCCGCCATCGTCGGGGTCCGGTCGCGGGCGTGCTGCTCGTTGCAGACCACGCGCGCGGGACCCTCGGTCCACAGGCGTGCATCCTTGCTCCGATGCCGGCCCCGGAACGTGAAGCCGAGCTGTCCGAGCAGGACGTCGACCTCGCCCGTGTCGTCGGCGCGCACCTCGACGAAGTCGAAGGCTGACGGTTCGGCGACTGCGGGCAACGACGTCGGGGGGTCCGGGGCGGACTCCCACGCGGACGTGGAAGCGACGAGGTCCTCCAGCCAGATCAGCGAACGACGCGCCTGGAGTGCAGTCCGGGCGACGTCGGTCTGGCGGAAGATGTCGTTGAAGACCTCGAGCGAGAGCGGTCCCTCGTACCCGGCGCGCAGGACGTGGCCCAAGAAGGCGCCGAGGTCGAAGCCGCCCTCGCCCGGGAAGAGCCGGTGGTGTCGTGACCAGGACAGCACGTCCATGGTGAGCAACGGCGCGTCCGCGAGCTGGAGGAAGAAGATCTTCGATCCCGGGATCTCCTCGATCGCGGCGGGGTCATGGCCTCGGGAGAGGATGTGGAAGCTGTCGAGGCACGTGCCCACGGACTCGTGGTCCGCGAGCTCCACGATCCGCCAGGCACGGCGGTAGTCGTCGACGAACCGGCCCCAGGCCAGCGCCTCGTAGGCGATCCGAACGCCGTGGGCCGCAGCCTCCTCACCCAGGCGTCGCAGCTGGGACGCGGAGACGTCGTCGTCGTCGATCGTGGCCGTGGCCACGTTGCTGCAGACCAGCATCGTGCCGATGCCGAGCCGCTGCATGAGCGCGAACTTGGCTCGCGCCCGACGCAGGACCCCTTCGAACTCGGCCTCGGTGACCCCGTCCGCGTCGCGGAACGGCTGGTAGAGGTCGAGGGTCAGTCCGAGCCGCGCGGCCAGGGCGACCACTTCCTCGGGGCTGGCCTGGGAGGCGACCAGGTCGGGTTCGAAGATCTCGACACCGTCGAACCCCGCGTTCGCGGCGGCCTGCAGCTTGTCGGTGAGGGTGCCGCTCAGGCAGACGGTGGCGATCGAGGTGCGCATCGCTCACTCCACCGGCCGCGAGGGAGCCAGGACGCGAGCCGGGTTGGTGACCATCAGCTGGTGGACCTGGTCGCGGCTCGCGCCGCCATCGAGCAGGGCGGGCAGGATCCGTCGTGGCAGGTTCTCCATGCTCCAGTGCGGAGCGTGGGCTGCGCGCCACGACGGCGGCGTCACCCGGCTGAAGAACGCGGCGTCGTGGGACAGCACCATCCGGTCGGCGTACCCCTCGGCCAACAGTGTCAGGACCGTCGCGATCCGTGCCTCGTCGGACAGCACGTGCTCCATGCCGAAACGGTCCATGCCGATGGTGGCACCGGCGTCCATCAGCTCCCGCAGGTAGTCGAGGTCCTCGGAGTCGCCGCAGTGCCCGACCACGATCCGGTCCGCGGAGACGCCGCGCGGCATGAGGAACGCGAGCTGGTCTCGGCCGTTGCGCGACGGTGCGTGCGTGTGGGTGGTGATCGCGACACCCGTACGCCGATGCGCGGCGGCCGCCGCCTCCATCACCCGCCGCACGTCCGGGGTGAGTCCCTGGTGGTCGGTGACGACCTTGAGCATCCCCGCGCGCACGTCGGTGCCGGCGATGCCTTGCTGGATGTCGCGGGCGAACAGCTCGACCAACGGGTCAGGTCCGCCCACCAGCCGACCGGGGCCATGGGTGTGGAAGTACGCCGGCAAGGAGTCGGCCGTGTAGTAGCCCGTGGAGGCGACCAGCTGCATGCGCGTGCGCTCGGCCACCCTGCTCACGCGCGCGACGTCGCGGCCGAGACCCAGCACGGTGAGATCGACGACCGTGCGGACCCCGAGGTCCCACAGCCGTTCGAGCCCCGCGGCGGCCGCCTCCACCGCGACGTCCTCGCACCACTCGGGGTGGGGGAGGTCGAGGTCGAGCTCCGGGTGACCGACGAACACGTGCTCGTGGATGAGCGTCGTGCCGAGGGCACTCGAGGACACCGGCCCCCGGAACGTCTCGACCTCTCCGGTCACCCGTCAGCCCGCCTCGCCGCGGATGGCCTCGTAGACGGCGAGCTGCTCCTCGTCGAAGTTGTCGCGCAGGTAGGTGTCGGCCTGGGTGCGGAAGGTCTCCACGTCCACGTCGTCGACGACCTCCAGGTCGCCGCTCTCCGACCACTCGGCGAGAGTCGTCTCCTCGTCGTCGGCGACGCACTGCGGGACCTGCTCTTCTGCCGCGTCAACCGCGTCCTCGAGGGTCTCCTGCTGCTCCTCGGACAGGCCGTTCCAGGCGTCCGCGCCGATGATCACGAGGTTGGAGTTGGCCTGGTGGTTGGACATGCTGATGTAGTCCTGCACCTCCTGCAGGTTGCTCGCGGCGATGTTGGTGATCGGGTTCTCCTGACCGTCCACGGTGCCCTGCTGCAGGGCCAGGAAGAGCTCCTCGTAGGCGACCTCGGTCGCGTCGGCGCCGAGCGCCTCGGCGTTCATCAGGAACTGCGGGGAGTTGGGGAAGCGCATCCGCAGGCCTTCGAGGTCACCCGGTTCGCGGATCGGCTCGTTGGCGGTGAACTGACGCATGCCGGCCGACCACGCACCCAGGGTGTGCACTCCGGTCTCGTCCTCGAACCCGGTGAGCAGGTCCTCGGACGCGTCGCTGTCGAAGAAGCGCGCCAGGTGGTCGCTGTCGTCGAAGGCGTACGCCGCGTCCAGCACGGCGACCGGCTCGTAGACCGCGCCAAGGGCCGAGGCCCCCTGAATGTCCATGTCGATGTCGCCAGACACCACGGACGCGATCCGGTCGGCGTCGGCCCCGAGCTGACTGGCCGGGAAGATCTCGATGGTGAGCCCCACGTCGGCATCGGCGACCGTGTCGGCGATCACCTGTGCCCCGCACCGGTGCTGGGGCTGGTCTTCGGTGTAGCTGTGGGCGAGCTGGAGGCTGACGTCACCGCCGCCGGACTCCTCGCCGGCCTCGCTGCTGTCGTCCCCGCCGCACGCGGACAGGGCGGTCGCCAGGGCGAGGAGACAAGCTGCGGACGCCGTACCCCTCTGGGTGCGGGTCGGCTGGTTGCGCAGTGCCATCATCGGTTCCTTTCTCCAGTGGGTTCCCGAGTGGGTTCCGCGGCGGTCGCCTCGACCGCCACGAGCTCGTCGAAGTCGCGGCGCATGGCCGCACGATCCGCGGGCAGGCCGGTGAACAGCTCGAACGAGTCGGCTGCCTGGTGGACGGCCATGCCGGCGCCGGTGAGCACGGTGCAGCCGGCGCGCCGGGCCGCGGTCAGCAGCTCGGTGTCGAGCGGCCGGTAGACGATGTCGGCGAGCCACAGGTCCGCCCGCAGCAGCTCCGGCGGCACCGGTGACCCCGGGTGGGCTTCCATCCCCACGGGCGTGGCGTTGACCACGCCCGCGCTGGTGGCCACCGCGGCGGCCAGGCCCTCACGGGTCGCGGGGACGAGCTCGACCTGCGTGCGCCGCTCGGCCAGGGAGGCCGTGAGGACCTGGCCACGGTCGCGGTCCGGGTCGATGACCAGCAGCTGCTCGACCCCGACCTCTGCGAGGGCGTGGGCGACGGCCGTGCCCGCTCCGCCTGCCCCCAGGAGGACGACCCGGTCACGGTCGACGTCCAGGAGCTCGTCGGCGAACGACTCGAGGAAGCCGGAGACGTCGGTGTTGTGCCCGATGGTCCGTCCGTCCCGGATCAGGACCGTGTTGAGCGCTCCGATGGCCGCCACCGCGGGAGCAACCTCGTCGACCAGGGGCACCATCGCCTGCTTCACCGGGTGGGTGATGTTGAGACCGTCGAAGCCCAGCTCGATCGCGGCGGCGAGCAGGTGGGCCAGGTGGTCGTGGTCGACGGAGCCGTCGGGCTGGTCGATGACCTTGTAGACGTACCTGATCCCCTGCCGCTCGGCCTCCCTCTCGTGCATCTCCGGGGTCAGTGACGGGCCGACGCCGTGGCCGATCAACCCGGACAGCCACGACCGCCGCGGCCGCGCCGCGCTCACAGCCCCAGCCTCTCGGGCAGGTAGAGGATCGCGTCCGGCCAGAAGATGATCGCCAGGCACAGCAGCATCAGCGGCACGAGGAACGGCACCGACCCCCAGAAGACCTCGGCCATCTTGGCCTTCGCGATCGCCTGGAGGACGAAGATCACCGTGCCCACCGGCGGCGTCAGCAGGCCGATCATCTGCGAGATGATCATCAGCACGCCGAGCGCGATCGGGTCGACGTCGTACAGGAGGGCTAGCGGCTGGAGGATCGGGACGGTCAAGGTGAGCACCGCGATCGCGTCGAGGGCCGTGCCGAGGATCATCGACAGCGCGAACACGATCAGCAGGAAGACCGTCGCGTCGCTGCTCAGCCCCAGCATGGCCTCGGAGAGCTCCTGGGGGATGCGCTCGCGGGCGAAGACGTAGCCGAGCAGGTTGGCCGAGGCGACGATGAGCATGATCGCGCCGGTGGTGACCGTCGCCTCCACCAGGATCTTCGGCACGTCCCTGAGGTGCAGGGTGCGGTAGGCGAACCCGAGGATCGCCATGTACGCCGCACCCACGGCCGCCGCCTCGGTCGGCGTCACGTAGCCGCCCAGGATGCCGCCGAGGATGACGACGGGGGCGCCCATCGGCGCGATCACCCGACGACCCGTCACCCAGACCTGGGCCCGGCTGAACTCGGTGCGCTCCAGGTTCGGCATCCGACGCACCCACAAGAAGACGACCACGCACAGGCCGACCGCCATCAGGAGCGCCGGCACGACCGATGCGGCGAAGAGCGCCCCGGTCGACACCCCGGCGAGTCCCGCATAGATGACGGCGGGGATGCTCGGCGGCATCACCGGGGCTATCAGTGAGGACGAACCCACCACGCCCAGGGCGAACGGCTTGGAGTAGCCGGCCCGCAGCATGGCCGGGATCTCCACCTTGCCCAGCGCGGCCGCGTCCGCGACGGCCGATCCGCTCATCCAGGAGAACCCGAGGCTGACCCCGACGCTCACGTAGCCCAGGCTTCCCCGCACCCGCCCGAGCAGTGCGAGGGCGAAGTCGAAGAGCCGGTCGGCGATCCCCGCGTGGTTGGCGATGCAGCCCAGGAGGATGAACAACGGCACCGCGAGCAGCGGGAAGCTCGCGGTGGAGCTGGCCACCAGCCGGAGCGCCAGGCCGAGGGACTGGTCGGTCGTGATCATGTACAGCAGGCAGGGGCCGAAGAACGCGAACGCGACCGGGACCCG
This sequence comes from Nocardioides sp., assembly GCA_025966445.1. GTDB lineage: Bacteria > Actinomycetota > Actinomycetes > Propionibacteriales > Nocardioidaceae > Nocardioides. The sequence goes on from JAICRP010000010.1 coordinate 13,925, forward strand.
GATCGCCAGGAGCGCGGCGATGAGCAGGCAGAGCACGAGGACGCTCACTCGGTCGGCACCCCCACCACGTCGTACGTCGGCTCAGGCGCGCCGTGCACGGCGTACTGGACCGCGGCGATCAGGGACCGGATCACGACGCTCACGAAGCCGATCAGCGAGATGCCGTAGAGCCAGGACATCGGCATCTGCATGGCCGGGGACTTCAACATCTCCTGCGTCTGCACCAGCTCCCAGGCCTCGGCGCACAGGCCGACGCCGACGGCCGCGACCACCAGGCAGGAGAAGACGCGGACCACCCGGCGCAGCCGCGCACTCGGGGCCATGTCGATCATCTCGATGGCGATGTGGGAGTCGGAGCTCACCAGGACGCCGGCCACCACGAAGGTCAGCCACACCAGGCAGAACCGGGCGAGCTCGCCGGTCCACGGCCACCCGTCGATGGGCAGGTAGCGCTGCGCGGCCTGCAGGAGCACGAGGGCGAAGATCAGCAGCAGTGCGGCGACCCCGATCGAGAGCTCGACCGCCGTCAGCACCCTGCCGACCGCCCGCAGTCGCCCGGCTGGTCGGGGCTCGTCCGCGGGTGTGTCGGCCGTCACAGCCGCAGAAGTTACGGAGCCGCCGCAACTGACGGCAAGGGGTTGCCAAGTTGTTGCCAGATCCGGTTGGCTGGCGCCGTGGCCCGCACGACCATCTACGACGTCGCCAGCGCCGCGGGGGTGGCCACCTCGACCGTGTCGCGTGCGTTCTCGCGACCGGGACGGGTGTCCGCGGTGACCCGCGAGCGGATCATGAGAGTTGCGGCGGAGCTCGACTACCGCCCCAACCCGCACGCGCGGGCGCTGCTGTCCGGGAAGCACCAGACCGTCGCGATGGTGGTCTCCGACATCACCAACCCCCACTACTTCGAGCTGATCCGGGGAGCGGAGATGCGGGCCCGCGTCTCGGAGTACACGTTGCTGCTGGTCAACGCCGAGGAGTCGCCGCGGGTCGAGTGGGAGCAGATCCAGCGGCTGTCACCAGCGGTCGACGGGTTCCTCCTGGCGGCGAGCCGCCTGCCCGACGAGAACCTCCAGCAGGTGGCCGCGCAGCGTCCGGTCGTGCTGATCAGCCGCGAGCTGCCGGGCCTGGCGAGCGTGGTCCTCGACCACGGGGAGGGGTGTCGGCAGATCGTCGCGCACCTGGCGTCGCTCGGTCACCGCGACCTCGTCTACCTCGCCGGCCCCCGCAACTCCTGGATGGCCGCCACCCGTTGGGCCGCCCTGCAGTCGGCCGCCGAGCAGGTCGGGATGGGCGTGCGTCGCATCGGGCCGTTCACCCCCAAGGCCACCCAGGGCGGGGCTGCCGCGGACGGCGCCGTCAACGACGGCGCGACGGCGGTCGTCGCCCACAACGACCTGCTCGCCATCGGCGTGATGCAGCGGCTCTCGCAGCGAGGCATTCGCGTTCCCGAGGACGTGAGCGTCGTCGGTTTCGACGACATCTTCGCGGCAGATGTCTGCACTCCCGGGCTCACCACCCTGGGTGGCGCCCACGTGGACGTCGGACGGGCGGCCGTCGAGCTGCTGCTCACTGCCGGCTCGCGCACGGCCGACGACCAGCCGCGCGTGGTGCTGCCCACCGCGCTGGTGCTGCGCCGCTCGACGGGCAACGCGCCGACGACCAGGCCTCGTCGGAGTCGCGGGAGTCAGCGTTCTGCCTCCTAGGAGTCCGCTGACCTCGCGGCCTGCCGCCGACCGGGCTACCTCGCTAGGGTCGAACGCATGGCTGTCCCCGGCAACGCGCCAGCAGACCTGGCCGCGACCGAGCTGTTCGCGGTCGACGCCTACGCCACCGAGTTCGCCGCGAAGGTCGTCGAGGTCGACCGGGAGGGCGGGCGCATCCGTCTCGACCGCACGGCCTTCTACCCGAGCGGGGGCGGTCAGCCGCACGACCTCGGCACGATCCAGTCCGCCGAGGGCACTCTGTTCGTGACGTCCGTACGCCGTGAGGCCGGGGCGATCTGGCACCAGGTGGGCACCGACCACGAGATCACCGAGGGCACCGACGTGCACGGGGTCATCGACTGGACCCGCCGTCACCAGCTGATGCGCACCCACACCGCGTTGCACATCCTCTGCGGCGTGATCTGGGCGGACTACGGCATCCCGGTCAGCGGCGGCAACATGGAGCCGCTCAAGGGTCGGCTCGACTTCCCGTTCCCGTCGATGTCGGCCGACCTCGGTGCCCGGGTCGAGCAGCGCGTCAACGACGAGATCGCCAAGGCGCACGAGATCCTCGTCGACTTCGTGCCGCGCTCGCTCGCGGACGCCGACCCGGCGCTGATCCGCACCAGCGCCAACCTCATCCCGCAGACGATCGACCCGCTGCGGATCATCGACATCGTGGGGCTCGACAAGCAGGCCGACGGCGGCACGCACGTGCTGTCCACCGCCGAGGTGGGCGCCGTCCGCGTGACGGGGACCGAGAGCAAGGGCAAGGACAACAAGCGCATCCGGCTGGAAGTCACCGAAGGGAGCAACGATGCCTGACCACCTGATCGGCCTGCTGCTGGGAGCCGAGGAGGACTGGCCGCAAGCCTTCGAGGCCATCCTGGGCCGCGTCGGACCCGTCGCCCTCTCCGACGGCAGCACGCACACCTTCCGCAGCGAGCGGCTGACCATCGAGCCGTTCGACCTGATGGACCCGGTGCGCACCGAGCTCGTCATCGACCGGCTCGCCTACTGGTACTACCACCCGCGCGAGTGGCTGAAGAAGGCCGCGCTGGTCAACGGGACGTACCTGCTCAACAGCCCCTTCACGTTCCAGTCGATGGAGAAGCACTCGGCGTACTGCGCGATGCTCCGGCTCGGCCTCAAGGTGCCCAAGACGATCCTGGTGCCCTACAAGAACCCCGTCGACAACGTGCGCTGGGCCTACACCGCCAAGAAGTACAACCAGCCGTTCGACCTGGACAAGATCGCCGACGAGCTCGGCTACCCGATGTACATGAAGCCGTTCGACGGCGGCGGCTGGCGCGGCGTCTCCCGGATCAACAACCGCGACGACCTCCACGAGGCCTACGACGAGTCCGGCGAGATGCTGATGCACCTCCAGGCGACCGTCGAGTACGAGCACTTCGCCCGGGCGCTGTCGATCGGTGCCGAGACGATGGTGATGAAGTTCCAGCCCGACGAGCCGATGCACAACCGCTACGCCGTCTCGCACGGCTTCCTCAGCGAGAAGGCCGGCATCGAGACGATGGCGATCTCGCGGATCGTCAACGCGTTCTTCGGCTGGGAGTTCAACTCCTGCGAGATGCTGGTGGCCGGCGACGACGTCTACCCGATCGACTACGCCAACGCCTGCCCCGACGTGGCGGTCACCTCGCTGCACTACTACTTCCCGTGGGCGATCTCCGCGCTGGTGCGCTGGTCGGTGTTCACCCTCGCGACCGGCCGCAAGGGCCGCGTCGACCTGCACACCCGCAAGTACTTCGACATTGCCGACGACGAGTCGATGTCGTACGACGCCAAGCTCACGGCATACCTGGCGCTTGCGGACGAGCACTTCGACAGCGCCAGCTACTGGCAGTGGTGTGCCGAGAACTTGCCGCACCTCGAGGAGCAGGTCCACGACTGGGTGACGTCGGCCGACTTCGAGCGGCTGCTCCGAGAGACCGTGGATGCGACGTACCCCGAGCGCGAGCGGGACCAGTTCATGGCCCACTTCAAAGGCCTCACGGACCTCTGGGCAGCAGACAACAAGCGCTAGTGGCTCATCCCCAACGTCGAGCCTCTGGTGCAGTAGCGTTCGCCACGCCAGCAGTCTCGTCACGCGAAAGGCGCAACCATGAGCACGCCACGTCACACCGACGAAACAGGCGACAACGCGTTCGGCATCTCCATCTTCGCAGGTGTCCTCCTCGCGATGATCGGTGCGTTCCACATCTTGCAGGGCCTGTCGGCCGTGCTCAAGGACGACATCTACATCAAGGGCGCCGACTACACCTACGCGATCAACCTCACCACCTGGGGCTGGATCACCATGCTGCTGGGCGCCATCGCCGTGCTCGTCGGTATCGGCATCCTCAAGGGGCAGGTGTGGGCGGCCTCCGCCGGTATCGGCTTCGCCGTGCTCTCGGCCCTCGGCCAGTTCGCCTTCCTGCCGTACTACCCCATCTGGTCGATGATCCTGATCGCCATGGACATCCTGATCATCTGGGCGCTGGCGAAGCAGATCAGCCAAGCCTGAGTCCTCCCGCCCCACTTCCCTGATGGCGACGCCCGCAGCACTGGTCCGTCGTTGGGGTGGTCGAGCCGTCGCGCTGGTCGTCACGGGCGTCGGCCTGTACGTCGTCGCCCCTGGTCTGTTGTCGGTGTTCGGCTCGTGGCCGCGGCTGGCCGAGGTGCAGCTGCGCTGGTTCGTGCTGCTGGCGCTGCTCCAGACGGCGAGCTTCGCGTCCCTGTGGTGGCTCACCCGGCTCGCCCTCGAGCCGCACCCCGGTGACGGCGACGACGCCGGAGAAGTCCGGCGGGTCGGGTGGGGCACCGTGGCGAGCGCGCAGCTGGCGGGCAGCGCTGCCAGCAAGGTGGTGCCCGGCGGGGCGGCGACCGGCGGGGCGGTCCAGGGCAAGCTGCTGATCCAGGCGGGTCAGCCGGGCGCTGCGGTGGCGTCCGCACTCGCCGGGGTCGCCCTGATCACCACCGCGGTGCTGCTGCTCCTCCCGGTGCTGACCATCCCGGCGCTGCTGATCGGCCCCCCACCGGAAGAGCAGCTGCGGCTGGGGTTGCTGGTGTCGCTGATCGTGGCGGTCGTCATCGTGGGTGTCGGAGTGACCGTCCTGACCTGGCCGAGGGTGCTGACCGTGACCGGTCGCCTGGTCGGGTACGTGCTCCACAAGGTGCGTCCGTCGATCACCGGCGACTCGATGGCCGCCCTGCTGACGGCCCAGCGGACGCGGGTCGCCGCGGCTTTCCAGGGCCGGTGGTGGCTGGCGGTGTTCCTCGCGGCGGCGAACCGGATGTTCGACTACGCCGCCCTGGTAGCGGCTCTGGCCGCGTTCGGCGTGCACGCTCGCCCCTCCGAGGTGCTGCTCGCGTACGTCGTCGCGCAGGCACTCGCGATCGTGCCGATCACCCCCGGTGGGCTCGGCTTCGTCGAGTCGGGCCTGACGGCGCTGCTGGTGGTGATCGGGGTGCCCGTCGACGTCTCCGTGATCGCGACGCTGCTCTACCGCCTGGTCTCGTTCTGGCTGCCGATCCCGATCGGGGTGCTCGCGTGGGCCGGTTGGCGCGTGCACCTCGGCCGCATCCAGTCCCGCTAGCGTTCCCTCATGAGTCTCGACGACTTCCCCCGTCATCCCCTGACCTTCGGGCCGAGCCCGGTGCACGAGCTGAAGCGGCTCACGGCCCATCTGGGAGGCGCGACGGTGTGGGCCAAGCGCGAGGACGTCAGCTCTGGCCTGGCGTACGGCGGCAACAAGGTCCGCAAGCTCGAGTACCTGGTGCCGGAGGCGTTGGCCCAGGGCGCCGACACCCTGGTCAGCATCGGCGGGTACCAGTCCAACCACACCCGGCAGGTCGCCGCCGTCGCGGCGCACCTCGGGTTGAGCTGCGTGCTGGTGCAGGAGAAGTGGGTCGACTGGCCCGACGCCGTCAACGACCGCGTCGGCAACATCATGCTCAGTCGGATCATGGGCGCCGAGGTGCGCCTCGACGAGTCCGGCTTCGACATCGGCTTCCGGGACTCGTGGAAGCAGGCCATCGCCGACGTCGAGGCCCGCGGCGGGACGCCGTACGCCATCCCGGCCGGCGCCTCGGACCACCGGCTCGGCGGCCTGGGCTTCGCCAACTGGGCCTTCGAGGTCGCCGAGCAGGAACGGCAGCTCGGCGTCTTCTTCGACACGATCGTCGTCTGCACGGTCACCGGGTCGACCCACGCCGGGATGGTCGCCGGCTTCGCAGCCCTCGAGGAGACGGGCGGCCGGCCGCGGCGGGTGATCGGCATCGACGCGTCGGCCACGCTCGAGAAGACGCGAGACCAGGTCGCCCGCATCGCCCGGCGCACGGCGGAGCTCATCGACGTCGGCCGCGACCTTCGGGACGACGAGATCACCGTGCTCGAGGGCTGGGCCGGCGATCTCTACGGCATCCCCGTGCAGTCGACCCTCGACGCGATCCGGCTGACCGGCCAGCTCGAGGGCGTCATCCTCGACACCGTCTACGAGGGCAAGTCGATGGCAGGGCTGATCGACCTCGTGCGCGACGGCGACATCCCCCGCGACAGCACCGTGCTCTACGCGCACCTGGGCGGGCAGCCGGCGCTGAACGCGTACTCCGCGCTGTTCACCACGACCCAGCGAGTCCCCGTTGAATGACCGAGTGAGCGAGGACCTGTTCGTCCGGGTCGCCCGCGTCGCCGCCGAGCACCGGGCCTCGGCCGGCGACCGGCCCGTGGCCGGTACGGCGTCACGCGAGGACGCGTGGGCAGCGTTCGACCTACCGCTCCCCGAGGACCCGACCCCCGCGGACCAGGTGGTCGACGAGCTGCTCGCGGCCGCGGAGGGACACCTGGTCGACTCGGTCGGCCCGCGCTACTTCGGGTTCGTCGTCGGAGGCTCCACGCCCGCCGCCACGGCGGCGGACCTGCTCGCCGTCGGCTGGGACCAGAACGCCTTCAATCCCGTGCTGTCGCCGGCTGCCGAGGCGGCCGAACGGGCCGCCGGCGGCTGGGTGAAGGACCTGCTCGGGCTGCCGGGTGGCGCCTCGGTGGGGTTCGTCACCGGCGCCCAGGCGGCCAACACGGTGGGCATCGCCTGCGGCCGGCACCAGGTGCTGGAGCAGGCGGGCCACGACGTCGAGACCGAGGGGCTGGTCGGGGCTCCGCGGCTCCGCGTCGTCACCGGCTCCGAGCGGCACGCCACCATCGACCGCTCCCTCCGGCTGCTCGGCCTCGGCACGACGTCCTTGGTGCCGGTGCTGACCGACGACCACGGCACGATCGACCTCGCCGACCTGGAGCAGGTGCTCGGGCAGGAGCCCCACCGGCCGACGATCGTCTGCCTCCAGGCCGGCAACGTGAACACCGGTGGCAGCGACCTGTTCGCCCAGGCCGTCCCCCTCGCCAAGCAGGCCGGTGCCTGGGTGCACGTCGACGGCGCTTTCGGGCTCTGGGCCGCCGCGGCTGCCGGACGTGCGCACCTCGTCGCCGGCGTCGAGGAGGCCGACTCCTGGGCCACCGATGCCCACAAGTGGCTCAACGTGCCCTACGACAGCGGGCTGGCGATCGTCGCCGACCCCGTCGTGCACGGGCGGTCGATGGCGTACTCCGCCGCCTACCTCGCCGGCTCGGGTCGCGACGACTTCTCCCTCGGCGACCTGGTCCCCGACTCGTCGCGCCGCGCCCGTGGCTTCGCCGTCTGGGCAGCCCTGCGTGAGCTCGGGCGCTCCGGCGTCGAGGACCTCGTGGAGCGTACGTGCGCGCTCGCGGCCCGGATGGCAGCCCGGCTGGCCGACGGTGGCGCCACGATCGCGAACGACGTGGTGCTCAACCAGGTGCTCGTCGGGTTCGGCGACCTCTCCACCACCGACGAGATCGTCGCCGAGGTCCAGCGCGACGGTACGTGCTGGGTCGGCGCCACCACCTGGCACCAGCAACGCCTGATCCGCATCTCCGTCTCCAACGCCACCACCACCGGGCACGACATCGACCGCTCCGCCGACGCCATCCTGGCGGCGGCTGCGCGCGTCAGCGCCCGCTAGCCTCGCGGCATGGCTCCCTCGGTCCTCCGCGACCAGGAGTTCCTGAGGTACTTCGCGTCGCGTCTGCTCTCGGTCGCGGGCAGCATCGTCACGCTGGTGACCCTGCCGATCATCGTCTACCGGACCTCGGGGTCGGCGAGCCTGACGGCGCTGGTCGCGGCGGCGGAGGCGGCGCCGTACCTGCTGTTCGGGCTGTTCTCCGGTGCCCTGACCGACCGCTGGAACCGCAAGAAGGTGATGGTCACCGCGGACGTCCTGAGCACCCTGCTCGTGGCCACCGTTCCGCTGGCCGACCTGTTGTGGGAGCTCACCGTCCCGCACGTACTCGCGGTCGCCTTCCTCGGGCCGACGATCGGAGTGTTCTTCGACGGCGCGGTCTTCGGCGCCCTGCCGACGCTGGTCGGTCGCCAGCGGATCGCCGAGGCGAACTCGCTGACCTGGGCGGCGGCGAGCGTGGTCGAGATGGTCATGCCGTCGGCGGTCGGCGTGCTGCTGGCGTTCGTCCACCCGGCGTGGCTGCTGGGCTTCGACGCCCTCACGTTCGCGCTGTCGGCGGTCCTCATCGGTGGCATCACGCGGCCGATGTACGACGCCACGCGCGAACGTCCGCCCCTCACCGTGAGGCAGGTGTTCCGCGACATCCGTGAGGGGCTCGACTACCTCGTCCGGCACGCGGGGGTGCGCACCTTCACGATCATCGGCTTCCTCCAGTGCCTGGGGGCCGGGGGCTTCGTCGCGCTGATGGTCGTGTGGATCGACCAGCGGCTCGAGGTCGGCACCGCCGGCCTGCGCTTCGGCCTGGTGTTCGGTTCGTGGGGCGTGGGTGGGCTGCTCGCCTCGCTGGCGCTGCCGTTGCTGATCCACCGGTTCGCCGCGGCGCGGATCGCCCTGGCCGCGCTCCCGGTGGCCGCTGCGATCGGCATGCTCGTCCCTCTCATCACCACGTGGTGGGTGGCGGGGGTGACGCTGATGTTCTGGGGGTTCTTCTACCAGCTGGTGGTGATCAACTCGGTCACCTACCGCCAGCAGGTCACGCCCGAGGCCCTGCTCGGGCGCGTCAACACGGCCGGCCGGATGCTGGCGTGGGGCTGCGGGTGGACCGGGGGTGCCCTCCTCGCCGGTGCGCTCGTCGGCTGGCTCGGGCTGGTGGCCACGCTGTTCGTCCTGGCCTCCACCGGCGTGCTGGCGACGGTCGTCGCCTGGACCTCGCCGCTGCGGGGGATGGTCACGGGTAGCGCAGCTCTGTCGTCCGCTCGCTGAGCTCCCACAGCTCGCGGGCGGCGTCCGGGTCGCGGGCGAGGTCCGAGCAGCCCACGACCACGGGCTTCCCGCGCCACTCGTTCAGGCCGGACGGACCGACGTACGTCGACCCCGGTAGGTCCTCGGTCGCCGCCATCAGCACGGGCAGGGCGCCGTCGGCCGCCGACTGGGAGACGACGCGCTGGGCCGCGACGTAGATCGAGCCGATCGCCCCGCCGGCCCGGCCGACCTGGCCGTTGGCGAACAGGTGCGTCCCGGCCAGCCCGGGGTGGGCGGCCAGCGCCTTCACCGGCAGCCCGGCCGCGGCCAGCCGCCGGTCGAGCTCGAAGGTGAACAAGAGGTTGGCGACCTTGGTCTGCCCGTACACCGCCCAGCGGGAGTACAGCCCGGGCTTGCTGCGCGGGTCGTGCAGCGGCGGGTGCCGGGCCAGGCGGTGACCGACGCTCGAGACGGTGACCACGCGGCCGTCGCCACTAGCGACGAGCTGGGGGAGCAGCAGCCCGGTGAGCAGGAACGGGCCCCAGTGGTTGGTGGCCATCTGCAGGTCGAAGCCGTCGCGGGTGCGGGAGTACGGCGTGCCCATCACGCCCGCGTTGTTGACCAGCAGCGACACGGGTCCGAGGTCGGCGGCCCGTCCCGCCGCCGAGCGCACCGAGTCGAGCACGGACACGTCCACCAGGAGTCGCTCCAGGTCGGCGTCCGGGACCTCGCGCCGGATCGCGTCGGACGCGGCGGCGAGCCGTTCCGGCGTGCGTCCGGCGAGCACCACGCGACGTCCACCCCGGGCCAGCTCGAGGGCGACGAAGTACCCGATGCCGCCGACCGTGGGACCGGTGACGATCGCGGTCCCGGTGGGGGCCTCCGTCACGGGGTGACGGCCAAGCGGTCCAGCACCCGTTGCGCCAGCTCGCCGTCGCCGGTCACGACCACGTGACCGGGCTCGCGGCGGCCACCGGCCGCCACGATGAAGGACTCGCGGTCCATGACCAGGCCGACCGTCGGCTCGGCCGGTACCTCGTCCAGGCGGCGCCCGCGCCCCGACTCGTCGACCGCGAAGGCCACCGGGTCGTGGCCGTCGACACTCAGCACGAGCGTGGTGCCCGCGGGCGCGCCGGCCCGCTTGGCGAGCACGTAGCCCAGCGACTCCGAGAGGTAGTCGACCACGTGAACGGCGGCCGGTGAGTCGAGGCCGCCGGGTCGGTCGACGGCTCGTCGGACGTCCTGCTCATGCATCCAGACGTCGAGGGGACGGTTGCGCAGCAGCGTCTGCCAGTCCCAGCCGACGCCGCTGAAGATGGGGGTGGGCTTGGCCCGGCCGTCGGTCGGCGGGTCCGAGAGCAGTCGCGCGTACCTCGCCGTGGCCGCGCGCCGGATCTCCTCGACCAGCTCGGCCGGTGTCCGGTCCCGCCGCGCCAGGACGCCCTGCTCGGTGTACACGCTGATCAGTGAGCTCGCGTCGTTCTGCGGGCCCGCCGACGGTGCCTCCTCGGGCTCGCCGGCGAGGACCGCCTCGAGGTGGGCGGTGTGCGCCGCGCACGCGTGGACGTCCCACCCGGGCAGGTCCGTGGGCCGCCGCCAGTCGTCGTCGGCGAGGCCGTCCAGGAGATCGGTGAAGCTGCGGACCGAGCCCCACCAGATGTCGACGTACCCGCTCAACCGCTGACGATCGTCCACGGGTGGAGCCTACGGCGCGGTGCTTGAGGGGTGTGCGAGAGTACCCCCATGGGGGAGGGCCCTGTCACCGCAGCGATCATCAGCGCGCACGAGATCGTGCACACCGGACTCGAGGGCATGTTCGCCACCCGTCCGGGTGCCGTCGAGGTCATGGTGCTCGACCCGGGAGCACCGGACGACCAGCAGCCCGACGTGATCCTCTACGACGTCTTCGGCCTGCACGACGGCGAGGGGGACGACCTCGACCGGTTCGTGAAGGACTACCACTCGGCGGTCGTCGCGATGGCGCGCGACCTGCGCCCCGACCTCGCCGCCCGCGCGCTCGCCAAGGGCGTCGACGCCTGCGTGACCCTGGCCGGCGACGTCGACGAGATCCTCGAGGTGATCCGCTCCGCCGTGGCGGGCGAGGGCCAGCCGGACGCGGCCGGCACCGGTTCCGAGCAGTCCGGCCCCTACGCCGTCCTCGGCGAGGAGGTCGGGCTCACCCCGCGCGAGACCGACATCCTGCGCCTCCTGACGCTCGGGATGAGCAACCAGGAGATCGCCGACGAGTGCTTCCTGTCGATCAACTCCGTGAAGTCCTACATCCGGTCGGCCTACCGCCGGATCGGTGCGACCAGCCGCAGCCAGGCGGTGGTCTGGTGCATCCAGCACGGCTTCGAGCCGCCGTCCGAGGACGACGTCGCGCAGCCGTCCGCCTCCGTGGACTAGCCAAGGGCGAGACCGGTGGCGATCGCCAGCATGGTCAGCCCGATGAGCACGTCGAGCACCTGCCAGGCACGCCGTCTCCTCAGCAGAGGGCTGAGCAGCCGCGCACCGTAACCGAGCCCGGTGAACCACGCCACGCTCGCCACGCACGCGCCGAGCGCGAACCACCACCGACCCGTCGGTCCCTGGTGGGCGGCCAGTGACCCGAGCAGCAGCACGGTGTCGAGGTACACGTGCGGGTTCAGGAACGTCAGCGCCGTGGCCCGTACGGCGGCTCCGCGCCGCGTCAGCGCACGCTCGTTCGCGGCCTCGAGGGCCTCGGCGTGCCGGGCCCGCAGCAGCGACGACACGCCGTACCAGGTCAGGAACGCGACCCCGAGCCACCGCACCACGTCGAGCGCCGCCGGGGCCCGCTCGACGATCCTCCCGATGCCCGCGACGCCCGCCACGATCAGGACGACGTCGGCCAGGGCGCAGATCGCCACCACGATGCCGACGTGCTGGCGGGCCAGCCCCTGCCGCAGCACGAACGCGTTCTGCGCCCCGATCGCCACGATCAGCGACAGACCGGTGACCAGCCCGGTCAGCGTCGCGGCGAGCATCGCGCCAAACTAGTGGGTCGTGTGCCGGAGGCAGCGCGGGGGCGCTGCCGCAGGCCCACGTCGCGATCAGAAGGAGTCCTCCGCGAGGTCCATCAGCGCGAGGTCGGTCGACTCGGCGATCACCCGCTCGGAGGTCAGGCGGGGCAGCACGTTCTGCGCGAAGAACTGTGCCGCCGCGACCTTGCCCTCGTAGAACGCCTGGTCCTTGCCGGACACGTCTCCGGCCAGCTTGGTCAGCGCCACGTCGGCGCCGCGCAGGAGCAGCCAGGCGCAGACCACGTCACCCAGGGCCATCAGCAGCCGCGAGGTGTTGAGGCCGACCTTGTAGATGTTGCGGACGTCCCCCTTCTGTCCGTTCACCTCGGCGGAGGCGTCGGCCGACATCAGGTCGTTGATCATCGCACCGACGATCGCGTTGGCGTCCTCGAGGGCGGTGGCCAGCAA
>JAICRP010000154.1 GCA_025966445.1 Nocardioides sp.
ACCTCAACCACCGAGGAGTCCGGTGGTTGAGGTGCGAGGAGCGCCAGCGACGAGCCTCGAAACCAGCGAGTGGCTTCAGGCGGAGACGGCCGTGCGCTCGACGTCGACGAACCGCATCAGGTGCGAGAGGTGCAGCATCCGGCGGACCGCGGGTCCGCAGCCGCGGAGCGTGACGTGGTTGCCCGAACGGCCGGCCTCGCGGCTGGCGTAGGCGAGCACGCGGGCGGCGGTGAGGTCCATGGTGGTGACGTCGGTCAGGTCGACGACGACGTCCTGCTCGTGACCATGGAGGTGTTCGCGGAGCGCGTTGCGTACTTCCCACGTGCTGCGCACGTCGAAGTCTCCGCTCAGGACCAGCGTGGGCCCGTCGCTCACGATCTCCATGCCTACCCCCGTCCTCCGGAACCCGAGATGTCCGGTGTCTGGTGGGAGGCTCCCCCGTGGCGCCTCCCTGCACGGGAGGCTCGCGCCACCCGTACACCCACTATGACGCGCGACACACCCGATGGGTTGCTTTGAGGCTCCGATGGATTCTTCAACCACTTGGCGGCCGCGTGGCGCACACTAGAGTCGCCGCCATGGTCAATCTCACCCGCATCTACACGCGCACGGGTGACGGCGGCGAGACCCGCCTCGGCGACATGAGCGTGACGACGAAGAACGACAGCCGGCTGCACGCGTACGCCGACGTCGACGAGGCGAACGCGCAGCTCGGCGTGGTCATGACTCACGACCTCGAGGAGGACGTCCGCGCCGTCCTGATACACGTGCAGAACGACCTGTTCGACGTCGGTGCCGACCTGTGCACGCCCGTCGTGCCGGATCCCGAGTACCCGCCGTTGCGGATCGAGCAGGAGTACGTCGACCGCCTCGAGGGCTGGTGCGACAGGTACAACGCGGAGCTGCCGACGCTGCGGTCGTTCATCCTCAACGGCGGCACGCCCGGCGCCGCGCAGCTGCACGTCGCCCGTACCGTGGTCCGCCGAGCCGAGCGCGCGGCGTGGGCAGCGTACGACGAGCACGGCGAGGCGATGAACAAGCTGGCGATCACCTACCTCAACCGGCTCTCCGACCTGCTCTTCATCCTGGCGAGGTACGCCAACCGCGAGCGGGGCGACGTGCTGTGGGTGCCGGGCGGCGAACGAGGAGACCAGCCACGGAAGGGCGACGCGTGAGTGAGGAGAAGAAGGGCGACGATGAGGACAAGAAGAAGCCGAAGGAGCCCGTCGACGACCTGATCGTCAGCCACCATTCGCTGCGCACCACAGCCGGCGAGATCGCGTACACCGCACGCACGGGGCGGATCGTGCTGCGCGAGGAGGAGGTGAAGGACGACGAGTTCCAGGGCTGGAAGGCCCGCGCGGAGCTGTCCGTCACGGCGTACACCCTCGACGACGCCGACGTGACCGAGCGCCCGATCTCCTTCGTGTTCAACGGCGGCCCGGGCTCCGCGTCGGTGTGGCTGCACCTGGGGCTCCTGGGCCCGCGCCGCGTCGACGTCGGCGACGTGGACACGCCGACCCCACCGCCGTACAAGCTGGTCGACAACCCCGAGACCCTGCTCGCCGTGAGCGACCTGGTCTTCATCGACCCGATGTCCACCGGCCACAGCCGCGCGGTCGAGGGCGGCAAGGCCAAGGACTACCACGGGTTCGGCAAGGACGTGGAGCAGGTCACCGAGCTGATCCGGCTGTGGTGCACGCGCGAGGACCGGTGGATGTCGCCGAAGTACGTGATCGGCGAGTCGTACGGCACCACCCGCGCCGTGGCCGTGGCCGAGCGGCTGACCCGCGTGCACGCGATGGCGCTGAACGGGCTCGTGCTCGTGTCCAGCGTCATCGACTTCGGCAGCCAGGACTTCGCGTACCTGCGCGCGGACGAGGCCTGCCTCAACTTCCTCCCGACGTACGCCGCGATCGCGCACTTCCACGGTCTGCACGAGGGCCGGACGCTCGACGAGGTCCGAGCCGAGGCCGAGGAGTTCGCCGCCGGCCCCTACCGGCTGGCGCTCGCACGCGGTCACCGGCTGCCGGCCGACGAGCGCGCCACCATCGTGACGACGTTGGCCCGCCTCGCAGGTGTCAGCGAGGAGTACGTCGACCGCACCGAGCTGCGGATCGAGCACTGGCGGTGGTGCACCGAGGTGCTCCGCGACCGAGGGCTGGCCGTCGGCCGCATCGACGGTCGCTACACCGGCCCACTGTTCTCGCGCATCGCCGAGCACATGGACGCCGACCCGTCCATCGACGCCATCGACGCCCCCTTCACCGCGGCCATGCACCACTACCTACGGGGCGAGCTGGGCAGCAAGCAGGACCTTCCCTACGAGGTGTTCGCCAACACGATCAAGAACTGGTCCTACGAGGAGTTCCAGGGCAAGCCCATCAACGTCGCCGACAAGCTCGAGCGGCTGATGCGCGTCAACCCTCACCTTCGGGTTCGTATCGAGTACGGCTACTACGACCTCGCCACGCCCTACCACGCGGCCGAGGACATGGTCGCCCACCTCCGGCTGCCCGACGAGGCCTTCGGGCGCATCGAGCACGCCTACTTCCCGACCGGCCACATGCCCTACCTCCACGAGGAGTCCCGGGTCGCCGAGGCCGAGGGAATCGCCCGCTTCGTCACCGCTCACTGACCGCCGCAGCCGCGAACACGTCCGGATCGAGGTCCAGCCGGAAGATGGTGCCGGCACACGTCAGGCCGGCGGTCTCGAGAGTGACCCGCGAGGCCCAGTTCCTCCACCAGCAGCCGGCGACCGGGGTACGTCCCTGGGTCAGCACGTCCCGAGCCGTCAGGGCCAGGATCGAGCTGCCGACCCCGCGGCGGCGCAGCGCCGGGTCGACGTACATGCCGATGTCGACGACGTCGTCGGCCAGCGCGTGCGGGACGTGCACCGCGATGCCGGCCTCGCCCTGGTCGAGCAGCGCGACGGAGAGGGCGTCGCGGTCGAGGTACTGCACGTAGTCGTCCTGGAAGCCCGTGGACGCCAGCCACGGCAGGTCCTCGGCCGTGGCCGGGCGCACCGACAAGCCCGTCACCGGCTCCCGGAGGTCGTCGCGGTCGACCAGCCGGAACTGGTAGGCCTGCGAGGCGATCCCGGTGGCGAACGCACCGAGGACGGCGTGGTGGTGGGCGTCCCAGGACGCGACGTACGCCGTCCGCGCGCCGGACTCGCGCAGCACCGCCTCGGCGACCTGACGGTCGTGCCGCCGAGCGGCGAGCGACAACGTCAGCAGGCTGAGCCCGGCCTCGCTCCATCCCGTCACTCCGACGGCCTCGCCGTCCACCACGACGGCGCGGTGCTCGCCCCCGAGCCACTGGTCGGCCATGAACGAGTCTCCGCTCCAGTCGAGCGAGAGCTGGTGGGCCTCCACGGCCGTACGGACGTCGGCGGGAGAGATCTCCGTCAGCTCGATCACGAGTCGAAGCCGAGACCCAGCTTGTCCAGCGACCTCAGCCACAGGTTGCGGCGACCGGCGTTGCGGTCGGCGGCGGCCAGCGACCAGCGCGTCAGCTGCACCCCGGTGAACGCGAACGGCTCGGGCGGGAAGGGCAGCGGCTTGCTCCGCACCATCTCCAGTGCGGTCCGCTCGGTCTCGCGGCCGTCGAGCAGGTCCAGCATCACGTTGGCGCCGAACCTGGTGGCGCCGACGCCCAGGCCGGTGTAGCCGAGCGCGTACGCCGCCCGGCCGGCGTACGCCGTCCCGTAGAACGCGAAGAAGCGGGTGCAGGTGTCGATGGCGCCGCCCCACTGGTGGCTGAACCGCAGCCCCTCCAGCTGGGGGAAGGTCTCGAAGAACTGGCGGGCCAACAGGTCGAAGGTGGCCGGCCGGTGGTCCAGCTGACCGGAGATGCGGCGACCGAAGTGGTAGATCGCGTCGTAGCCGCCCCAGAGGATCCGGTTGTCCGGCGTGAGCCGGTAGTAGTGGAACTGGTTGCCGCAGTCGTCGATGCCCTGCCGGTGCCGCCAGCCGATCGAGGCCAGCTGCTCGGCCGACAGCGGCTCGGTCATCAGCGCGTAGTCGTAGACGGGCACCGTGTGCCAGCGCACCCGCTTCACCAGCGAGGGGAACGCGTTGGTGCCGAGGGCGACCCGCCCCGCACGCACGGTGTGCCCGGACGCCGCCCGCACCGCGACACCGGAGCCGTCGTCCTTGGCCAGGTCGACGACGTGCGTGTCCTCGTGGACGCGCACGCCGAGCCGTTCGGCGGCGTCGGCCAGCCCCCACGCCAGCCGGGCCGGGTCGACCAGGGCGTTGTCGTCCCGGGTCCAGAGTCCGGCGAGGTACGTCGGCGAGTCGACCTCGGCGCGGATCGCCGCGCGGTCGAGGTACTCGCCCTCGCCCGCCCGACCGGCCTCCTCCAGCCACGCCACCTGGTGCGGCTCGGTCGCGACCGACAGCGAGCCGGTCAGCTCGAAGTCGCAGTCGATGCCGTAGCGGCCGACGGACGACTCGAGCTCGGTGAGGTTCTGCCGGCCGAGCCGCTCGAGGGTGTCGATCTCGTCCGGGAACCGCTGCTCGCCGTTGTCCTTGCCGTGGGTCAGCGACGCCGAGCAGAAGCCGCCGTTGCGCCCGGACGCCGCCCAGCCGATGCGCTGGGCCTCGAGCAGCACCACCTCGCGGCCGGGGTCACGTTCCTTGGCCAGGACTGCAGTCCAGAGCCCGGAGTACCCGCCCCCGACGACGACGAGGTCGGCCGTGGTGTCGGCCGCCAGGGCCGGACGTGGCGCGGGGCGCAGCGGCGAGTCGAGCCAGGCGGAGGTGGGCGCGGCGTCGGCGAGCGCCGGGTGCGGGCGAGTCATCGGTGCTCACCGTAGGGGGTGCACCGATGGCTCAACCAGCGACATCGGTGGTTGAGGTGGGAGGGCCGCCGGGCCCGAACCTCGAGACCACCCTGCGGCTCCTCAACCAACGGCCTCGCGCGGGCGACGTACCGCCAGCACCAGCACCGCCGCCGGCACCATGGCCGCGGCCACGACGTACAGAGAGTCGAGGGTGCCGACCTCGTTGCCCACGAACCCGAGCAGCGGCGGACCGGCGAGGAACGCGCCGTAGCCGATCGTGGAGACCACCGAGACCCTCCGCGCCGCGCGCCGCGGGTCGTCGGCCGCGGCGCTCATCCCGACCGGGAAGCCCAGGGCGGCCCCCAGCCCCCAGACCACGATGCCGACCGCGGCCATCAGGGGGTCGCTGCTGACGATGACGGTCAGCAGGCCGACGAACGCGGCCGCCGCCGACGCCAGCAGCACCGGCACCCGGCCGAAACGGTCGAGCGCGACCGGGCCGACCAGCCGGCCGGTCGTCATCGCGGTCACGAACAGTGCGAAACCGGCGACGCCGACCCAGTGCCGGGCGGCGTAGCCGTCGACCAGCGCCAGGGCGAGCCAGTCGTTGGCCGAGCCCTCGGCGAGCGTGAACGCCAGCACCATCGCGCCGATGGCGAGCGTGCGGGGCTCCAGCCAGGCCGACCGTTCGTTGGAGGCCACCTCCTCCTCGTCGGGCACCCGGGCGACCAGGAACGCCCGGACGGCGACCAGCGCCGCGATCAGGGTGGCGACGCCCACCACCATGAAGTGCAGCGGCAGCGGCATCGCGAGCTTCGCGGCCAGCACGCCGATCCCGGCGCCGCCGATCGAGCCGAAGCTCCAGCCCGCGTGGAACCGCGGCAGCACCGTGCGGCCCAGGTGGCGCTCGACCTCCGCGCCCTCGACGTTCATGGCGACGTCCCAGACCGCGGTACCGAACCCGTAGCAGCCGAGGCCGGCGGCGACGACGGGTTCCGCCTCGAGCCCCGAGACGCCCAGCGCGACGATGCCCAGGCCCAGGGTGGACAGCACGGCGCCCCCACGCACCACGCCGGCAGCGCCGAAGCGCTCGATCAGCCGGCCGCTCGCGGGCAGGCCCAGCAGGGAGCCGACCGAGATCGAGAGCAGCAGCAGGCCGAGTGCACCGTTGGAGAGGTCCAGCCGCTCGCGCACGTCCGGCACCCTCGAGAAGAGGGTGGCGAAGTTGAGCCCGTTGAGGATGAAGACCGCGGCCACCGCGTTGCGGGCGAGGATGACCGTCCCCGGCTGGATCACGCGCTCTGTCACAGGTGCTGGGCCGCGCTGGGCGGGGCCGCCTCGAGCCATGCCTGGAAGCCCATCAGGGCCTCCTGGCTCATGGCGAGCTCGACGTCACCGGTGCTGGAGGTGCAGCGGATCACGACGTGGTCCGGGTACAGCGAGAGCTGCTCGACCCCGCCCGGGTCGCGCCGGTCGACGTACGTGAGGTCCCCGCGCTGCCAGACCTGGTGCGGGCGCGGGTTGAGCGAGAAGATCCGGAACCACTCCAGCGTCGAGCTCGTGTAGCGGCCCAGGCCGAGAACCCAACCGCGCCCGACCTTGGCGGTCCGGGCGCGGTGGCTGAGCTCGAAGGTGCCGCCACGGCGGGCGAGCACCCTGCGACGCACGATCAGGGCGATGCCGTAGAGGAGGACGATGCCCAGCACAATCCCAGCCGCGTCGAGCAGCAGCTGCCAGACCGGCATCGTCGACCTTTCCGGAGAGCCTCGTCGGCCTCATCGTGGCGGGATCAGGAGCCGCCGTCGCCGCCCTCGTCGCGCGCCTTGCGTTCCTCGAGCAGGCGCTTGGCCTCCTCGTACGAGCTCTCGTGGGAGAGCTCGGCGTACTCGCAGAGCAGACGGACCTGGTTGTTGGCCACGGAGATGAACCCACCGTCGACGGCGGCCACCCAGTGGCCGTCGTCGACCGTGCGTACGTCGACCTGGCCGGCCGCCAGCACGGACATGATCGGCTGGTGGTTGGCCATGATCCCGATCTCGCCGGCGAGGGTCCGCGCGTTGACCACGGTCGCCTCGCCGGACCAGACCTCACGGTCGGCCGCGACGAGGGACACCTGCATCGTGTTAGCCATCGCTCAGAGGCCCTTCTGGATCTCGTCCCACTTGCGCTCGACGTCGTCCAGACCGCCGCACATGAAGAACGCCTGCTCGGCCACGTGGTCGTAGTCGCCGTCGGCGATCTTGTTGAACGCCTCGACGGTCTCCGCAACGGGGACCGTCGAGCCCTCGAGGCCGGTGAACTGCTTCGCCACGTAAGTGTTCTGCGAGAGGAACCGCTGGATGCGGCGCGCCCGCGACACGATGATCTTGTCCTCCTCGGAGAGCTCGTCGACACCGAGGATCGCGATGATGTCCTGGAGCTCCTTGTTCCGCTGGAGGATCTGCTTGATGCGGATCGCGCAGTTGTAGTGGTCGGCGCCGATGTACTGGGCGTCGAGGATCCGCGACGTCGAGGTCAGCGGGTCCACCGCGGGGTAGATGCCGAGCGACGCGATCTCGCGGGAGAGCTCGGTGGTCGCGTCCAGGTGCGCGAACGTCGTGGCCGGCGCCGGGTCGGTGTAGTCGTCGGCGGGCACGTAGATCGCCTGCAGCGAGGTGATCGAGTGACCACGCGTCGAGGTGATGCGCTCCTGCAGCTGACCCATCTCGTCGGCCAGGTTCGGCTGGTAGCCGACCGCGGACGGCATGCGGCCCAGGAGCGTCGAGACCTCCGAGCCGGCCTGCGTGAACCGGAAGATG
>JAICRP010000106.1 GCA_025966445.1 Nocardioides sp.
CGGGAACCAACCCTCACACACCGCCAGGCAGGCGAGACCAACCCTCACACACCGCCAGGCAGGCGAGACCAACCCTCACGCACCGCCGGGCAGCAGGACCCACGCCCTACGCTTCAGGCGTGCGAGCCGTGGTCTACGAAGCACTCGGTGCCGTGCCACGGGTCGTCGACGTCACCGACCCCGCGTGCCCGGACGACGGGGTCGTGCTCGAGGTCGCGGCGACGGGAGTGTGCCGCTCGGACTGGCATGCGTGGCGCGGCCACGAGGTCGTGGCGCTGCCCCACATCCCGGGCCACGAGCTTGCCGGGACCGTCCACGAGGTCGGGTCGGCCGTCAGGAGCTGGCGAGTCGGGGACCGGGTCACCGTCCCGTTCGTGCTCGGGTGCGGTACCTGCGAGCAGTGCCGGGCCGGCGACGCGCAGGTCTGCCCGGACCAGGAGCAGCCCGGCTTCACGCTCCCCGGCTCGTTCGCGGAGCGGGTGGCCCTCCCCCGCGCCGATGCCAACCTGGTGCGCCTGCCCGATGACCTGTCGTTCGTGGCCGCGGCGTCGCTCGGCTGCCGGTTCGCCACGGCGTACCGGGCCGTGGTCACCCACGGCGCCGTCCGACCGGGCCAGTGGGTGGCGGTGCACGGCTGTGGCGGCGTCGGACTCTCGGCGGTGATGGTCGCGAAGGCGCTCGGCGCGCGCGTCGTGGCCGTCGACATCAGTACGGCCGCGCTCGACGTCGCCCGCGACCTCGGCGCCGACGAGGCGACCGACACCGCCGCGCAGGTCCGGGACCTCGCGGACGGTGGCGCGCACGTCTCGCTCGACGCCCTCGGGCGCGCGACGGTCGCGGCCGCCGCCATCGCGGGCCTGCGTCCGCGCGGGAGGCACGTGCAGGTCGGGCTGCTGCACGGTGACGAGGCCAGAGCCGCGGTGCCGATGGACCTCGTGGTCGCGCGCGAGCTCGCGGTCCTGGGGTCGCACGGGATGCCGGCCGTCGACTACCCGGCGATGCTCGCCCTCGTCGCCTCCGGAGCACTCGACCCGGAACGGCTGGTCACGCACCGGGTCGGTCTCGCCGATGCCGGAGCCGCGCTGGCCGCGATGGACGGCCCGACGCCGCCGGGAATCACGATCGTCGAGCCCTGATGCTTCCGCCATCATGTCCGGGTGAGCATCGCGTTCCTGGTGACAACGCTGGTGATCGTCGCGACGCCCGGCACGGGGGCGCTGTACACGATCGCGGCCGGGCTCTCACGCGGCGCCCGGGCCGGCGTCGTCGCGGCCGCCGGCTGCACGCTCGGGATCCTGCCGCACCTCCTGGCGACCGTCACCGGACTGGCGGCCGTGATGCACGCGAGCGCCGTCGCCTTCCACACGATCCAGTACGCCGGCGTCGCCTACCTCCTGTACCTCGCCTGGCAGACCTGGCGCGACCGCAGCGAGCTCACCGTCGACGAGGCGGGCGGGCCACGGTCGGACCTCGAGGTCATCCGCACCGCCGTCGCCATCAACGTGCTCAACCCCAAGCTGACGATCTTCTTCATCGCCTTCCTGCCGCAGTTCGTGTCGGGGAGCGCCGACCCGCTGCCCCGCATGCTGCTGCTCAGCCTCGCGTTCATGCTCGTCACGTTCGTGGTCTTCGCTCTCTACGGCTGGGTCGCCGCCGGGTTCCGCCGGCGGGTGCTGGAGCGGCCCCGCGTGCTGCAGTGGCTGCGCCGCGTCTTCGCGGGGACGTACGTCGCCCTGGCGGGACGGCTGGCTGTCGAGGGCCGCTGACCCTGCGGACATCCGGACGTGGACCGTCCGGAGCCCGTTCTACGGTCGCGCCATGGACATGCTCTCCGGGGACCAGATCAAGGACGCCCACCTGACCGACTGGCGCAAGCTGGCGCAGGGGCTGCACGCGCGGTACGTCGTCGCGGACTTCCGGTCGGGGGCCAGGCTCCTGGCCGCGGTCGGGGACGCGGTCGACGGTCTCGGGAACCACCTGCGGGCGACGGTCGGCGACGGCTTCCTCGACCTCAAGCTGATCAGCCTCGACGCGGTGTACCGCGACGGCAACGGCGACGAGCACGTGGTCGAGTGGGTGACCGAGCAGGACGTCGACCTGGCGCGGCGGATCTCGGACGTGGCGGCAGCGCACGGAGCCAGCCCCGACCCGGCCGGCATCACCAACGTCGAGCTGGCCCTGGACACCGCGCACGAGGAGCGGCTGGCACCGTTCTGGTCCGCCCTGCTCACCGGAGGCCAGGAGGCACGCGGGCGCGGCACGATCGGCAACGACGTGCGCGACGCCGACGGGCGGGTGCCCTACCTGTGGTTCCAGGAGACCGAGGAGCACGAGACGCCGCGGCAGCGGTTCCACCTCGACGTGTTCGTGCCGAGCGAGCACGCGCAGCAGCGCATCGCCGCCGCGGTGGACGCCGGCGGCGTGGTGGTCAGCGAGGAGGACGGTTTCACCGTCCTCGCCGACCCCGACGGCAACAAGGCCTGCGTGAACCTGTCCTAGGAGGTCACAGTCCCGGGGCTCCCCACAGGGCGAACCACCGGGACAGGTCGGACTCCATCGGGAGCTCCCCGGCCAGCTGGTCGCGGACGGAGATCTCCAGCAGGTTGTCGCGGACCTGGGCATCACCCGGCTGGGGTGCGAAGGCGTAGAACGTGCCCTGCTTGTAGAGGTAGACCAGGCCGACCCGGCGGCCGGACCGGTCCTCGAACGGGACCACCGAGCACAGCAGCCCGGAGGCGAAGCCCTGGACCTCCAGGCTGGTGTTGACCGCGTGGAGATCGGTGCACAGCCCCGTCACGTCATCGGGCGATCGGCGGACGACGAGCCAGGTGTAGCCGAACCCGTCGTCGGTCACCTCGACCTCGGGGGCCTGAGCGTCGGAGCGGATCAGTTCGACGACGTCGTCGCGGGTCTGGGCGAACGCCGCGCCCGCCGCCGAGCGGAAGCAGACCGAGCCGGTGCCGGTGGGGTACATGCCGGCAGCCGTCTGGAGCGTGATGGCTGCATTGGGGATGGCGAAGAGCGAGTCCAGGTTGTTCTGCTTGACCCGCGACCGGCCGGTGATCGCGTCCCAGATCCCCACTACTGCTGGGGCCGGGACAGCTCGGCCTGGATGCGGGCCAGCTGCTCCAGGCGCTGCTCGAGCGAGGGGTGCGTGGCCGTGAGCGTCTTCAGGGTGGCGCCGGAGACCGCCGGGGCGATGAAGAAGGAGTTCATGGCCTGGCTGGCGCGCAGGTCGCGCTGCGGGATCGCGGCCATCTCGCCGGTGATCTTCTGCAGGGCCGAGGCCAGCGCCTGCGGCCGCATGGTCAGGTAGGCGCCGGCCCGGTCGGCGGAGAGCTCGCGGTAGCGCGACAGCAGCCGCAGCAGGAAGAAGCTGACGGCGTAGACGACCAGGCTGACCACGACGGCCCCCAGCACCGCGATGCCGGTGTTGCTGTCGCGGCTCCTGAACAGCCCGAAACCGCCCCAGGCCGCTCCGCGGGTGAGCATGCCCGCGACGATGCCGGCCGTCGATGCGAGGGTCATCACCAGCACGTCGCGGTGGGCCACGTGCGACAGCTCGTGGGCCAGCACCCCTTCGAGCTCCTCGGCCGTGAGCTTGCCCAGGATGCCCGTCGTCACGCACACCACCGCCCGGTCGGGCGAACGCCCGGTCGCGAAGGCGTTCGGGATGTCGAGGTCGGCGACGCCCACGCGCGGCTTCGGCATGTCGGCCATCGCGCACAGCCGGTCGATCATGCCGTGCAGCTCGGGTGCCTCCTCCGGCGTCACCTCGCGGGCGCGCATCGCGCGCATGGCGAGCTTGTCGGAGGACCACCACTGGTAGAAGGCCACGCCGATGCCGGCCAGGCCGATGAGCAGCGCCCACTGGGGGAACGCGTACATGAGGACGACGACGAGCGCGACGAACGCGGCGCCGAGCAGGAACATGACCGTGGTCATGCGGACGGTGAGGCCGGTGTCGCGGATGAAGCGGGAGTGCGCCATGGGATCGATTGTTCAGCCCGGGATCAAACCGTCGCCGCCGAGCAGCTCGCGGACCTCGTCGATGCTCGCGCCGGAGGGAGGCAGGATGACGTCGGACTCGTCGAGCGAGTCGGGCGCGTGGGCGGTGCCGGCGGCGCGGACGCCGTCGTGGAGGGCGGTCAGCGCGGCCACGAACGCCGCCTCGTCGCCCGACTCCACGGCCGCCCCGAGGTCGTTGTCGATCGAGTTGAGCCGGGCGAGCGCGTCGTCCGCCACGTCGTACTGACCCTCACCGAGGATCCGGACGATCACGCCCGTCCCTCCTCCGGCTGCTGCACGGGTGTCTCCTCGGTGCCGGCCTGCATCGGCTGGCCACCGGACCCCGCGCCGAGGGCACCGGCCGAGGACGAGCCCTCGATGGCGCCACCGTGCGCGGCCGACTTCAACCGGGCGAGCTCCGACTCGACGTCGGACTGCGAGCTCATCGCCTCGAGCTCGCGGCTGATGTCGTCGTGCCCGCCGATCTGCGTCATGTCGTCGAGGGCGCCGGAGGCGATCAGCTCGTCGACGGCACCGGCCCGCGCCTGCATCTGGGCGGTCTTGTCCTCGGCCCGCTGGATCGCCAGGCCGACGTCGCCCATCTCCTCGCCGATCCCGGCCACGGCCTCGTTGATCCGCGTCTGGGCCTCGGCAGCCGTGTAGGTCGCCTTGATCGTCTCCTTGCGGGTGCGGAAGGCCTCGACCTTCGCCGACAGGCGTTGCTGGGCGAGGGTGAGCTTCTCCTCCTCGCCCTGGAGCTGGTTGAGCTGGACCTTGAGGTCGCTGATCTGGTTCGTGACGGCCGACTTGCGGGTCAGCGCCTCGCGGGCCAGGTCCTCGCGGTCGACCCCGATGGCCTTCTCGGCCTGGCCCTGGAGCTTGGTCGACTGCTGCTCGAGCTGGTTGATCTGCAGCTCCACGCGCTTGCGGCTGGTGGCGACGTCGGCGACCCCCCGGCGTACCTTCGAGAGGAGCTCGGTCTGCCGCTGGTAGCTGTAGTCCAGCATCTCGCGGGGGTCCTCCGCGCGGTCGAGGGCCTTGTTGGCCTTCGAGCGGAAGATCATCGTCATGCGCTGCCAGACACCCATCGCGGGGGTCCTCCCTCTTCGGTGCTCAGGTCGTTCGTCCCCTTCACCCTAGGACGTCCGGCCAACCGGGGCGAGAGCGGTCGGCCAGTAGGATCGGCAGAGTCACCGCCGCACAAGTCGCGGCACCCGTCGAACCACCAGAAGGCGCACCGTGTTCCGTCGCAACAAGTCCGAGGCCCCGCCCGTCGACACGGAAGCCGTCACCGACGCCGGCGCCGCCGGGGGCAAGGGCCGACCCACGCCCACGCGCAAGGAGGCCGAGGCGGCGGCGAAGGCTCGGGCCAAGGTGCCGCGCACCCGCAAGGAGCAGGCCGCCGCCGCGCGGCTCGCCCGGTCCGACAGCAGCACCAAGATGCGTCAGGCCATGAAGACCGGCGACGAGAGGTACCTCCCGGCTCGCGACCGCGGCCCGGTCAAGCGCTTCATCCGCGACCTGGTCGACAGCCGGTTCTCGTTCGTCGAGCTGATGATCCCGGTCCTGCTGGTGACCACGGCGATGGCCTGGTCCGGCAACGCCGCGGTGGCGTCGTACGGCAACGCGATCCTCTTCGGCATGCTGCTGCTGATCGTGATCGACATGCTGCGCCTCCGCTTCAAGCTGCGCCGCGAGCTCACCACGCGGTTCCCCGGCGAGCCCCTCAAGGGCACGACCTACTACGCGGTCATGCGCTCGCTGCAGATGAAGTTCATGCGACTGCCGAAGTCCCAGGTCCGGATCGGCCAGAGGTTGCCCGAGCACTACCGGTGAGCCCGGGCTTCGCCTGGGGCCTGATCGCCGGGCTGGCGGCCGCCGCGCTCTTCGGTGTCGCCGCGGTGGCGCAGGCCCACGCCATCCGACGGCAGCCGCACCGCCCGCACGGGCTGGTCGAGTTCGTGCGGGTGTCCGTGCGGGACCCGTGGACCCTCGGGGTCGTGGTCGCCTACCTGCTGGGTTTCGTCCTGCACGTGGTGGCGATCTGGGCGCTGCCGCTGTACCTCGCGCAGGCCACGGTCGCGATGTCCCTGCCCATCACCGCGGTGACCTCGATCGTCCTCCACGAGCACCTGCGCCCGGCGCACTGGGCGGCCGTGGGCATGGTCTCGTTCGGGCTCGTGCTGCTCTCGGTGTCCTCCGGCGAACCGGGCGAGCTGTTCACGTCGGTGTGGTTCGCGGTCGCCCTCTGGGTGGGCATCGCGCTGCTGCTGCTCGCGGCCCGGGTCGGGGTGCACTGGCCCGGCCCGGTGATCGCGGCCCTGGCAGGGCTCGGCTACACCGGCTCTGCGGTGGCCGTGCGAGGGGCCGAGTCGGCGACCAACGCGGTCGGTATCGCCGCCGGGCTCACGGTCGGGGTCTACGGGCTGATCGGCTTCTGGCTGTACTCCGTGGCCCTCGACCGCACCCCGGTCTCGGCCGCGTCCGCACCGCTGATCGTGATCCAGACCTTCATGCCGTCGCTGATCGGCGTGGTCCTGCTGGGTGACGGCGTGCGGTCGGGCTGGTGGCCGGGCGTCCTGGCCGGCCTGGTGCTCTCGACGCTCGGTGCCGTCCTGCTCAGCGGCGACGGCATCGAGAGCATCGACAGCCCCGTCACGGCTGCACGCGACCCGGAAGCGCCTCAGGCGTCGTAGTCGAGGACGACCTTCTCGGACGCCGGGTGCGCCTGGCAGGTCAGCACGTAGCCCTTCTCGATCTCCTCGGGCTCCAGGGCGTAGTTGACGTCCATGGCCACCTCGCCCTCGACCAGCAGCGCCCGGCACGTGCCGCACACCCCGCCGCGACAGGCGAACGGCAGGTCGGAGCGCACCCGTAGGGCGGCCTCGAGGACCCCCACGTCGTCGGGGCGCAGGTCCAGCTCGGAGGTCCGCCCGTCGAGCTTGATCGTCACGTGCGCCGCGCCCTCCGGCGCGCCCTCGAGCCGCGTCACGGGCGCCCGCGGCACCGGGTCGGCGTGGAACAGCTCCGTGTGGACCGCGGTGGTCGGCACGCCCACGTCGATGAGGGTCTCGCGCAGGTCGATCACCATCTGCTGCGGGCCGCAGAGGAACCACGCGTCCACGTCACCGGGCGGGATGAGCTCGTCGAGGATCCGGCGCAACCGCTCCCCGTCGAGCCGTCCCGACAACAGCTCCGCGTCCTGCTCCTCGCGCGAGAGCACGTGCAGGAGACGGAACCGGTCGGGGTGCCGGTCCTTCAGGTCGTGCACCTCGTCGAGGAACATCACCGTGCGGTGGGTCCGGTTGGCGTAGACGAGCGTGACCTCCGAGGCCGGCTCCTCCTCCAGCAGCGTGGTGATGATCGAGAGCACCGGCGTGATGCCGGAGCCGGCCGCGATGGCGACGTAGCGGTGCTTGGCGTCGGCGTCGGGCGAGACCGTGAAGCGACCGGCCGGCGTCATCACGTCGAGCTCGTCGCCGACGCGCAGGTCGCCGAGCACGCCCTCGCTGAACGACCCCCCGGGCAGCACCTTGATGCCCACGCGCAGCAGGCCCGACGAAGGCGGGGTGAAGATGGAGAAGCTGCGGCGCTTCTCGTCGGCGCCGCGGATCGACAGGTGCTGGCCGGCGGTGAAGACGTACTCGTCCCGCAGCTCCTCGGGCACCTCGAACGTGAGCGCCACGGCGTCGTCGGTCAGGGGGTCGATCGCCGCGACCCGCAGCGAGTGGAAGGTCGGCATGGCTACAGCGGCTTGAAGCGGTCGAAGGGTTCCTGGCACGAGCGGCAGACCCACAGCGACTTGCACGCGGTCGAGCCGAAACGGCTGGTCTCCCGCGTGTCAGGGCTGCCGCACTGCGGGCAGCGCACCGAGAGCGCGAGACCGACGGGCCCGCCGCGCGTGGGCGACGGTGGGGCGACGCCGTACGCCTCCAGCTTGGCCAGGCCAGCCTGGCTGATGTCGTCGGTGGTCCAGGCCGGGGACAGCACGAACTCGACGTCGACGTGCTGGTAGCCGGCCGCGGTCAGTCGCTCCTGCAGGTCGTCGGCGATGGCGTCCATGGCCGGGCAGCCGGAGTAGGTCGGGGTGACCTGCACGTGCACCCAGCCGCGGTCGTCCTCGGCCACGTCGCGCAGGATGCCGAGGTCCTCGATCGTCACGACGGGGATCTCCGGGTCGGGCACCTCGGCGGCCAGCGCCCAGGCCGCGCTGCGTCGTGTCTGCGTGCTCACCATCGGGCCCCCGGGTGCGATCGGGCCAGGTGCTGCATCTCGGCCACCACGTAGCCGAAGTCCTCGGTGTGCAGCCCGCGGCGACCGCCGCCGAGCCGGGGCGTCACCTCGGGCACGGACAGGGTCGCCTCGTCGAGGACCTCGGCGACCCGCTCGAGGACCGCGGCGCGGAAGGCCGTCGGGTCCGCCGCGATGCCGGCCCCGACGAGCGCCGGGTCGACGGGCGTGAACAGCTCCTCGACGTAGGGCCACTCGGCGTCGAGCGCGGCCTGCATGCGGGCGCGCGACTCGTCGGTGCCGTCCCCGAGACGCACGACCCAGTGGTGAGCGTGGTCGACGTGGTAGGCGACCTCCTTGACGGCCTTGCCCGCGACGCCCGTGAGGGTCTCGTCGGCGCTGCTGAGCAGGGCGGCGTACAGCTCGGCCTGGTAGCACGCGAAGACGAGCAACCGGGCCATGGCGACCCCGAAGTCGGCCTGCGGCCGTTCGACGAGGTGCACGCAGCGGAACTCGCGCTCGTCGCGCCAGTAGGCCAGGTCGTCCTCACCGCGGCCGTCTCCCTCGAGCCGGCCGGCGTGGGCGAGCAGCGCGCGGGCCTGGCCGAGCTGGTCGAGGCCGATGTTGGCGAGGGCGACGTCCTCCTCGAGCTCCGGCGCGCGGCTGATCCACCACCCCATCCGCTGGGCGGAGACGAGGGCGTCGTCGGCGAGGCCGAGCACGTAGTCGGCGTGGCCAGGAAATGGCTCGGTCACTAGAGGTGCTCCACGCCTTCGGGGACGTCGTAGAACGTCGGGTGCCGGTAGACCTTGTCGCCGGCCGGGTCGAAGAAGGCGTCGCGCTCGTCCGGGCTGGACGCGGTGATCTCGGCCGACGGGACGACCCAGATCGAGACGCCCTCGTTGCGGCGCGTGAAGACGTCGCGGGCGTTGCGCAGGGCCGTCTCGGCGTCCGCGGCGTGCAGGGAGCCGGCGTGCACGTGGTTGAGGCCACGACGCGCGCGGATGAAGACCTCCCACAAGGGAGTGGCGGGAGTACTCATGCCACCTCGGTCGCGGCCCGCTTGGCGGCGTAGGCCGCGGCGGCCTCGCGCACCCAGGCGCCCTCGTCGTGGGCCCGGCGCTTGTGGGCCATCCGCTGGGCGTTGCACGGGCCGTTGCCCTTGACGACCTCGAACAGCTCGGTGAAGTCGATCTCACCGAACTCGTAGTGCCCGGTCTCGTCGTTCCACCGGATCTCCGGGTCGGGCAGCGTCAGGCCGAGCGCCTCAGCCTGCGGCACGGTCATGTCGACGAACCGCTGGCGCAGGTCGTCGTTGGAGAAGCGCTTGATCCCCCACGCCATCGACTGCGCGGAGTTCGGCGAGTCGTCGTCGGGCGGGCCGAACATCATCAGCGACGGCCACCAGTAGCGGTCGACGGCGTCCTGGGCCATCGCGCGCTGGGCGGGCGTGCCGTGCGAGAGGGTCCAGAGGATCTCGAAGCCCTGTCGCTGGTGGAAGGACTCCTCCTTGCAGACGCGGGTCATCGCCCGCGCGTACGGGCCGTA
>JAICRP010000148.1 GCA_025966445.1 Nocardioides sp.
GGCCCGCGTCGTGGCCGAGGACGCGGACATCGGGCTCGCCTTCGACGGCGACGCCGATCGCTGCTTCGTCGTGGACGAGCGGGGCCGGCCGGTCTCGCCGTCCACCCTGACCGCGCTGATCGCGGCCCGCGAGCTGCGGCGGGTCCCGGGGGCGAACGTGATCCACAACCTGATCACCAGCCGCGCCGTGCCGGAGATCGTCGGCGAGCTCGGCGGGACGCCTGTCCGGACGCGCGTCGGGCACTCCTACATCAAGGCGACGATGGCCGAGACCGACGCGGTCTTCGGCGGCGAGCACAGCGGGCACTTCTACTTCCGGGACTTCTGGCGGGCCGACTCGGGGATGCTGGCGGCCCTGCACACGCTGGCGGCCCTGGCGGCCACCGACCGCCCCCTGTCCGAGCTCGCGGCCGAGTACGAGCGGTACGTCGTGAGCGGCGAGATCAACTCCACCGTCGACGACCAGGCCGCGATCGTGGCCGAGCTCGAGGCGACGTACGCCGTGGACGGCAGCGCCGTCGACCACCTCGACGGCCTGACCGTGACGACGGACGACTGGTGGTTCAACGTGCGCCCGTCCAACACCGAACCGCTGCTCCGGCTCAACGTCGAGGGCAAGGACACCGCCACGATGCAACGGGTTCGCGACGAGGTCCTCGCCCGCATCAGGAGGGACACATGAACATCGACCCGGCGCTGCGCGAGCTGCTCGTCTGCCCGAGCTGCCATGCCTCCTTCACCGACGGGGACGAGGAGCTGGTGTGCACGGGGTGCGGTCTGGCGTACCCCGTCCGCGACGGCATCCCTGTCCTGCTGGTCGACGAGGCCCGCACACCCGACTGACCGGCCGGAGTGACCTGACATGCCGCCGCCCATCTGGTTCGACGAGTCGAGGCTCGACGACGAGTCCACGCTGACGTCCGCCGACCCCTCGCTGCGCCGGCTGGCGGAGTCCGGGGCGCGCGTACGCCGCGAGGCCGGGGAGGCGGAGTCCGCACTGGCGGAAGCCGTGGCGCTCGCCCGCGACCAGGCACGTCCCCGCGCCGTCGTGGCCGCCGGCCCCGACTCCCGGCTCCTGCGCGCCGCGCTGGAGCCCTGGTGCCCGGTGCCGTTCGTCGCCTGGCCCAACCCGGGTCTGCCCGGCTGGGCCGGTGGGCTCGACCTGGTCGTCGTGCTCGCCCCCGACGGCGGCGACGTGGGCACGGCGTCGGCCGTGTCCGAGGCCGTCCGGCGCGGCTGCCAGGTGGTCGTCGCCGCCCCACCGCACTCGCTCGTCGCCGAGCACGCCGCCGGCCGCTGGAGCACGATCCTGCCCACCACCGCGCGCGACCAGCTGGCCACGGCCGTGCTGGTCCTGGAGTACCTCGACCGCGTCGACCTGGGCCCCCCGGCCGACCACGAGCAGGTCGCCGAGGCCCTCGACCGGGTCGCGATGTCGTGCTCACCGCACCGCGACATCGCGGTCAACCCCGCCAAGATCCTGGCGATCGCCCTGGCCGACGCCAACCCCGTGGTCTGGGGTGGCTCGGTGCTCGCGGCCCGGGCGGCGCGGCGCGTGGCCGAGTCGATCCGCCGGGCGAGCGGCCGCACGGCCATCGCCGGCGACGCCGAGCACCTGCTGCCGGTCATCGAGAAGGTGGCCCCTCGCAACGTGTTCGACGACCCGTTCAGCGACGAGCCCGGCGACCTCCGCCCCGTCCTCGTCGTCCTGGACGACGGGGCCGACGACCCGCTGGTCCGCGAGCAGCGCGGCAGGCTCCAGGCGGCGGCCGCCGCGCACGGCGTCCGCATCGAGACCGTCGACGCGGACGCCACGTCGGAGGTCGCGCGGTACGCCTCGCTCCTGCTCAACGGCCGGTACGCGGCGGAGTACCTCGCGATCGGGCTGGTCAACGACTGACGGCCTGTTACTAGGCTGTTCGCGTGACCCCGACCCCCCAGGCCCGACCATGAGCGGCGGCCTGTTCGCGCTGCTCGACGACGTGGCTGCCCTGGCCCGGCTCGCGGCCGCGTCGGTGGACGACGTCGGCGCCGCGGCCGGCCGGGCGAGTGCCAAGGCGGCGGGCGTGGTCGTCGACGACACCGCCGTCACCCCGCAGTACGTCGCCGGGGTGGCCGCCAAGCGCGAGCTCCCGATCATCAAGAAGATCGCGATCGGCTCGCTGCGCAACAAGATCCTGTTCATCCTGCCGGCGGCGCTGGTCCTCAGCCAGTTCCTGCCGTGGCTGCTCACGCCGCTGCTGATGCTCGGCGGCACGTACCTCTGCTACGAGGGGGCGGAGAAGGTCTACGAGAAGCTCGCCGGCCACCACGGGCCCGAGGAGACCCCGCAGGAGCAGTTCGGGCCCGAGCACGAGGGTCCGATGGTCTCGGGCGCGATCCGCACCGACTTCATCCTGTCCGCGGAGATCATGGTGATCGCCCTCAACGAGGTGGCCGACGAGCCGTTCGTGTCCCGGGCGGTCATCCTGCTGGTCGTGGCCGTCGCGATCACGATCCTCGTCTACGGCGTCGTGGCGGCGATCGTGAAGATGGACGACGTCGGCCTCCACCTCACGGAGCGGACGTCCAAGCTCGCCCAGCGGGTCGGGCACACCATGGTGCGCGCGATGCCGGGGCTGCTCAACGTCATCTCGGTCGTCGGTACGGCGGCCATGCTCTGGGTCGGCGGGCACATCATCCTCGTCGGTGTCGACGACCTCGGCTGGCACTGGCCCTACGAGCTCGTCCACCACTGGGAGGAGGACGTCGAGCACGCCGTCGGCGGCATCGGGTCCGCCGTCGCGTGGCTGGTCAACACCTTCGCCTCGCTCGTCATCGGCGTCGTCTGGGGGTTCGTGGTGGTGGGCGTGATGCACGTGCTGCCGTTCCGCAAGAAGGCCGCCGCGGCCCACTGATCGAGTGAGGCCGACCGGGCTTCGAGGATTCTGCGGATCGTGATTTGCGGGCTTAGCCTGATCGCGTTCCGGGCCGCCCGACTCGCGTAAGGATCGCTCCCATGGACTTCAAGGTCGCCGACATCTCCCTCGCTGACTTCGGTCGCACCGAGATCAAGCTCGCCGAGCACGAGATGCCCGGCCTGATGGCGATGCGCGAGCGCTACGGCGACGAGAAGCCGCTCGCCGGCGCCCGGATCGCGGGCTCGCTGCACATGACCATCCAGACCGCGGTCCTCATCGAGACCCTGGTGGCGCTGGGCGCTGAGGTCCGCTGGGCCTCCTGCAACATCTTCTCCACCCAGGACCACGCGGCCGCCGCCGTCGCGGTCGGCCCCGAGGGCACCGTCGACGCCCCGGCCGGCGTCCCGGTCTTCGCCTGGAAGGGCGAGTCGCTGGAGGAGTACTGGTGGTGCACCCAGCAGATCCTGATCTGGCCCGGCGGCAAGTTCGCCAACATGATCCTCGACGACGGTGGCGACGCCACCCTGCTCGTCCACCTCGGCCTCGACGCCGAGAAGACCGGCGTCGCACCCGACCCGGCGTCGGCCACCAGCCACGAGCAGCAGATCATGTTCCAGGTCCTCAACGACTCCCTCGCCGAGAGCACCGACCGGTGGACCAAGATCTCCGCGGAGATCAAGGGCGTCACCGAGGAGACCACCACGGGCGTGCACCGCCTCTACGACATGATGCGCGAGGGTTCGCTGCTCTTCCCCGCGATCAACGTCAACGACTCGGTCACCAAGTCCAAGTTCGACAACAAGTACGGCTGCCGCCACTCGCTCATCGACGGCATCAACCGCGCCACCGATGTGCTGATCGGCGGCAAGGTCGCGGTCGTCTGCGGCTACGGAGACGTGGGCAAGGGCTGCGCCGAGTCGCTGCGCGGCCAGGGCGCCCGGGTCATCGTCACCGAGATCGACCCGATCTGCGCGCTGCAGGCCGCCATGGACGGCTACCAGGTGGCCCGCCTCGACGACGTGCTCGACGTCGCGGACATCATCATCACGGCCACGGGCAACAAGGACGTCGTCACCGTCGCCCAGATGGCCCGGATGAAGCACAACGCGATCCTGGGCAACATCGGCCACTTCGACAACGAGATCGACATGGCCGGCCTGGAGAAGTACGACGGCGTGGTGCGCCACACCGTGAAGCCCCAAGTGGACCTGTGGACGTTCCCGGAGGGCAACGCGATCATCGTGCTGTCGGAGGGTCGCCTGATGAACCTCGGCAACGCGACCGGCCACCCGAGCTTCGTGATGTCGAACTCCTTCACCAACCAGGTGCTCGCCCAGATCGAGCTGTTCACCAAGCCCGAGCAGTACCCCGTCGGCGTCTACGTGCTGCCCAAGCACCTCGACGAAGAGGTCGCGCGTCTGCACCTCGAGAGCCTCGGCGTGCAGCTCACCGAGCTCACCGACGCACAGGCGTCCTACCTCGGCGTGTCCGTCCAGGGGCCCTACAAGCCGGAGCAGTACCGGTACTGACGCGCCGTTCGGCCGGATAACTCTGGTCTCGCTGGCAAGATTGGTGGCATGACCAACGGCACCGACATCGGATCCAAGGGCCGAGTGCTCGTCGTCGACGACGACGCCTCGCTCGCCGAGATGCTGATGATCGTGCTGCGGCAGGAGGGTTTCGAGGGTCGGATCTGCCCGCGGGGCGACCTGGCGCTCGAGGCGTTCCACGACTTCCGGCCCGACCTGGTGCTCCTCGACGTGATGCTGCCCGGCAAGGACGGCATCGACGTGTGCAAGGAGATCAGGGCCGAGTCCGGTGTCCCGATTGTGATGCTGACGGCGAAGGGCGACACCGTCGACGTCGTCGTCGGCCTGGAGACCGGGGCCGACGACTACGTCGTCAAGCCCTTCAAGCCGAAGGAGCTCGTCGCCCGCATCCGGGCCCGGGTCCGTCGATTCGACACCTCCGACCACGAGGCGCTCAACATCGGGGACCTCGCGATCGACGTCGCCGGTCACTCCGTCACCCGCGGCGGCGCGCAGATCAACCTGACGCCGCTCGAGTTCGACCTCCTCGTCTGCCTGGCCCGCAAGCCGTGGCAGGTGTTCACCCGTGAGGTCCTGCTCGAGCAGGTCTGGGGCTACCGCCACGCCGCCGACACCCGGCTCGTCAACGTGCACGTCCAGCGGCTGCGCTCCAAGGTCGAGCACGACCCGGAGAACCCCGAGATCGTCGTGACGGTCCGGGGCGTCGGCTACAAGGCCGGGGCCTCGTAACCCGCGAGGGGCGACCGATGGCCGGCTCCACCTTCCGTTCCGAGATCCGGCGCGCACTCACCTTCTGGCGCCGGTCGATCCAGGCACGCGTGGTGGCGAGCATCGTGGTGCTCTCGGCCGTGGTCGTCTCCGCCGTGGGCTGGGTGCTGCTCCAGCAGACCCAGAAGGGTCTGCTCGACCACCGGGTGGACGGCGTGCTCGTCGAGGTGAACACCGCGGTGGCCGAGGCGAACAGGCAGCTCGACGGCGCGTTGACCAGCAGCGACCCCAACGAGCAGCAGACCGCGTTGGGCAACCTGCTCGTCCAGCGCGGCGGCTCGCGGGGGTTCCAGGTGGTGCTCATCGGCCCGGTCGGCGCCGTTCCCACCATCGACGAGGGTGCGCCGATCCTGACCCGCGGCCTGGACACGACCAGCGTTCCCGTGTCGCTCCAGCAGCACTTCGGAGAGGTGGCCTCCACCGCCTGGACCTACACCAGCATCCGCGCCGAAGGGGAGCCGACGGTGCCGGGCATCGTCGTCGGCTCCCAGCTGCAGCTCCCGGCGGACGGCGGCCACTACACGGCGTACTTCCTGTTCCCGCTCGACGAGGAGCAGGAGACCCTCGCGCTCGTCACCCGCGCGATGGTGACGGCGGCGCTGCTGCTGCTGCTGCTGGTGGCCGGACTCACCTGGCTGGTGACCCGCCAGGTCGTGACGCCCGTGCGGATGGCGCGCCGGGTCGCCGAACGCCTGGCGGCGGGGCAGCTGCAGGAGCGCCTGCAGGTCAAGGGCGAGGACGACCTCGCGCGACTGGCGACCTCGTTCAACCAGATGGCGAGCAACCTGCAGCGTCAGATCCGCCAGCTCGAGGAGCTGAGCCGGGTCCAGCAGCAGTTCGTCTCCGACGTCTCCCACGAGCTGCGAACCCCGCTCACCACAGTCCGGATGGCCGGCGACGTGCTGCACGACGCCCGGCGGTCCTTCGACCCGGCGACGTCGCGCGCGGCCGAGCTGCTGCAGAAGGAGCTCGACCGGTTCGAGACGCTGCTGGTCGACCTGCTCGAGATCAGCCGCTTCGACGCCGGTGCCGCCGTGCTCGACCTCGACGAGGTCAACCTGGTCGACGTCGCGCACCGGGTGGTCGACCAGACCCGGGCGCTGGCCGACCAGCGGCACACCCGTGTGGTG
Organism: Nocardioides sp.; assembly: GCA_025966445.1. Taxonomy (GTDB): domain Bacteria; phylum Actinomycetota; class Actinomycetes; order Propionibacteriales; family Nocardioidaceae; genus Nocardioides. Next base: position 6,349 of record JAICRP010000148.1, read on the forward strand.
GTCGACGCCCCCGACCATGCGTGCCTGGCCGAGGCCGACGTACGACGGGTGGAGCGGATCGTGCGCAACCTGGTCACCAACGCCATCGACCACGCCGAGACGCACGATGTCGTCGTCCACGTCGCCGGTGACGACCAGGCGGCGGCGATCGCGGTCCGCGACCACGGCGTCGGCCTGCGCCCCGGTGAGTCGGCGATGGTCTTCAACCGCTTCTGGCGCGCCGACCCCGCCCGCGCGCGGACCAGCGGCGGCACCGGACTCGGACTCTCCATCTCCCTCGAGGACACCCACCTCCACGGCGGGTGGCTGCAGGCGTGGGGACGGCTCGGCGAGGGATCCCAGTTCCGGCTGACCCTGCCGCGGCGCGCGGGGATGCCCCTGCGCCAGAGCCCACTCCCGCTCGTCCCGATGGACGCCCGCGAGGTGGTGGCATGAGACGCGCCTCCCTCGTCGCCGCCCTGCTGATGACCCTGCTGGCCACCACCGCCTGCGTCGGGGTCCCGGACACCGGTCCGGTCGTCCCGGCCGACGACCAGGTACGCACCCAGCCCGAGGCCGACGTGGAGCGGCGGGCCCAGCCACCGCAGGAGGGCCAGTCGGCCCAAGAGGTCGTGACGGCGTTCCTCCAGGCGATGACGGCGTACCCCGTGCGCACCGACGTGGCCCGCCAGTTCCTGGCCACCGACGCACGCGCCGGGTGGGATCCCCTGCGCAAGGTCATCACCTACGAGGGCCGCGGAAGCACCACCGGCAGCAGCGAGGTCAAGGTCGACCTGCTCGGTGCGCGCTGGATCGACGGTCGCGGGACCTGGCGCGGCCAGCGGGGCAAGGGTGACCTTCGGCTCGGCTTCCCGATCGTCCAGGAGGGCGACGCGTTCCGCATCGCCTCCGCGCCGAACGCCTTGATCGTTCCCGACGACTGGTTCCAGGACCACTACGCGCCGGCGTCCATCTACTACCTCGACCCGACCGCCCGGATCCTGGTCCCCGAACCCGTGTTCGTCTCGACCGACCAGGTCGCCGCCGCCCTGGTGGATCGCCTGCTCGACGAGCCGAGCCCGGCGCTGAAGGACGTGGTCCGGTCGTTCGTGCCGCCGGACCTGACCCTGGGTCTGTCCGTGCCGGTCAGCGACGACGGGTTCGCGACGATCACCCTGGAGGGCGATCCAGGGCCGCTCACGCCGGAGGCCGCGAAGCTGATGGTCTACCAGTTCGCGTGGACCCTGCGGCAGGACGAACGCGTCACCACCTTCAGCATCACCATCGGCGACCAGCCGGTGACCATGGAGGGTGGCACGTCGCAGTTCAGCGTCGAGCTCGGCTCGGAGTACGCGCCGTACGACGTGCAGGCGAGCTCGCTGCTGTTCCGGCTGCAGGGCGGCCTGCTCGAGTCCGGGGACTCGCTCACCAGTACCCC
>JAICRP010000001.1 GCA_025966445.1 Nocardioides sp.
AAGAACAGCTGGTCCTTCTTTGCCCGCAGCTCGAAGCGCGAGTAGGCCCACGCCGCCGGGACCCCGAACAGCGTGGCCAGCGCCGTCGATCCCCCGGCCACGATGACGGAGTTGAGGAACGCGACGGACAGGTCCGAGCGACCGCCGCCGGCGGCGACGAACGCGTCCTTGTAGTGGTCGAGCGTGACCCTGAAGCCGAAGAACTTGGCCGGGACGGCGTAGACGTCCCGGTTCTCCTTGATCGACGTCTCGAGGATCCACAGCACCGGGAAGAGCATGGCGATCGCCAGCGCGGCGAGCAGGACGACCTCGACCACCGCGCGGCCCCGACCACCACGGCGGGAGCGTGGCGGATCGTCGGGAACGGGACCGGTGGGCACGGCCTCCTGGATGGAGATGGCCATCAGCCCTCCTTGAGCTTGTTGAGGTAGCGCAGGTAGAGCTGCGCAAGGACGATGACGACCAGGACCATGAGGATCCCGTACGCCGAGGCGACGCCGGTGTTGAAGCCGAGGAACGCGACCTTGTAGACGTGGAACGACAGCGTCTCGGTGGACACCCCCGGACCCCCGCTGGTGAGGATGTACACGAGGTCGAAGAGCCGGAAGGCCTCGATGGCCCGGAACATCACGGCGATGAGCAGCAGCGGCCACACCAGCGGCAGGGTGATGTTGCGGAAGCGGAACCACTCCGACGCCCGGTCGATGGAGGCGGCCTCGTACAGGTACTTGGGCACCGCCGTCAGGCCGGCGAGCGCGATCAGCATGATGAACGGCGTCCACTGCCAGGTGTCGACCACGATCAGGGAGAGCAACGCGGTGCGCTGCCGCGTGAGCCACTCCACCTGCCCGAACCCGAGCGAGCCCAGCATGCTGTTGATCACGCCGAACTGCGCGTCGAGCATGAAGCGCCAGAACAGCCCGACCACCACCGGTGAGAGCATCATCGGCACCAGGAACAGGGTGGTGAGCACTCCCCGTCCGTGGGTGCGCCGCGAGATGAGGTAGGCGATGGCGAAGCCCAGCACGGTCTGCAGGGTGACCGCACCGATGACGTAGATCAGCGTCGTCAGGGCCCGCTGGCGCACCTGCGCCGAGGTCAGGATGTCGATGTAGTTCTGCAGCCCGACGAAGTTGGCGGGCACGTCCCGCGTGGCCGAGTAGTCGGTGAACGACAGGTAAAGCGCCCACAGCAAGGGGAAGACGGACATCGCGAGCAGCAACAGCATCGCCGGGGAGATGAAGGCCACGGCGAGCCCGCGGTCGCTGAGGCGGCGGGACCGCCCCGGTGCAGGCGGCGTCGTGGACGCCTCCTGCACCGGGTGGTCGGTCGTCGTGCTCATGGGGTCAGATCACAGCCCGCCGCCGCCACCGGAGTCCAGCACCTCTTGCTGCTCCGTGGCGATGTCGTCGAGTGCTTCCTCGGGGTCCTTGGCCCCGTTGAGAGCGGCGTTGACGTTGGTGTTCTCGATGTCGATGAGGCGGGCGTACTCGGGCACGTTCCACATGTCGCGCAGGCGGGAGACCGAGTCGGCGTACACCTGGCTGAACGGTCCGGCGTCGAGGAACTCCGACGACTCGAGGGCGTCGGTGCGCGACGGCACCCCGCCCGCCGCGGCCCACTTCTTCTGCACGTCGGCCTGCTCGAACCACTTCATGAAGTTCAGGGCCTCCGCCTGGGCCTCGTCGGAGGCGTAGGCCGAGATGTGCATGCCCATCCCACCGAGAGGAACGAAGTCGGTGTCCTGGGTCGGCAGGGTCGCGAAGCCGAGCTTGCTCTCGATCTCCTCGGGCGTGCTGCCCAGCGTCGACTGTTCGGGGTCGAGGAGGCCGCCGCTCGCGGCGATCCACTGGAACGCGATGCATGCCTTGCCCTGGGCCACGGCGGCGTTCACCTCGTCGATGAACCAGTTGCCGGAGCCCTTGGCGGTCAGCGGCTTCATCTCGTTGACCAGGACGTCCATGGCCTTCTGGCCGGCGTCGTCATTGATGACCCCTTCGATCTGCTTGTCCGCAGACTCCCAGAGGTTGCCGCCGTAGACGCCGTTGACCGTGTTGTAGGTGACCGCGGCGGCGTCGGAGCCGTTGGCCTGGTGGAAGGCCAGCCCGCTGACTCCGGGGTTCTCGTCCTGGCACTTCTGGGCAGCGGCGATCATCTCGTCCCACGTCTCTGGGGGCTCCTCGCCGATCAGGTCCTTGCGGTAGATCATCGTCCAGGTGTCGCCGAGCAGCGGCAGGCCGTACATGCTGGCGTTCTCGTCGCGCTGCCCCGTCTCGGCCTGGGGGTACTGGCCGTAGGCCGCCAGCAGGTAGGGGTCGTAGGCGTCGACGTCGATGTTCTCGTTGACGAAGTCGGTGATGTCGAGGATGTTGCCGTTCGTCACGGCCTCGCCGATGTGCTGGGAGTCCAGGATCGCGACGTCGAAGTCGGTCTGCCGGGCCGCGAACTGCGTGAACATGGCGTCGTGCCAGTTGGCGTTGGGCACCGTGTTGACCTCGATGGTCACGTTCGGCCGGTCCTTGGTGTACTCGGCGTTAGCGAAGTCCTCCAGCGCCTGGGCCGGGGGCCACTCGAACCAGATGAACTTCAGGGTCAGCGGGTCGTCGGTCAGCTCGGGGACGGTCGCCGGCGCCTTGGGGCCGCTCGCCTCCGCGTCGCCTCCTCCCCCGCCGCTGTCGTCACCCCCGCCGCAGGCCGCCAGGGCCGTGGCCATCACGATGGCCGCCGCCGCCAACCGCACCGGCCGGCCGGGAAGGTTCCGTCGTCCCATTCTGATGTTCCGCATCTGTTCTCCTGCTTCCTGCTTCCTGGATCGGGTGTTGCCGGTCTTCCCGAGGGAATCTGCTGGGTGTTGCCGGGTGCGTGGCTACCAGGACGTCGCGACGTACTGGGTCTCCATGAACTCGAGGAGTCCTTCCGTGCTCCCCTCGCGACCGAGGCCGCTCTGTTTGGTGCCCCCGAAGGGCGCGGCGGGATCCGAGACCAGACCTCGGTTGAGGCCGACCATGCCGCTCTCGATGCCTTCCGCCAGGCGGAGGCCGCGAGCCAGGTCGCCGGTATAGAGGTAGCTCACCAACCCGAACGTCGTGTCGTTCACCATGGCCAGCACCTCCTCCTCGCGCTCGAAGCGGACGACCGGGGCGACCGGACCGAAGACCTCCTCGTGCAGGACACGGGCGTCCAGCGGCACGTCGACCAGCACGGTGGGCGGGTAGAAGCAGCCCGGACCGTCGGCTGGTCGGCCACCCAGCAGGGCCCGGGCGCCCCGGTCGAGCGCGTCCCGCACGAGCACGTCGACCTTGCGAACGGCCTCGTCGTTGATGAGGGGGCCGCACTGGGTGGACTCGTCCGTGCCTGGACCGACCTGCACCGCCGCCATGCGGGCGACGAGCCCCTCCACGAAGGCGTCGTGGACGGGAGCCTGGACGAAGAACCGGTTCGCGGCCGTGCACGCCTGGCCGCCGTTGCGCATCTTGGCGACCATGGCGCCGTCGACCGCGGCGTCGACGTCGGCGTCGGCGAGCACGACGAAGGGGGCGTTGCCTCCGAGCTCCATCCCGCACTTGAGGACCTGGTCGGCTGCCGTGCGCAGCAGCAGGCGCCCCACCTCCGTGGACCCGGTGAAGGACAGCATGCGGGTGCGCGGATCGGTGAGCATGGCCTCCACGACGGGACCGGGGTCGGAGGTGGTGACGACGTTGAGCACTCCAGGCGGGAGTCCGGCCTCCAGGAGCAGCGCGGCCACCGCCAGAGCCGTGAGTGGTGTCTCGGCTGCGGGCTTGAGCACGGCCGTGCACCCGGCGGCCAGGGCCGGCGCGATCTTGCGGGTGGCCATGGCGGCGGGGAAGTTCCACGGGGTGATGAGCACGCTGACACCGACGGGCTGGTGGGTCACCACCAGGCGGTTGGCCCCGCCCGGCGATCGGCCCACCTGACCGCGCAGACGGACGCCCTCCTCGGCGTACCAGCGGAAGAACTCTGCGGCATAGCTCACCTCGGACCGCGCATCCGCCAGGGACTTGCCGTTCTCGAGGCTGATGAGCCGGGCGAGCTCCTCACTCCTGTCGAGCATGAGGTGGAACGCCCGCATCAGCAGGTCGGCGCGGGCACGGGGAGCGGTCGCCGCCCACTCCGCGGCCGCCTCCGACGCGGCACCGATCGCGGCCGCGGCGTCCCCGGCGTCGGCATCCGCCACCGAGGCGAGGACCAGGCTCGTCGCCGGGTCGGCGACATCGAGCCGTCGCCCGCTGGCGGCGGGACGCCAGACACCTGCCACCAACAGCTCGGTCGGCACCTCGATCGAGTCGACCAGCGTGCTCATGGTCGCGTCCGTGACGGTCATCGCGCACCCGCCGACGAGGTCAGGTCCGGAGAGGGCCGGTCCGGCCGGGCTTCCCGCAGGGCCGCTCGGTCGCCGGCATGGGCGGCGCGGATGATCGCCTCGAGGGTGTCGACGTCGAGCGGACGCGGGTTGTTCGCGACCAGCCTCGCGGCTCCCATCGCCTGCTCGGCGGTCCACCGCAGGCGGTCCGCGGGGACTCCGAGGTCGGCGAGCGTCGAGGGGATCCCCACCGACGCCAGCAGGGCGGCCACCCGGTCGATCGCCTGGTCCGCCAGGTCCTCGGGCGACGCGTCCGCGCGAGCTCCCATCGCCAGCGCCACGGCGGCCATCTCGACGACCCGCACGGAACGGTTGAACTCCATCACGTACGGCAGGAGGGCCCCGACGCCGACCCCGTGGGGCGTGTGCGTGAGGGCTCCGACGGGGTACTGGATGGCGTGCGCGGCCGCGGTGCCGGCAGAGCCGAGGGCGAAACCACCGGCGGAGGCCCCGAGCATCATCGCTTCACGCGCTGCCATGTCGTCGGGGCGCGACCAGGCGCGGTGCAGGCTGCCCGAGATCAGCCGCACGCCCAGGAGGGCGAAGGTGTCGGTCAGCTCGTTCTTGCCGACGAACACGCGTTCGGTGGCCAACGCGGACGTCACCGGATGCCGCACCGCGGTGAACGCCTCGACCACGTGCGAGAGGGCGTCGGCACCGGCGCTCGCGGTCAGGGCCGGAGGGCAGCCGAGCGTGAGCTCGGGGTCGCACACGGCGGTGTGGGGGATGATGTGGGGGCTGGAGATCCCCACCTTGCTGACGCGCTCGGGATCGGTCAGGACGGCGACCGGAGTCACCTCGGACCCGGTGCCGGCCGTGGTGGGCAGGGCGACGACGGGAACCACGGGGCCGGGCACCCGGAGCTCCCCGTAGTAGTCGGACGCCTGGCCGCCGTGCGTGAGGACCACGGCCACCGCCTTGGCGAGGTCGAGGCAGCTCCCCCCTCCCATGCCGACCACGACGTCGGGGTCCACCCGGGCCGCCAGCTCCGCGCACTGCGTCACCTGGTGCACGGGGACATCGGGCAGCACCTCGGTGAACGTCGTCACCCGCACACCGGCGCCCTCGAGCAGCTGGACCAGGTCGGCGAACTCTCGGGTGCTCCCGAAGCGCGCGTCGGTGCAGACCAGAGCGCGGGACCCCAGCGCCGCGGTCACCGTTCCCAGAGCGTGGCGCTGCCCGGCTCCGAACAGGACCTGTCGCGGTCCGCGCAGGACGCCGAACATGCTCATGGGAGCTCCGGAGGTAGATGATGGAGGATGAGGAGGCAACCGGTCCGTTACTCTGCAATCGAGCGAGGCTCGATTTCATATACGATCCGATTGGGCCCAGAGCATGGGCCAGTGGAGCGGCCGCTGTCAACAGGTTCAGCGACATGAGAAGGGGGACCAGCGCGAAGTGAACGGCGAGGCGACACGCGGCCGGGACGACGAGCCGACCGCGGAGGGGCAAGGCCCGCCGAGCGCACGACCGCGCGGACGGTTGGCCGACGAGGTCCACGACACGCTGCTGGCCCAGCTGATGTCGCTGCGGATCGTGCCGGACTCGCGGGTCACGATCGACGCGCTGGCGCGTGAGCTGGGGGTCTCGCAGACGCCGATCCGGGACGCCCTGAACCGCATGGAGGCGGACGGTCTCGTCGTGCGCGTGCCACACGCCGGCTACCGGATCCCCCCGCAGATCACCCGCGAACGTTTCGAGGACATGCTCGAGATCCGCCTGCTGCTCGAGCCTGCAGCAGCCAGGAAAGCAGCGGAAAGAGCCTCTGCAGAGCAGGTGGCGGGTCTGCGGCGCATGCTCGAGGAGATGGCCGAGCTGGTGGAGGGCGACGGACACGTGGCCTACGGCGCGTTCGGCCTCCGCGACGCCGCCTTCCACGACCTCGTCGCCGAGACTGCCGGCAACAAGGTCGTCCGCGAGGCGCTCGCCCGTCTGCACACCCACGTGCACCTGTTCCGCCTCCTCTACGACAAGCAGGTCACCTACCTGGCCATGGGAGAGCACGACGCCGTCATCGCCGCGGTCGCCGCCCGCGACCCGGACGCCGCCGCCTACGCGATGCGTCGGCACATCCTGTTGTCGGGCGACCGCTTCCGCCGCCTGTTCGACGAGGTCGAGAGTGCGGCCGATCCGGCGTGAAGGGCTTGACGCAGCGTCCTGGCCGGGTAGCCTATGCCGGTCGAATCAGATTGGATTTGACGTGATGTGGTTCACAGACCCCCTGACTGCGAGGAGAAACAGGTGCCCAGAGCGCTGCTTCTGACCGGCGACGCCGCCGAGGAGCTCGACACCATGTACCCCTACTACCGCGTGCAGGAGGGCGGGTGGGACGTCGACGTGTCGTCGCGGACGATGCGCGACGTGCAGCTGGTCATCCACGAGTTCGACCCCAACTCCGACGCGTACGTCGAGAAGAACGGCCGCAAGCTGCCGGTGGACGTGCCCTGGGCCGACGTCGACGTCGCCCGCTACGACGCCCTCATCATTCCCGGCGGTCGCGCACCCGAGTGGATCCGGGTCGACGCCGACGTCCGACGAATCACCGAGCACTTCTTCGCGCAGGACCTCCCGATCGCGCTGGTGTGTCACGGAGCGCAGGTGCCGGCGGTGTACGGGCTGCTGAAGGGCCGCAAGACCGCGTGCTTCCCACCCATCACCGGCGACATGGAGAACGCGGGGGCCACGGTCATCGACGCCCCGGACGTCGTGGACGGCAACCTCGTCTCCTGCCGAGGGTGGCCCGACATGCCCCAGTTCGGCCGGGCGATGATGGACCTGTTCGCCAAGCACGTCGACTCCACCTCGGCATGAGCACGGCCGTCCACCCTCGGTGACGGAGCCGCGGACCGTCGTCGTCGACGGCTCGCCTGTCCACGTCCTCGACGAGGGCGACGGCCCGGCGGTCCTGCTCCTGCACGGCTCCGGGCCAGGGACCACGGGCTCCGGAGCGTGGGGAGCAACGGCCGAGGCACTGCGCGGCTCGTGGCGCCTGGTGGCTCCCGACCAGGCAGGGTTCGGCCGGACACCGCTCCCGCCGGGCTCGAGGGGCGGGTTGCGCCTGTGGACCGAGCAGGCCGCGCGACTGATGGATGCCATGGGGGTCGAGTCCTACGCGGTCGTGGGCCATTCGATGGGCGGTGCCGTGGCCTTGTCGTTGGCGGGCGCCCGCCCGCAGCAGGTCACCGCCGTGGTTGCGGTCTCGACGATGGGAGCCCCGGGAGCGCCGCTGTCGGCCGAGCTCGACGCCGTCTGGGCCGCCCCCGCCGGGCCGCAGGGGGCGCGCGAGATGCTCGGACGCTTGTTCTTCGACCAGTCCCTGGTCACCGAGGCGGCCGTCGCCTCTCGCGCCCAGGCCATCCAGGCAGGTGCATCCGCGTTCGCGTCACTGTTTCCCCCGCCAAGGGCGCGATGGGCGGAGGACCTGACCTTGTCGGTGCAGACGCTGGAAGAGATCAAGGCACCCGTGCTGCTGGTCCACGGCGCCGAGGACCGCGTCACCCCGTTGGGCTCAGCGGCCCTCCCTCTGCTCGAGCGCCTGGCGGATGTCCGGTTGCACGTGCTTGAGGGATGTGGGCACGTGCCGGCGGTCGAGCTCCCTCAAGACTTCCAACGCCTCCTTGCGGAGTTTCTCGCCCGGCCGTGAACGAGGAGCTCGTCCAGGACACCGTCAGAGGTTTGGGCCAGGTCTATCGCGCCGGCGACCGCGGTGATCCATCGCGAGGTTGCCGAGCGCTCGTGGGGCTGGGTGCTGACGCCAGTGCGGCGGGGCGCTGGCGGGGTGTGGCTCACCGAGCACCCGGATCAGACCGAGCCGGGCGATTACATCTGTGCAGTGAGGAGCGTGGCTCGTCGAGCGGCCGGCCGCGAGGGCGGCGGGCGGGGACGGCAGGGTCAGCCGATGTGCTCCATCGCAACTCGCCACACGCCATCAGGCTCCTTGCGCCAGACGAGCAAGCCCCGCACCTCGATCCTCGTCGGCTGGTCCTCCGGCCCGCTGACCCAGGCCACGTGTGTAGCCCTTGAGCCGCGGCCGGGTCGCCGCGCTGTCAAGTCCCGAGCGGGACAAACCCACCACAGCATGAGCGTTCGTCGTCCGCCTGACTTGAGCCCAAGGCGTTGGTCAAGGTCGCCCTGACGAGGCTGCCGGCTCCGGCGGTCATCGTTCAGCTGGGTGTGCGGCGGCCCGACGTCGACGGTGCATCAGTGCCAGCGCGGGAACGGTGCCGAGCAGGACCAGTCCTACCGGCAGGACCGCCGCGCGTCCCCGCTGCCACCACTTGTCCTCTTCCGTCACCGCAGCCGACGCACTGACGTCGCCACCCTCCGAACCACCGTTGCCTGCTGCGGCGGCACGCGAGGCCACCACGAAGCGCACTTCCCCACGCACGTCGTGACCGTCCGCCGACACGACGAAGTACTCCAACAGGTACTCACCGTCCGGGCCGGCCCAGAGGGTCTGGCTGACTTCTGGCCCGAGGGAGGTGGCAGCACCATTCGTGACGCTCCCGTCCGGCCCGACCACCGTGATCTCTCGAATCGTGGCGACGGTGTCGGAGAAGGTGAGGCGGGCGCGCGACGGCAGGGCCTCGACCACCGCGTCCTCCGCCGGGTCGGAGTAGAGCAGTGCCCCATGGGCGGCTGCCGGGGGTGCGGGCACCCATCCGACAATGGCGGCGACGAGCAGGACCGTCAGGGCGACCACGCGGGACGTTTCGGACGGCGCAGCCCTTGGACGGACGACGGGACGGGGAACGGCTGGCGCTCCTCGGGTCGAGCGGGTCATGGAAGGGGGTCACGAACGCCGTGAGGGGTGCGGCAGGTTGCCTCACGGCGCCGACTACCCGCCCCGAGGAGGGCCCGGCCACCGGCCGCTCGCAGGGGCGAACCTGCGAGCGATCGGAGCCGTACGGCCGGGCCTTCCATCTGCGGACGCTCTCTTCTCCAGCCGAGCCGCCTATGACTGGTCCGCGCCCGCCGAGGCGAGTCGCAGCCAGGTGAGCCTGGAGTCGTCCACGAGGCCGCTGACGGTCACCGTCGGCGTCGCGATGGCGATCTTCACGGTGACCTTCTCGATCGCTGAGACCGTGCCGGTGGCGTCGGTCGCCCTGGCCTGGACCTGCCAGGACCCGTTGGTGGCCACCGTGAACGGCCCGGTGTACAACGTCCAGGCACCGCTGCCGACCTTGTACTCGAGCGTCAGCGTGCCCTGGCCACCGGAGCCGGTGAGGGTGAAGGTGACCGGTGAGGTGTACGTGCCGCCCTTCCCGTTCGGCGCCGTGGGTTCCAAGGTGATGCTCACGGTGGGTTTCGACGCCGTCCCGGGCCCGGACTTCTTGTCGACGACGATGGTCAGCTCGCCCGTGCCCGTGCTGCCCGCGTTGTCGATGGCGCGGTAGCGCAGGACGTAGGTGCCGGCATTGCTGAAGGTCACGGGTGTCGTGTACGTCGTCCAGGTCGTCGCGTCACCGATCCTGTACTCGATCCTGTCCACGCCGGAGGTGGCGTCGGTGGCGGTCAGGGTGACCGTCTTGGTGCTCGATCCCGACACGGCAGCCGAGATGTTCGGGTTGACCGTGTCGATCTTGACCGTCAGCGACTTGATGGCCTCCTGGTTGCCCTTGTCGTCCGTCGAGCGGTACTCGACCAGGACCGAGCCTTCACCGGGCACGGAGACAGCCGCGGTGTAGGGCGTCCAGTCGCCCCCGGCGATGCGGTACTCGGTCGAGGCGACCCCCGACCCGTCCTCTCCGTCGGTGGCAGCCAGCGTGAACGACGGACGCGTGCCGTACCAGCCGGCCGCGTTGGCCGCCGGGATGGAGAGCGTCGTCGTCGGCGCCGTCGTGTCGGGCGTCGGGACGAAGACCGAGAGCTGGTCGCTCGCCACGTTGCCGGCCACGTCGAAGGCACGGAAGGCCACGTCGTAGGTGCCGGGATCGCTGAACGTCACCGGTGTCGTGTACGTCGTCCACGTCGCCGCGTCACCGATCTTGTACTCGATCCGGTCCACGCCGGAGGTGGCGTCGCTGGCGGTCAGGGTGACCGTCTTCGTCTCCTCACCGGTCGTGCTGCCCGACACCGTGGGGATGACCGTGTCGATCTTGACCGACAGCGACTTGATGGCCTCCACGTTGCCCGCCGTGTCCGTCGAGCGGTACTCGACCAGACGCGTGCCCTCACCGGTCACCGAGACCGCTGCGGTGTACGGCGTCCAGGCTCCCCCGGCGATGCGGTACTCGGTCGAGGCCACGCCCGACCCGCCCGTCCCGTCGGAGGCAGCCAGCGTGAACGACGGACGCGTGGTGTACCAGCCGGCGGCGTTGGCGGCCGGGATGGAGAGCGTCGTCGTCGGCGCCGTCGTGTCCGACGGGGCCGGCGGCTTGCACGTGTCGTCCTTGCCCAGCGTGAAGTAGTCGAACCTCGCGATCAGGTTGTCTGCTCCCCCGGCAGCCGTGGCACCCAGGGCCAGCAGGCCGACCTTGGGCGACGTGATGCTGGTCAGGTCGCGTGGTGCGGCCGTGCCGCCCGACGTGGTGATCGACAGCCAAGTGGTCCCGTCGGTGCTGTAGGACGGGGTGACGACGTTGCCGTCGGTGCTCGACAGCCGCAGCCACACGGTGTCGGGGAACGTCGAGCCCAGGGCCGTGGAGTTGGTCTCCGAAGCCGTGGCGTTGACCTCCTTGAAGAACTGGATGATGTTGTTCGCCTTGTTCCCCGCGGTTGCCGTGGAGCGACCCGAGTAGACGAGCTTCAGGTAGTTGTCGTCGTCCCCGTAGATGATCAGTCCGGCTTGCTGGTAGCCCCTGATGGCGTTCAGCGTGACCTTGGTCGTGACCACGAACGCCCCGCCGGGCAGGTCCTGCAGGACGATGTTCGGCGTCGTGTTCGTCGTCTGGTAGAGGTCGGAGTTGGTCAGCGGGATGTTGAGCGTCCCGCCGGCCACCGTGAGCGAGTCGTTGAGCCGGACGCTCCTGTTCCACCGCGCCAGGTCCAGGGCGTTGCCGTCGAACTGGTCGACCTGGCACGGGGTGGCGCACGGGGTGGCCGTGCTGTCGGGCGTGATCAGGAAGTAGTCGAACTTCGCGACCAGGTTGTCCGCACCACCGGCAGCCGTGGCACCCAGGGCCAGCAGGCCGACCTTGGGAGAAGTGATGCCGGTCAGGTCACGCGGGGCTGCGGTCGCACCGCCGGTCGACGTGGTGATCGGGAGCCAGGTGGCCCCGTCGCTGCTGTACGACGGCGTGACGCTGTTGCCGTCGGTGCTCGACATCCGCAACCACACGGTGTCGGGGAAGGCGGCGCCCAGGGCGGTTGAGTTGGACTCCGACGCAGTGCCGTTGAGCTCCTTGGCGAACTGGATGACATTCGCCGCCTTGCTCCCCGCGGTGGCCGTGGAGCGACCCGAATAGACGAGCTTCAGGTAGTTGTTGTCGTCGCCGTAGATGACCAGCCCCGCCTGCTGATAGCCGCGGACGGCGTTCAGCGTGACCTTCGTGGTGACCTCGAACGCGCCGGCCGGCAGGTCCTGGAGCACGATGTTCGGCGTGGTGTTGGTCCCCTGGTAGATGTCGGAGTTGGTCAGCGGGATGTTCAGGTTCCCGTCGGAGACGGTGGCCGTCTGGTCGAGCCGGACGCTCCTGTTCCAGCGCGTCGTGTCGAGCGAGGTGCCCAGGAAGTCGTCGGAACGTCCACTGAAGCAGATGTTCTCGGCCGCCGTGACGGTGATCTCCAGCGACTTCGTGGTCTTCGCCCCACGGGCGTCGGTGACCGTCAGGGAGACGGTGTACTTGCCCGGGGTGGCGTAGGTCTTGCTCGGGTTGGCCACAGTGGAGGTCGTGGTGTCGCCGAAGCTCCACGCGTAGGTGACCGGGGTGTCTCCGTCGGCGTCCGTGACGGTGCTCGTGAAGCTCACGGGCAAGGGCGCAGGTCCGGTCAGCTTGCTGGCACTGATGGTGACCGTCGGCGGCGAGTTGTCGGTCACACCGCGACCGGCGAACTCGAGCCAGTTGACGTTGGCCCCTCCGGTGGTGGCGACGAAGTACAGCGGGCCGCTGTCCAACGAGGCTCCGGTGAACGTGGTCGAGACGCTCTGGAAGGTCTGGGCGCCGCCGGTGTTGGGCACCACGAGCGCCCCGATCGTGGGGCCGGTGGCCGAGCCCTGGCGGACCTCGAAGGTGGCGCCCGCCGTGGTGGAGGCAGCACGCATGGTGAGGCCGGTGATGTTCGTCAGGTTCATGACGTCCCAGCGGAACCAGTCACCGGTCTCGACGCCGGTCACGTTGGACCCACCGTTGGTGTCGGTGGTGGTCTGCGTGGCGACTCCGGGCGTACCAGCGGTGTTGGAGCCCGTGCGACCGGTCTGGTCGAAGTACTCGGCCTCCTTGTGCTTGGTGTGCAGCACCGCCCCGTCGACGCCGGTCAGCTGGCCGGCGGCCCCTGCACCGGAGTCCTTGTAGGTCGCAGTGACGGTCCCGAAGACGTTCGCGACGGAGTGGCCGGCGTCACCGGGCAGCACGAAGCTGCCGCTGCAACCGGTGTACTGCTCGTAGCCGTGCGAGTGCTGGTCGTGACCGAGACCCGGCTGCACGATGACCTTGCTGCAGTCGATCGTCCCGTCCTCGGCGTCGGTGACCGAGACCTGGTACTTGATGGTGTCGCCGAACTCGAAGAAGCCACCGTCGAGCGGAAGCTCCAGGTTGACCACCGGGGCGGTGTTGCCCGCCACGATGTCGATGTTCGTCGAGCCGGTCTTGCCGTTGAGAGCCGTCACCGTCAGCTTTGCGGTGTAGTTGCCCGCCGCCGCGTAGGTGAACGACGCCGTCGGCGTGGTCGCGTCGGTCGAGCCGTCGCTGGTGAAGTCCCAGGCGTAGGTGAGGCCGGCGTTGGTGCCGGTGTCGCCGTCGAAGGACGAGCTGCCGTCGAAGCTGACGGTCAGCGGCGCGGGACCTGACGTCTTGTCGGCCGCCGCACGTGCGGTCGGGGAGCGCTCCCCCTCGACGTAGTCGATGCGGTAGACGCCGGAGTTCGCGTTGTCACCGTTGAACCCGCTGCCCCACTCGATCATGTACAGCGCGCCGTCCGGGCCGAACTGCAGCGCGTGCGGGCGGGACATGGCCAGGTTCGGCAGGAACCGGTTGATGTCGGTGTAGTTGGTGCCGTTGTCGTTCATCTGCACGGTGAACAGCCGGCTGTTGTTCCAGTCGGCCCAGATCGCCTTGCCGTCGAAGTACGCCGGCCACTTGCGGTCCGACGCCAGGTCCGGGTCGAAGTCGTAGGTGCCGGAGGTCATCGGCGCGCCGCTGGCCCCGATCTCGGGGGTCCCCGTGATGGAGGCGTTGTTGCTCTGCCAGATGACCGCAGCCTTGGCAGGCGGCAGGTTCGTCAGGCCCGTGTTGTTGGGCGAGTCGTTGACCGGTGCCGCACAGTTGAACGTCGCACCTGAGGTGCTGCTCGCGAAGTTGTAGTCGTTGTAGGGAGTGTTGGCGCCCACGCAGTAGGGCCACCCGTAGAACCCGGGCTGGTCGAGGATGTTCCACTCGACCCGGCCGTTGGGACCGCGCGTGGCACTCACCGAGGTGGCGTCCGGCCCGTAGTCGGCGACCAGAAGCTTGTTGTTCTGCTCGTCGAGGCCGATGCGGAACGGGTTGCGGAAGCCCATCGCGTAGATCTCGGGGCGGGTCTTGTTGTTGGCATCAGCGGCCTCGTCGAACAGGTTCCCTGCCGGGATCGTGTAGCCACCGGCCAGGGCGGGCTTGATCTTGAGGACCTTGCCGTTGAGGTCGTTGGTGTTGGCCGAGGTGCGCTGGGCATCCCAGGCGCTGCGGCCGTCGCGCTCGTCGATGGGTGCGTAGCCGTCGGAGTTGAACGGGTTGGTGTTGTCACCGGTCGCGAGGTAGAGGTTGCCGTCGTGGTCGAACTCCATCGAGCCGCCCGCGTGGCAGCACTCGTTGCGCTGGACGGGGATGTCCAGGATCGTGACCGCCGAGGCCATGTCCATGGTGTTGCCGTTCATCGTGAACCGGGA
This sequence comes from Nocardioides sp., assembly GCA_025966445.1. Classification (GTDB taxonomy): domain Bacteria; phylum Actinomycetota; class Actinomycetes; order Propionibacteriales; family Nocardioidaceae; genus Nocardioides. The sequence continues at coordinate 14,403 of JAICRP010000001.1, forward strand.
GACCCGGTCGATCGAGGCCGTGCCCTGGGGTGCGTAGTAGAGGAACACGTGCCCGTTGGTGGCGAAGTCCGGGTCGAGCGCGATGCCGAGCAGGCCGAACTCCTGACCCGTGTAGACGGGCACCGTGCCGGCCGTGACGACGCTGCCGGTGGGGAGGATGATCTTCACCGCGCCGGCGCGGTCGATGTAGAAGACCCGACCGTCATCGGCGATGTCGAGCTCCATCGGGTTCGTCGTGTTCTCGTCGAGGGCGACCTTCGCGAAGCTGGGCTGCAGCGTCGCCTTGCAGTCCGACGGGACGACACCGGCAGCGGTCTCGATACCCCCGAGGATGTGCTGGAGGAAGTTCGGGTCGGTGAAGTTGGCCTCCGTGTGACCCATGCCGGTGTACCAGCTGCGACCACCGTCGTAGTCCTGGCACCAGGCGATCGGGTGCTCCACCCCGTTGGCGCCCGTGCCAGGGGTGTAGGTGGTCTCGTCCATCGAGGCCAGCACGTGGATCTGGTTGCGCGCGGTGAGGGTGTTGGGAGTGCGGAAGTTGTACCACTCGTCCACGCGCTGCCAGCGCTTGGGAAGCCCCGCGGTGGAGGGGTGCGCGGGGTCCTCGACCTTGACGGTGGCGGTCGGGGTGCCTGCGGGGTGGTTGTTGAAGTAGGCGCCGACGAGGCCGCCGTACCACGGCCAGTCGTACTCGGTGTCGGACGCGGCGTGGATGCCGGCGTAGCCGCCACCACCCTCGATGTAGCGCTCGAACGCCGCCTGCTCGGTCGCGGTCAACACGTCACCGGTGGTGGAGAGGAAGATGACGACCTCGTACTGCTCGAGGTTGGCGTCGTTGAAGACGGAGCTGTCCTCCGACGTGGTCACCGTGAAGTTGTTGGAGGCCGCGAGCTGCTGGATCGCGGTGATCCCCTCGTCGAGGTTGGAGTGCCGGAAGGCCTGGGTCTCGGAGAAGAGCAGCGCGTCGAACGACCCGGCTGCAGCCGCCTCGACCTCCGCGGAGGCGATGCTCGCAGGGGGCCACGGCTTGGCCTTGCCGAGCTCGGTCACCTCGCCACCAGGAGAGGACTCCTGGGAGGTGCCGGCCGGGGCCTTGTCCCCGTCTCCTGCTCCCGCACTCGCCGATGCGCCGAGGCCGAGAGCCACGCTCAGCGGTAGCGCCACGAGCATGGCAATGGTCGAGCCCACGACGGCGCGTGAGCGCCTCTTCGGCTGCGTGATGATGCGGTTCATCACGATCCCTTCGTTGGTGACGGTTGGTCTGCGATGCGGATGATCAGTGGTGCGGACGGTGGTCGGTGCTGCCGAGCGGCAGGGCGCTCAGACGGGTGCACTGGCGCTGCGGCGTGGGACCCGGGTGGGATCCGCGAAGACGGATTCGAGGGCTGCGGTGGCGCCGCCGCGAACGGCGGCACTGAACCCCAGGACCGACAGCTCGACCTGGGTGCCGCCCGCGTCCGGCGCGAGCACGCCGGCGCGCAGGGCCTGCTCGATCGCAGTCCGCATGTGGTGGCCGACGGCGGCGTAGTAGCCGGTCAGGACGATGGTCGCCGGGTTGAGGGCATTGACCAGGATCGCGGCGCCGGTCCCGACCCACGTTGCGACGTCCTCCAGTGCCTGCAGGGTGCGGGCGTCGCCGAGGCCCGCGCGGCGGTTGATCTCGGCCAGGCGGTCGTCGAGGGCCATCGTCGGATTGCGGATCGGGTCGTCCGGATCGGCGGCCAGCTCGAGCAGGGCACGAAGGCCGCTCACCGTCTCCCAGCACCCTTGTCGCCCGCATGCACACTGACGCCCGCCGGGCTCGACGATCATGTGCCCGAACTCCCCGGCGAAGCCGTGGCTCCCCCGCAGCAGCCTTCCGCCGCTCACGATGCCGCCACCGACGCCGATCTCCCCGTGCAGCACCAGCATGTCCTGACGACCGGCGTCGCCCGGGATCACCTCGGCTGCCGCAGCCAGGTTCCCCTCGTTGTCGACCACGATCGGGAACGACCCGCCCAGCTCCTGGCGCAGGATCGCCCCGACAGGCACGTCGTACCACCCGAGGTTCGGTCCGTGGGTCAGCACGTCGCGGGTCCGGTCGTACAGACCCGCCACGCCGACCGTGAGTCCGACGGTCTGGACGCCCTCCTCGTCGAGCCGATCCACGGTCTCGCGGACCAGGTCGGCGAGGTGGCCGAGCACGATGGTGGAGTCCATGGAGCGGGCGTCCAGCGCGAGCTTCCGGTCCCCCACTACGCGGCCCCGCAGGTCGAGCGCCATCGTCGACACATGGTTGACGTTGATCTCCGCCCCGATGCCACACACGGCGTGGCCGTCCAGCTCGACGGCGGTGCCGGGGCGGCCGACGGCGCTCTGCACCAGCGGCCCGTCAGTCAGGAGGCACCGTTCGATCAGCTCGGAGACCAGTGTCGACACCGTCGAGCGGGTCATCCTCAGGTCAGCGGCCAGGGAGGCGCGCGAACGCGGGCCGTGGTCCCGCAGGTGGCGCAGGACCAGGCCGAGGTTCGCCCTCCGGACGTCAGGGTGCGTGACGCCGCGATCGGACAGTGCCTGGTACGGCATCCTCGCTCCTCTCGGACACGACGAAGGGCATGGGTGATGGACCCGGGGGCGGTGGACACCTTGTGGAAGACCCGAGCCCGGCTTGATCCGATCAGATCGGAAATGACCCTGATGGGCCTGTGATCGGTGTCACTTTTAGTTCAGGTGACGGTCAAACTAGGCCCAGCGCGGAGGAGCCACAACAGCCAGGTCGAAATTTCCAATTGGAAATTTGGACTTCTGACGCTTCTCACGCGTCTTCTGACCGAATTGGTCAAAACTCAGGTCCAGATCCTCAAAAATCCTGTTCGATCCAGGAGGTGATGGCCGCTGCGGCACCACCGATGAGGTCCGCCCGACCGTAGGGGTCGCTCAGGGAGATGTCGAGCCCCTCGGCCAGTGAGGGTGGCGCCAGCCGGTAGACCGTGGCCCGGAGGTCGCCGAGGACGGACGGTCCGATCGCGGCCACCGGACCGCCGACGACGACGCGACGCGGATTGCCGTGGGCCACCAGGCCCGCCACCACGCGTCCCAGCCTCTGGCCCAGCTCGCGACCCACCTGGGCCACGACCGCATCCCCCGTGCGTCCAGCGTCGACGAGGTCGCGGAGGTCGAGCTTCCCCGCTCGCTCCAGCACCTGCGCGAGCCCGGACGAACGACCCCGACGCGCGAGGCTGGTCGCTTGCGCGACGAGCGCAGACGAGCTGACGAAGGCGTCCAGGCATCCGGTGAGCCCGCACGCGCATGCCGGTCCGAACTCCTCCACCCTGAGGTGCCCGATCTCACCGGACCGTCCGGTGGATCCGAGGACGAGGCTTCCCCCCGCCACGGTCGCCACGGTGACGCTGCGACCCAGCCGGACGGCCACCAGGTCGTCGGCGGCGCTCGCGCTACCCTCGCACCTCTCCCCGAGCGCCAGGGCACGCACGGCCGAGACCGTGGCGCGTGGTCGATCGGGGTATGCGCTGGCGAGTCGCGCCACGACTGCCTCCGCGGCGGTGGGCTCGATGTCGGCGGCCGCGACGCCGACGGCCGCAGGGGCGGACGTCCCCAAGAGCCGGTGGGCTGCACGACACACGGTGTCCGCGAGCCACTCCGTCTCCAGGTCGCGGTCGTGCAGATCGATGTTGACTCCCGATGTGACGGTGAGCTGGCCGTCGAGGAGGGCAACCCGCGCCGAGGTCTCGCTCATGGAGACCACCAAGAACCGACGACCGGACGCGATCCGTACGGTGACCGAGCGCCGGCCTCCGGAGCTCACCGCGACCGAGCCGTCCTCGACGTGTCCGGCGTCCGTCAGTCCGCGTACCGAGGCGTTCAACGTCGTGCGCGGGATGCCGAGGACATCGGCGAGCTGGTTCTTGGTCTGCGGTCCTGCGTCCCTCAGGACCTTCAGCACCTCGCCCTCCAGTCCACGCCTCATGGGCGGTACTGCTACCTGCCGACCTCGGCCAGCATCTGGCCGGTGCCGGCATCGAAGAGGTTGGCTCGGTCGAGGTCCCCGGCGACCGCCAGTGGCTCCCCCGGAGCTCCCGTAGCCGCAGGACGCGCGTTCATCTCGAGCACCTAGGCACCTGCCTTGACGTCGACCAGGGTGCGGACGCCAACGGCTCGACCGCATGGAGCTCACCGAACAGGGAGGCGTCGCCCCGACGCTCGACCGACAGGCCCCCGAGACGCAGGCCGGGACGAAGGTGCTCAACGGCTGCGGTGGATGCGCGTGAGCTCGGTTCGCGCAGGACGCCGAGCGTGGTCATGGCGGCTCCGGAAGCTCGACGGTAGGGGGGAGACGGCCGCCCGGCTCAGGAACTCGAGACCGGATGTGCCGACCAATTCCTATACGATCTGGTCGGATGGACATCGTCTGGCAGAGCGCGACAGATGTCAACAGGGGGCGCTGACCGCGAAGAAAAACCGCGCCCTCACGCTGCCGCCCGTGGTGGCCGTTCGAGCAGGCGGTGCGACGGCGAGGGCGGCCGCTGGGCTCGATGGGTGACGTCGACGCAGTCATCAGACAAGATCAAATCGGATCTAGTTCATTCACTGGGGGAGCTTCGCATCGTACGAGAACCCCGGGTAGGTCAACTGCTGGTCACTCCTGCATCAACTCGAGATCGGATGTTTCTGCTGGTGAGAGACCACGTCTGCCCGGGCGTTCATGAAGATCGACGGCCGGGTGGTGTGGTATCAAGCGCACCGGAACTGCCCGAGCAGCAGCCGGGAGACAACGGGTGATGCCTGACCCGCGCCGACCGACTGACCACGACGGACTTCGCCGCGGGGGTACGCCGGAGGTACGCGGAGCGCGCGCGGTTGACATAACCGGAGCGGCGCGGAGACCCGTACAAAGTCCCAGGTCAGCGCGATGTGCAGGTGGTGGAGCTGAGGGGATTCGAACCCCTGACCTTCTCATTGCGAACGAGACGCGCTACCAACTGCGCCACAGCCCCAGATGTGTTGCTTCTACGCCGTCAGGATGACCCCTCAGACGCGAAACGGAAGGCTAGCACCGGGCCCGAGGGGGTACCGAATCAGGCCGGTCACACCAGGGAGCGCTCGAGCTGCTCGAGCGCCTGGCGTGCGTACCCTCGCCACATCCGCGCGAAGATCGGCAGTGCGGCGGCGCCGAAGCGGCCCTGGGGGTGCAGCACCCAGGACCAGGTGACGCGGGTCCCGGTGCCGGCCTTCTCGAAGGCGTACAGGCCCTCGATGCGCTCCACGAGCGGTGACAGGGCGCCGCGCAGGTCGGTGATGTCGTAGCCGAAGGCCACGGGCCGGTCGCACCTGGTCAGGGTCTCGGTCATGGTGCCGCCGTCGGCGAGGTGGATGGTGCGGCTCTGCCCGACCGTGCCCCACGGTCCGGCATCGTGCTGCTCGACGCGGGTGACGCCCGGGACGGCGAGGTAGCGACGGGAGAACATCTCCGTCAGCGGCAGCTCGATGGTGTGGAGGTACGTCTCGTCGAGCGGCGCCGGCACGGCGCGGGAGCTGGAGACGGTGGTGGGTCCGGCCATCCGCCGACCCTAGGCGATCCCAGTCAATGACCCGTCAGGAACCGACCGCGCGGTCGCGGGCCGCCCGGGCCTCGTCAGCCTGCTTCTTGTCGCGGGCGGTCTGCTCGGCGCCGCGGGCGAGCTTGCTGTCGGCCTGGGTGTGGCCAGACGTCCACACGCCGGTGGCGTCGAGGTCGATGGTGCGGACGGTGCGCTGGGCGGCGGCCTTGCCGACGTACGTCGGCAGCGTCACCGGCACCGGGTCCCACAGGTCGGGGTCGGCCTCGACGGCAGTGAGGGTGTCGGTGTCGGCCTCGTCGTCGAGGGCCACGGCCGGCCGTTCGGCGGTCTCCTCGATCAGCGCCTCGACGACCTGCTCGACGACGGACGGACGCCACGTGCGCTCGCGACGGACCATCAGCCGACAGGCGACCAGCCACGCGACGAGGACGGCGGCCGGAGCCGCGACCCACCACACGTTGATGACGCGGGCGCTGGCCAGGGCGATCACCGCGAGGTTGGCGAGCACCAACAGGAGCAGGACACGGCGACGACGACGGGCGGCGCGGTTGGTGGCCTGGCGGCGGGCCGAGAGCTGCGCGGCGGTCGTCATGACCTCCTCGCCCTGGGTCACCGACTCGACCTGCACCGCGGGGCGGCCGGGCGTCACGACCAGGCGGGCGTTGCGTCGGTCGACCGGCTCGCGCCGGGCCAGCACGCGCATCCGGTCGGAGAACCGGTCGACCGACCGGCTGCGCACGACCTCCTCGTGGTGCTTGAGCGCCTTGGGGATCAGGTAGGCGGCCCAGGCGAGCGCCAGGGCGACGAAGATCAGTCCGCTCAAGTCCACGAGTGCGAGCCTAGGTTTGCTAGCGCACGGTGGGGCGGATGTCCATAGGTGTGTCGCCAGGGAACTCGTGTGACTACTGGGGTTCGAGCAGCCGACGGAGAAGGCCGCCAGGGCACTCCTCGGTCGTGACGGCGTACAACCGGTGGTCGCGCCAGTGGCCGTCGATGTGGAGGAAGCGCGGCGCATAGCCGTACTCCGCCAGGCCGAGCTTCTCGACCACGCGCAACGAGTTGGAGTTCTCCGGGCGGATCGCGATCTCGATGCGGTGGAGACCCGCGGTGGTGAAGCAGTGGTCGATCACCAGCGCCACCGCCACCGGCATCACGCCGCGGCCGGCGAACCCGCGGTCGAGCCAGTAACCGACGGAGGCGAACTGGGCCGAGCCGCGCACGATGTTGTTGACCGTGATCTGGCCGGCGAACCTGTCGTTGACGTCGATGGCGAACGGCATGCACGTCCCCGCCCGCGCCGTCCGGTCGAGGCGCCGGACCAGCGCCCGGAACGTCGCCGGCCGGTCGCCACCACCGGGCGGGACGGTGGCGTCCCACGGCTTCAGCCAGTCGGCGTTGGCCCGCCGCGCGGTCCGCCAGGCGTTCGCGTCGCCGTACTTGAGCGGGCGGACCGTGACCTCACCGTGGCGCAGGGTGGCCGGCCACCCCGGCGCGGTGCTCAATGATCGCTCCCGACGATCTGCTCGACGGCGTGCTCGAGGATCGGCGCGAGCACCTCGAGGCCGTCCTTCACGCCGCCCTTCGAACCCGGGAGGTTGACGACCAGACAGCTGCCGATCACGCCTGCGGTGCCTCGCGAGAGGGCGGCGGCCGGGATGCCCTTCGCCGCGCCGTACGCCCTGATGGCCTCGCCGATGCCCGGCACCTCGAAGTCCAGCAGCGCCCGGGTCTGCTCGGGCGTCCGGTCGGTGGGCGTCAGACCCGTACCGCCCGTGGTCAGCACCACCCGCGCGCCGTCCGCGACCGCCGCCGAGATGGCCGCTCCGACCGGAGCCCCGTCGGGTACGCCGACCGGGGCGCCGACCGCGAACTCCAACGACCGCAGGAACTCGACCAGCAGCGGGCCGGTCAGGTCGTCGTAGACCCCCGCCGCTGCGCGGTTGGACGCGACGACGACCGCGGCCGGGACGTGCACGACCTCCTCGGTCACGGGACCATCACCGGCTCCAGTCCCCCGACTTGCCGCCGGTCTTGGTCTCCACCCTGACGTCGGTGATCACGGCCCCCTTGTCGACGGCCTTGACCATGTCGATGACGGTCAGCGCTGCGATGGAGACCGCGGTGAGCGCTTCCATCTCCACGCCGGTGCGCTCGGTGGTCGACACCTGCGCGACGATGTCGACGGACTCGTCGCCGACCGCCAGGTCGACGGTGACCGACGACAGCATCAGCGGGTGGCACAACGGGATCAGCAGCGGCGTCTGCTTGGCGCCCATGATCCCCGCCAGTCGGGCGACAGCGAGGGTGTCGCCCTTGGGCACGCCGTCCCCGCGCAGCAGGTCGATGACCTGCGGCGAGACCAGGACCCGCCCGGACGCGGTGGCCGAACGAGCCGTCACCGCCTTGCCGGAGACGTCGACCATCCTCGCCGCCCCTGACTCGTCGACGTGCGTGAGGCGGACCGGCTCGTCCGGCACGTCGGCCATCAGAACTCCCGGTCCAGGGGGACGACGGTGACGGTCGCACCGGCGTCGAGGGACGTGGTGTCGGTCGGCACCACGATCAGCGCGTTGGCCTGCGCCAGGTCGCCGACCAGGTGGGACCCGGGCCCGCCGACCGGCGAGACGGTGACGCGCTCGTCGGCGGAGTCGAGCTCGCCGCGGAGGTACTGCGCACGCCCGGGTGGCGAGGTCACGCCGTGGGTCAACGTGGCTTCGACGGTCGGGCGCGCGTACGGCAGCCGGCCCATCATCCGGCGCAGCGCCGGCAGCACGAACATCTCGAAGGAGATGAACGAGGAGACCGGGTTGCCCGGCAGCGTGAAGATCGGGATCTTGTCCTCGCCCACCACACCGAAACCCTGGGGCTTGCCCGGCTGCATGGCAACCCCGCCGAACCACACGGTGCCCGTCGGAGCAAGGGCCTCCTTGACCACGTCGTAGTCGCCCATCGACACGCCACCGGTCGTGATCACGGCGTCGGCGCGCACCAGCTGGTCGCCGAGCGCGTCCAGGAACGCCTGCGGCTCGTCCGGCACGATGCCCACGCGGTAGGCGATCGCACCTGCGCGCCGGACCGCCGCGGCGAGCATGTAGGAGTTGCCGTCGTAGATGGAGTCGTGGCCGCGGACGGTGCCGGGATCGCGGAGCTCCGAGCCCGTCGACATGATGACCACGCGCGGCCGGGGCCGGACGACGACCGACGCGCGGCCCACGCTGGCCAGCAGGCCCAGCTGGCGCGGGCCGAGCAGCGTGCCCTCCTCGATGAGCAGGTCACCCTCGGCGACGTCCTCGCCGGCCGACCGCACGTGCTGTCCTCGCTCGGGTGCCTTGGAGATCACCACCTGCGCGACGCCCCGGTCGGTCCACTCGTACGGCACCACCGCGTCCGCGCCCCTCGGCACCGGAGCGCCGGTCATGATCTTCACGGCGGTGCCGGGCGACAGCGCGAGGATGCGGGCCTGCCCCGCCCCGATCTCCCCCACGACCGGCAGGTGCACCGGGCTCTCGTCGGTGGCGGTGGCCACGTCGTCGTGCACCACGGCGTAGCCGTCCATCGCGGAGTTGTCGAAGCTCGGCAGCGCGATCGGCGCGAAGACGTCCTCGGCGGCGACGAGTCCGAGGGCGTCGAGCAGCGGCTGGTCGTACGGCGCCAGGGGACGCAGCGAGTCGAGGACCTGATCTTGGTGCTCGGCGACGGTGCGGAGCGTCGTTGGGGGGTCGGCCATCAGCCGTCGAGCACCGTGTCGGCCGCGATGCGCTGCGCCGAGTCGGACTCGAGCTCCACGTCGCCGACGACCTGCACACCCTTGCCGAACGTGAAGTCGCCCTCGACCTTGAGCGAGTGCGCCTGGCGCAGCGACGGCGCCCCCTGCGGGAAGCGCTGGTCGAAGTCGCCGACGAGCCTGTAGAAGTCGGGGTCCAGCTCGACGTACGGCACGTCGGAGGCCTGGTCGAGACCGAAGTCCTGACCGAGGTCGTAGACGTCGGAGCGCAGCACCAGCAGGTCGTTGGTGGTCTTGACGGGGATGAACCGGTCGCGACCCACCTCGATGGTGCGCGAGTCCTCGAACACCTCGATCGCGGCGCCCATCGCCGTCTCGATCTGCACGACCTTCGGGGTGGACGGGTCGGCCGGGTCGAGGTTCTTCACGTTGCGGATGAGCGGCAGGCCGAGGATGCCACCGCGGCGATCCAGCTCCTCGCGCATGGCGACGAGGTCGAACCAGAGGTTGTTGGTCGAGCAGAACCGGTGACGGTCGAGGTCGGCGAGCGCGGCGAGGTCTCCGGGCAGCGTCTGCGCGGTCTCGCGGAGCACGATGCGGCCGTCGTTCTTGCGACGCGCGAAGTGGCCGCCCTTGCGGTCGGACGGCGTGCGTCGTACGGCCTCGATCGCGAACGGCGTCCCGCACGACTTGAACCAGCCGGCCACCTTCACGTCGGGCACGGCGCCGAGGTTGTCGGAGTTGGAGACGAACACCCGCTCGTAGCCGGCCTCGATCAGCCGTTCCAGCAGGCCGGTGCCGCGCAGCGCGGTGTACAGGTCGCCGTGGCCGGGCGGACACCACTCGAGGTCGGGGTCTCGGGGGTAGGAGACCGGGAGGAGGTCCTTCTCCAGGAGCTTGGGCTCCTTGTTCTGCCAGAACTCCAGCGGCAGCCCCTCGACGGGCAGGTCTTCGTAGCGGGCGACCGCGGCCATCGTGTCGGCCGAGGTGCGAAAGGAGTTCATGAAGATCAGCGGCAGCGGTGCGTCGTACTCCTGGCGGAGGTGCAGCACCTGGCGGACGATCACGTCGAGGAAGGACAGCCCACGCCGAACGCACAGCAGCGACTTGGCGCGGTCCATGCCCATCGACGTGCCGAGCCCGCCGTTGAGCTTGATCACGGCGGTCGTACGGATCGCGTCGGCGGCGAGCTTCTCGTCGACCTCGAGGTCGGCCAGGGACTCCATGTCGAGCGGCTCGATGGCCGACTCGGGGATCATGCCGGTCTCGCCGTGCTCGAGCAGCCGGTAGTAGTGCGCGAAGGTCTCGACGGCAACCTCGTCCACGCCCGCGTCCACCATCTTCTGGCGAGCCTGGTTCAAACCTGGACTACCCATGCTTCGATCGTAGGCTTGCCGGGTGGTCGAGCGGCAATCACCTCCCTCTCCGGACGTCCCGGGCGCCAATGACGGGTCGGGGCCTACGGCGAACGCGGCCAAGGTCGCGCTCCGCGACCAGCTCCTGACCGCCCGCCACCGGCGCGGTCTGCTCGAGGTCGGCGCGGCCGGCCGGGCCATCGCGGAGCACATCCTGGCGACGCCGGAGGTACGTCGGGCGGCCACCGTGGCGGCGTACGTCTCGATCGGTGCCGAACCCGGCACCTCCGCACTGCTGGACGGTCTCGTCGCGCTGGGCAAGCGCGTGGTGCTGCCCGTCGTGCTGCCGGGACTCGACCTCGACTGGGCGGTGTACCACGGGCCGACTGCCCTCGCGCCCGCCCGCCGCGGCCTCCTCGAACCCGTCGGCCCGCGACTCGGGAAGGAGGCGGTCGCGACCGCCGACGTGGTGCTGGTGCCCGGCCTCGCGGTCTCGCCGACCGGCCTGCGGATGGGCCAGGGCGGCGGCTGCTACGACCGCGCCCTCGCCCGCGTCCCCGTCGGCACCCCCGTCTGGGTGCTGCTGTACGAGGACGAGGTCGGCCTCGCGGTCCCCGCCGAGCCCCACGACCGTTCCGTCACCGGAGTGGTGTCTCCGAGCGGCCTCGTGCGCATCTCGGGGTAGTCCCCCGGAGACGCACGGGACTACCCCGAATCGGCCTCCGGTAGCAGCGTCAGGGTGTGCTCGGCCGAATCGTCGACGGCGTCGCGGGTGAAGGCCCACGGGATCGTCTCGCCCCGGACCCAGAGGTCGGTCTGGTCGGTGTAGTGGGCGTTGAACGGATGGCCGGAGACGCCGGTGAGGTTGATCCATCGGGAGTCGTCGAAGTCGGCGAGCGAGACGACCATGCGCATGGACGGGGCGAACGCGACGGTGTACCCCTCACTGACCAGGTTCGCCGAGGCGTCGACGGCGGCGGGACCACCGCCGACCTCCCAGCCGCCACGGTTGACCAGCCACTCGACCGGCCCGATGCCCGACGTGCCGAGCGTCGGCTCCGTGAGCTCGAGCCGGTGGAGGTGGCCCCACTCCCACTCGGAGACCAGCACCGCGTCGAGCTTGGTGACCTGGTCACGGGCCTCGGTCATCGCCAGCCGCAGGATGTCGTCGCGGGTCTCGACCTCGGGCGTCTCCCGGTCGTCCCACCAGGCCGACGTGGGGTCGTCGAGGAGGCCGGCCATCACGGCGATCCACCGGTCGCCACCGCTTGGCCAGACGTCCTCGGGCATCTCGTCGTGGAACGTCAGGTCCAGCAGGGTGCGCCAGACGACGTTGAAGTACTCGGCCGGGGCGCTGTCGGCGGGCTGGTCGAAGTCCCAGTGCCGCAGCTGCCGCTGACCGGCTGACCAGTACCCCCGGGGCAGGTCGACGGCGAGCAGGCGCGGGACGAGCACCGGCGCCAACGGGCTGCGGGTGTCGGTCTGGATCTCGGTCATGTCGGCTACCGACAGCGTGCCCTCGTCCTCGATCCGCCGCTCGAGCAGGTCGCGGATCCGCTGGGACCGGTAGCCCTGGTCCCAGTCGTCGGTCAGGTGGTACGGGTAGTCCGGCCCGATCACGGCCTGGTTGGCGGTCACCACGAAGCCCTCGTCGGGGTCGAGCACGTGAGGCAGACCGTCGAACGGCACGTACTCGCCCGTCCAGTCGTTCTCGCTGCGCCAGCCCTCCTGCGGCTGGAGGCCGTCGTTCCCGGACTTCCGGATCGGGACCATTCCGGGAGCCTGGTAGCCGATGTGGCCGTCGCGGTCGGCGTACACGATGTTCTGCGCCGGCACCGCGAACGACGAGACCGCCTCGCGGAAGCTCGTCCAGTCACTGGCGATGTTGAGGTCGAAGATCGCGTCGGCGGTGCGGGAAGGCGTCAGCGCGGTCCAGGCGAGGGACACGGCCGTGGAGCTGCCACTGCCGGCCAGGTCGGCATAGAAGTCCGAGACGTCGCTGATGATCGGGCCGTGCGCCGTCGAGCGAACCTGCAGGGGTACGTCGTCCTCCCCGCGCACGCGGATGGTCTCGTCGCGGATCGTGAGCGGCCGCGGCCGGCCGTCCTGCTCCCACTCGTCGCCGGTGACGCGTTCGAGGTACAGGTCGGTCACGTCCGGACCCAGGTTGGTGAACCCCCAGGCGATGTCGGCGTTGTGGCCGATGATCACGCCGGGCACGCCGGCGAATGTGAAGCCCGCGACGTCGAGCGGGCACTCGCTGCTCACGGTCGTGCAGTGCAGCCCCATCTGCATCCAGATCCCCGGCATGCTCACGCCGAGGTGCGGGTCGTTCGCGAGCAACGGCTCGCCGGTCTGGGAGTGCTGGCCGTCGACGACCCAGCTGTTGCTCCCCACCCCGTCACCGCGTCCGACGAACGACGGCAACCGCTCCAGCGTGCGGTGCAGCCCGGCCAGCTGGGCCCGCTGGTCGGCGGTGAACGCCGGCCGCTCGGGGTTGCGGGTGCCGCCCTCCTCCGCCTCCGGCTCGAAGACGCCGTCGACCACGGCCCCGCCGCCGACGATCGGGGCGTGCGCCTCGTAGTCGTACGCCGGGTACAGCTCGGCGACCTGCTCCGGCGTGTGGCCCACGGAGACCAGCGCACGCTCGATCTCCTCGTCGATGTTGCCCTTGAGGTCCCAGGCCATCGCCTTGAGCCACGCCAGCGAGTCGACAGCGGTCCACGGCTCGGGGCGGTAGTCGAGACCGCCGAGCCCGAGGACGGTGTACTGCACGGCGATCTGCGACAGGCTGCGGTCCTCGAGGTAGGCGTTGACCCCGACCGCGTACGCCTCGAGCGCGGCTCGGGTCTCCGGCTTCAGCAGCGGCAGCTCCTGCGTGGCCACCCGCCGCCACCCCAACGTACGCACGAGCTCGTCGATCTCGAGGGTGTCGGGTCCGAACAGCTCCGAGAGGCGGCCGGCCGTGGTGTGCCGCCGCACGTCCATCTCGTAGAAGCGCTCCTGCGCCTGCACGTAGCCCTGCGCCGCCATCAGGTCGGCCGTCGTGTCGGCGTACAGCTGGGGGATGCCTCGCTCGTCGCGCACCACCTCCACCTCACCCGTCAGCCCGGGCACGCGGACCGACCCCTCTACCTGGGGGAACGGTCGCCGGACGAGCATCACCGCCGTGACCAGACCCGCGAGGAGCAGGAGCACCAGCCCGACCACGCCGTACGCCGACCAGCGCACGGCCCGCGGCCACTCCGTGAAGACCTGCCACCACGAACGGGAGGGGAATGTTCGCTCGCTCATGGTGGTTCTCAGTGTGCCGTACCATTGGCAGTCGCCTGCGGCGAGTGCCAGCAAGATCGAAGGGGAACCGTGCCGACCTACCAGTACGCCTGCACCGAGTGCGGGCATGCCTTCGACCAGTTCCAGAGCTTCTCCGACGATGCGCTGACCCAGTGCCCGGAGTGCCAGGGCCGGCTCCGCAAGATCTTCAACGCCGTCGGCGTGGTGTTCAAGGGCTCCGGCTTCTACCGCAACGACAGCCGCGACAAGAAGCCGTCCGCTCTCTCGTCCGAGAGCAAGTCGGACGGCAAGTCCGACACCACGTCGGACTCGGGGGCCTCGAGCAGCGCCAAGTCCGAGACGAAGTCGGAGAAGAAGGCCGACGCCTCCTCGTCCAGCAGCGCCAAGGCCCCGGCCACGGCCTAGTCACCCGCTGTGGAGAGCGCTCCCACCGCCTCCCCGACCGGCCTACGGTCGTCGCGTGCTCGACCGCTCGCAGCTCGCCCGCCGGCGACGCGCCGTACGCCGCGTGGTGCTGTCGCGGCGTCGCCCCCTGGCCGCGCTCCTGGCCGCCGCGGCTGTGGTCGCCGGGCTGCACGAGCTGAGACCCCCGCCGCCCGACGTGGTGGCCGTGCTCACGGCCGCTCGTGACCTCCCGGCCGGCACCACGCTGCGCGAGCGGGACCTGATGTCGGTCGACTACGCGTCGGGCACGGCGCCGGCCGGCCTGGCCAGCGACGCGGTGGGCCGGGTCCTGGCGGGGCCTGTCCGAGCAGGCGAACCGGTCACCGACGTCCGTCTCGTCGGCGGTGCGCTCGCCGCGGCATATCCGGCCTCGGTCGCGATCCCCGTCCGGATGCCCGACGCCGGCATGGCCGCGTTGCTGCGCGTCGGTGACCGGATCGACCTGGTCGCGGCCGACCCGCAGGGCGTGACAGCCCGCGTCGTCGCGTCCGACCTGACCGTCGTGGCGCTGCCGCAGCCCGACGAGGAGGCTCTGGCCAGCGGCCTGCCCGGCCGCTTGGTCGTCCTCGCGGCACCCGAGGCCCTGCGAGAGGAGATGGCCCAGGCGGCGGTGACGGGGTTCCTGACCTTCACCTACGCCCGCTAGCGTGCAGTCGTCGAATCGCCTTGGCCGGCCCTCGGGCGCGGCCGCCTGAGGAGCAACTCATGACCGGTTTCAGGAACTTCGTCCTCAAGGGCAATCTCATCGAGATCGCCGTGGGCCTCATCATGGCGCTGGCCTTCGCAGCGGTGGTCACCGCATTCGTCGCGTGGCTGACCAGCCTGATGCCGGACTCGGCCTCGAACATCTTCAGCGACGCGGAGCCCTTCGGGGCGTTCATGAATGCGCTCATCTCGTTCGTGCTGCTCGCCGCGGTCGTCTACTACTTCGTGGTCCTGCCCTACACGAAGGCCAAGGAGCGCTACTTCCCGTCCGACGAGGCCGGCACGCCGGCCGACGTCGCGCTGTTGGAGGAGATCCGCGACCTGCTCGCGAGTCAGGGCAATCGGCCCGTCTGACCTAGCCGTGGTGCGGCGGCACCTGGTCGCGGTACCAGGTGTCGCGGGCCGACTCGTCCCGACGATCGTCCGAGCCGGGATCCCGCTCGTCGGTCGTCGTCTCGGGCAGCACGTCGCCGAAGACCTCGGCCAGCCGGCGCTTGCGCTCCGCCTCCTGCCGAGCCTCGTCCGAGGGCAGGTCGGTCATGCGCAGAGCCCGTTGTCGATCGCTTCCTGCGTGTCTTCCTCAGTAGGCACGTCGGACGGCGTGGAGGACGGCGTGCTCGGCGAGCTGGGCGTCCCGGTCGGCGACCCGCTCGGACCGGCTGTGTCGGTCGGCGTCGGGGTCGGGGTCGGGGAACCGGGCAGGTGCTCCGCGCTGATCGCGTCGTCGAGGAACCGCGGCGCCAGCGGCTTGTCGTCGATCATCGCCTGCCAGACCTGCTTGGACTCGGGGAGCCAGCGGATCCGGTTCGGGTCGTCGGGGGCGTACTGCCACGGGACGGTGATGAACTGGATGTTGTCGAGGCCGATGTTCTTGAACTCCACGCCGAGCTTGGCGATCTTGACCAGGCTGCCGAGTCCCTCGTCGAGCTGGAGGGACCGGGTCGACGCGTCGAGGAACTTCAGCAGCCGGTCGGGCCGGGCCAGCGTGTTGGCGCTCAGCACCTGGTGCGCCATCGCGGCGAGGAACGCCTGCTGACGCTTCATCCGGCCGATGTCGGAGCCGTTGCCCAGCACGTATCGCTCGCGCACGTAGTTGAGGGCCTGGAACCCCTCGAGCTTGCGGGTGCCGGCCGGGATGTTGATGCCGTGGGCAGGGTCTTGGATGCCCGGCTCGGGGATGCACACCTGGACGCCGCCGATCGCGTCCACCATGCCGCGGAACCCTGCGAAGTCGACGACGATGAAGTGGTCGATCGGGATGCCCGTGAGCTGCTCGACCTGGTGCACCGTGCAGGCCGGGCCCCCGACCGAGAAGGCCTCGTTCCACATCACGTCGGTGCCACCGGGGATCGGGTCGAGGTCCTCGTCGAGGCACTCGGGCCGGTTGACGAGCGAGTCCCGCGGGATGCTGATGCCGTACGCGCGCTGCCGGTCGGCCGACAGGTGCAGGAGGATCGTGGTGTCGGACCGCTTGCCACCGCCGGTGAGGTTGTCGATGTTGTTGCCGGGGGCGTCGCGGTCGTCGGACCCCATCACCAGGATGTTGAGCGGCTCCTTGGGACCCTCGACCTCCTTCTTCACCGGGCGGTCGACGATCTGCTCCCCGACGTCGATCACGTCGAGGTTGCCGTTGTAGTGGCGGTACAGGTACAGCGTCGACAGCCCGGTCACCAGCGCGAGCACGACCGACGTGACGAGGAGCACGCGGCCGACGGTGTGCCGCTTCTTGACCCGGCCGCGCCGCTTCGGCTTGCCTAGCGAGGGGTCGCTGGATCCAGGCGTGGCGCCCTCAGGGGGGTCGGACTCGGACACGCGGAAGCCTCGGGGTAGGCAACAGGACAAGACGTCGTGGCCACGACGCCTGCCCCCATGGTGACGTTGCTTCCTGAGAAGAACCAACTCCACCGACCGTCGGTATGAGGGGGGAGCGCCTCCCGTGACAGGATGTCCGGCGCCGAAACGTCATCGGCCACGCCCCAGTAGCTCAGTGGATAGAGCAGCCGCCTCCTAAGCGAAAGGTCGCCAGTTCGACTCTGGCCTGGGGCACTCCCCGAGGGCGTCCGCTCAGTGCAGCCCACGCATGCGCAGGACCGCCTGCGTCCGATCTCGCACCTGCAGCTTGGCGAGCACGTTGGAGACGTGGTTCTGCACGGTCTTGACGCTGAGCCCGAGCTCGCGGGCGATCTCGGCGTTGCTGGCTCCGCGGGCAACCAGGGCGAGCACCTCCGACTCGCGCCCCGTGAGCGAGGCACCGCCGGGCCAGCCCGCCAGGGAGCCCGTGCCGGTGACGCCCGGCCCGACGATCGAGCCCCCCGCGGCGACCGTACGGATGGCGGCGAGGACCTGCTCCTGACCCGCGTCCTTGAGGACGTAGCCGCGGGCGCCGACCCTGAGCGCCGCGACCACCGAGGCTTCGTCCCCCTGCATGGTGAGGACGAGGACGGAGCACTCGGGCGCCGAGGCGACGATCCGACGGGTGGCCTCGAGGCCGGGCGTGCGCGGCAGGTTGAGGTCCATGAGCACGACGTCCGGACGCGTCTCCAGCGTGCGGTGGATCGCCGCGTCCCCGTCGGCGGCCTCGCCGACGACCTCCATGTCCGGGACGGTCTCCAGCAGGCTGGTGATGCCGGCGCGGAACAGCGGATGGTCGTCGACGACGAGGACCCGGATCACGCCTGCACCTCCAACCGGACGGGGAGCCGCAGCCGCACCGCCGTGCCACGAGTCTTGGTCGACACCTCCACCGCGCCGCCGATCTCGGCCGCGCGATGGTGCATGCCGGGGATGCCGAGCCCACGGCCCGCACGGGCTCCGCCACATCCGTCGTCGACCACCTCGATGACCAGCGCATCGGCCGTCAGCGACCCGGACACGCGACACCGCGTTGCGCGGGCGTGCCGCACCACGTTGGTCAGAGCCTCCTGGGTGACGCGGTACGCGGCCACCTCGACGGCAGCCGGCAGTCCCGGCCGCGCTTCGGGCAGCTCCAGCGTGACTGCGAGCCCCGACCCGTCGGCCAGCTCCCGACCGAGCTCGGCGATGGCGCCGAACAGCCCGAGGTCGTCGACAGCCGGGGGCCGCAGCCCCTGGACGATCCGGCGGACCTCGACGACGGTGTCGCTGAGCCCGAGCCGGAGCCGATGAAGACGGTCCTCGACCGGTTGTCCGTCGGCGACGAGGTTCTGGACGGCGTCGAGCTGGAATCCCAGGCCGGCCAGCGCCGGCCCGAGCCCGTCGTGGAGGTCGCTGCGGAGACGACGCCGTTCCTGCTCACGGGCCATGACGAGCCGTCCCTGCGCGTCACGGAGCTCCTCGACGAGCCCCGCCGTGTGCACGGCGCCGCCGATCTGGTGGGCCAGCGCCTCGAGCAGGGTCCGATCGGTGGCGTTCAGTGGCCGGCCGGTCCAGCGCAGCTCGCCCACCTCCCGTCCGTACGCCGTGAGCGGCAGCTTGTCGGTCGACGGGCCCTCGCTGCCGCTCGCGCTCAGGACCCGACCGCTGGTGTCCCGGATCTCGGCGTAGGAGAACCCGAGTCCGTCGACCATCTCGGTGGTCAGGGCATCCAGGAGCGTGGAAGAGTCCGCGGAGTCCGCGAGTCGTCGACCCGTGTCTGCCAGCACGGTCGCGGGAGCGGCCCATCGGCCGTAGGTCAGCTGGTTGACGATGCCCTGCAGCCAGTCCCGCAACGGGACGAACACCACGGCGACCACCGCCGTGGCGACCAGCGGCAACCACGGGGCGCCACGGTCCTGCAGCATGACGCCGGCGCCCACGACGACCAGGGCGTAGAGACCTGCCAGCACGGCCGAGAGGGCGACGTAGGTGAGGGTCCGGGTGACCGCGAGCTGCACGTCGTACAACCGCCGCTGGAACATGGCCACGGCCACCGCGAGGGGCACGGGAAGCGTCGACAGCGCGAACATCCACGGCCTCGAGGCAGGCGTGCCGGCCAGCACCAGGACCAGCAGTGGGAGCGCGAACGCGATGCCGAAGACCAGCACCTGCTGACGGATGAGCTCGTCGCCGGCCTGCCACCGGTGGACCATCGCGCGGATCACGACGAAGAGGGCGACGAACGCCAGCGCGAGCGAGGCGATGGCGAGGAGGTCCGCGGCCAGCTGCCAGGACCCCGGGAACCCGATCGGGTTGTCGACCGTCGCCAGCCGGTTCTCCAGCGGGACCGGGGCGGCCAGGGATGCCACGGTGAAGGCGGTCACGGCTGCCCACACCAGGCGGGTCGCTGCCCGACTGGGCGATCGGCCGTCCGGGAACACGAGCGGCAGCGCCAGCACGAGCACCAGCCAGCCGAACCCACGCATCGCACTACCCAGGACGCCGATCAGCGCAGCAGCCACGGATCCCGGGCCCTCGTCGAGCACGGCGATGCCCAGCGCCAGGAGACCCTCGCCGACACCCCAGGTCCAGGCTCCTACGAGCATGAGCCGCCCGACCGGATGACCCGGTCGGGCGAGCTCGACGGCAACGCCCACCACCGCGTACGCCGCCACGGCAAGCACGATGACGAGGTCGTCGAAGGAAGCACGGGAGTCAGTGACCGCCATCGCGACGACGACGCCGGCGACGGCCGAGCCGGCCACCAGCAGCGCCGCGGACCCTCGGATCCCCCGCACGCGCTTCACCTCCGCTCAGAGGGTGCCTGAACTTAGCCGTTCGCGCTGTGGATTCGCGACCTCCCGCTCATCGTCTCGATGACGCAGGAGGAGCACGCCCACGCCGACGAACCAGACCATCCACACCAAGGTGCCCCAGTCGTGGAGGTTCACGGTGGCCAGCGGTGTCGAGGCGAACAGCACCACCGACGTCGCGAGCCCGAAGCCGCCCCACCAGCGCGGGTGCACGTGGCCGGCCAGGGCCGCCACCGCGAAGCCCAGCGTGCTGCCGCCGAGGAGCAGCAGGCTCAGGAAGTAGGCGAAGATGCGCACGTTGTTGATGGCGAACGCTGCGTCCAGGTCGAGGCCGTGCTGCGCGCCGTACATCGCGGCACCGCCGGCCGGGAACCCGACGGCGAACGTGACGGCGACGTAGGCCAGCCCGCACAGGACACCGGTCTCGGCAGCCCAGCCGGCCAGCTCGCCGCCCCTGCCCAGGACCCGGCCGAGGAACACCAGCACCGGCACCAGCATCAGGAACGCGAAGCTCTCCAGCACCCCGCCGGCGAAGGACCGTGTCAGGTCGCCCTCCACGTAGGCCTCCGCGATGCCGCCGACGCCGTCGGCGAAGAGCGCCGGCATCTCCAGGGCGAGTGAGACCGGGATCAGGACGACGTGGGCGATGGCCAGTGCGCCGGCCGCCCGCCACAACAGTTGAGGAGTCGAGGTCATGTGTGCCTCCCGGCACGTGAGGGAATGAGACCTCCAGATCGTCGGTCCTCACGCTGACGAGCGCCTCGGGCGGAATCCCGGATCGCCCGGGAGAATCTCCCGGATCGGTTCTCGCCCGCCGGCATGCTTCCCACGATGTCCACCCAGGCAGGTGGAGTGTGCCGGCGTGAATGTCCGGATGATGGGTCGGATGAGCAATCCACCTCGGACGATCGGCGGCCGCTACGCCCTGCGCCGCCAGATCGGTCAGGGCGGCATGGGGGCGGTCTGGTTGGCCGACGACCAGGTGCTCGGCCGTGAGGTGGCCGTCAAGCGGGTGGGCCAGTTCCACGACGGCTCCTCGCCGGACCTGATGCGGGCCCAGCGCGAGGCCAAGCTGGCCGCCAAGCTCAACCACCCGCACGTGGTGGCCGTCTTCGACTTCGTCAGCGAGCAGGACGAGCAGTGGCTCGTGATGGAGCACGTCGACGGAGCCGATCTCGCCGTGCTGGCGGAGCACGCCGACGGACTGTTGCCCGACGAGGCGGCGGCGCTGCTGGCCCAGGTCGCCGAGGCCCTTGCGGCCGCGCACGCGGCGGGGATCGTGCACCGGGACGTCAAGCCGTCCAACGTTCTCGTGACCCACGACGGCACCGCGAAGCTGGCGGACTTCGGCATCGCCCGGGCGCGGGACTCGACGATGACCGCGTCCGGTCGCGTCTCGGGCTCGCCGGCGTACCTCGCCCCCGAGGTGGCGTCCGGCCATCCGGCCACCGAGGCCAGCGACGTGTGGTCGCTCGGCGCGACGCTGTACCAGGCCCTCACCGGCCGGCCGCCGTACGACACCTCCGACAGCGTCCTGTCGGCCATGTACCGCATCGTGCACGAGGCGCCCCCGCGACTCCCCGGCGCTGACTGGCCGGCGGACCTGCTGGCGAACACCATGGCCACCGATCCCGCGGAGCGGTGGCCGATGGGCCGCGTGCGCGACTACCTGCTCGCGGGGCCGCCCGCCGCCGACGAGCAGGCCTCGCCGACGCTGGCGCTCGCGTCCGTCCCCGCAGAGCGGCGATCGTGGCTGCTGCCAGTCCTGCTGAGCGTGGCCGTTCTCGTCGCCGGGGTGGGCCTGGGGTGGCTGATGCTCCGGCCCGACTCGACGCCCGAGGCCCAGAAGCCGACCGGCGCGAGCTCGTCGAAGCCGACGAAGTCCCCGACACGTACGCCCTCGCCGACGGCGTCGGCGTCCGAGCCACCCCCGACCTCGACCCCACCGACCGAGTCGCCCACGTCGCCCACCAGCTCCGTGACCGAGGAGCCGCCGACAGGGGGTGGCGGCGCAGCCGCCATGCGGACCTTCGTGCAGCAGTACGTCGACACGGCCCTCGCCGACCCGGGGGCGGCATGGGACCAGCTGAGCCCGCGGTTCCAGCAGGACTGCTGTGCGGGCGACGAGGGCAGCTACACGGGGTACTGGAACACGATCGAGTCGGCGACCCTGCGGGACGTCAAGGCGAACCCCCGGTCGATGGAGGTCAGCTACACGATCACGTGGGACCCCGAGGGCGAGCGCGGTCCCGAGGACGAGGACGTCACCCTGGGCCTGGTGGAGAACGGCGACGGCTACCTGATCGAGTACGAGCTCTGACCGGTCACCGCACCTCGAACTTCAGGCCGCCGGCCTGGACCCGGGCCAGCAGGTTGCCGCCCATCGCCTGGGCGGTGGTCACCTGCCCGGCCACCTCGGGGTTGTCGTCGAAGGCCAGGCACAGGCCGGACTCGGCCAGCATCATCGCGGTCTCGGTGTAGCCAGGATCGCCGCCGGAGACACGGGTGTGCACGGTCTCCCCGCCGGCCTCACCGACGAAGTCGACGCTGAACCACGAACGCTCGCGGCGTTCGGGGTCGGGGCCGTCGCCGGCCGGGTACCACTTCATCAGCAGGTCTCGGGTGAGCTTGAGCTGGGCGGCCAGCCCCAGCCCGGCCATGACGACGGCGCCGCCGACCGCGTACGGCAGCGTCTTCGTGCCGGCGTAGTGGGAGTAGCGGAACTTCGGTCCGTACGACGGCAGGGCCGCGCCGCTGCGAGCGACGATCGCCGGGTCCATGGTGGGTAGCGGCAGCAGCCAGTAGCCGAGGACCTCGTCGCGGTGCGGCTTGCCGGCCACGGCGCGAGAGGAACGCCCTTCGGGTCGCGGCTCGACGCGCTTGCGGGCCTGCGCGGCCTCGCGGATGTGCCGGACCCGCGACATCCCGGTCAGAGTCGTCTCGAACGTGCCACCCGACGGCAGTCCGCCGGCGCGGACGACGCCGCGCATGTCGATCGGCACGTCGGCGGGCAGGTGCTCCACGGTGAACATCGCGCCGAGGTCGTGCGGGATGGAGTCGAAGCCGCAGCCGTGCACCAGGCGGGCGCCGCTGGCGACGGCGGTCTGGTGGTGGGCGACGTACATCCGGTCGACGAACTCGCCCTCGCCGGTGATGTCGCAGTAGTCGGTGCCGGCGTCGGCGCACGCGCCGACCAGGGCCTCGCCGCGGCCGACGTACGGACCCACGGTCGAGAGCACCACCTGGGTACGGGCCGCCAGGTCGGCCAGGGCCACCGGGTCGCCCGAGTCGGCGACGATCAGCTCGACTCCGGCGCCGGCCTCGCCGAGCGCGTCGCGCACCTGCTCGAGCTTGGCCAGGTTGCGGCCGGCCAGACCCCATCGGAGGCCGTCGGGGCCCTGGCGGGCGAGGTACTCGGCGGTGAGCCCGCCGGTGAATCCCGTCGCCCCGAAGAGGACGACGTCGAGCTCGCGGCTGTGGGGCATGGCTCATCGTCGCAGTCCGAGGAACCAGTCGCGCCACTGGTCCGTCGTACCCCCGTGCACCAGCTCGCCCGTTCCGGACTCGCCGTCGCCGCCGTCGGCGCGCTCGGCGCCGCCTTCGCGGCGGGCGTCTCGTTCGGCTCGGCCGGCCCGACTGCCAGCGACGATCGTCGGCCGCCCGTCGACGGCAGCGAGCTCCGGCTGGTCAACGCGGACCTCCGGCCGGCGGCGTCTTGCGACGACCTGCTGCGGTGGTACGTCGACCACGGCGTCGAGCGTGTGACGCCGTACGGCTGGGACTACCTGCGCGTCTACACGATGGCCGACACCGCGGGCTCGCCCGAGGGGCCGCAGCCCGCCGAGGCGACGTCCAGCGACACCGGCACCAACGTCCAGGAGGCCGGCGTCGACGAGCCGGACGTGGTCAAGTCCGACGGCACGCTGATGGTGCGGGTCGTCGACGACAGCACCCTGGTCGTCTACGACGTCTCCGGCTCCCAGCCGACCCGGCTCGGGTCGCTGCCGCTGGGCACGATGTTGTCTCCGGAGCTGCTGCTCGTCGGCGACCGGGTCGTGGTGGTCGGTCAGGAACCCGGCGCCGCCAAGGGTCGAATCGCCCCGGGGACCCGGGTGCTCGTCGTGGACGTGGCCGACCCGAACGCGCCCTCGGTCGTGCGCGAGTCGGCGTACGACTCGGGTCTCGTGACCGCCCGCCAGCACGGCGACGTCGTCCGGCTCGTGGTCTCGACCGGGCTGCCGGACCTGGACTTCGTGCAGCCCGGGTTCTTCGGCCGGGAGGGCACGGCCCTCGAGAAGAACCAGGACATCGTGCGAGCCAGCTCGATCGACGACTGGCTGCCACACGTCACGACTGTCGGGCCCGACGGAGCCGCCCGTGAACAGCTGCTCGGGTGCGACGACGTCGCCATCCCGGCCTCCGACGCGGGTCTCGGTACGGTCGCGGTGGTCGGTTTCGACGTGCATGACCCCGCGACCACCGACACGACGGCGGTGACCACGCCGAGCGAGACGGTGTACGTGTCGGACGAGCACCTCTACCTGGCCAGCTCGGCGTACCGCTCCGGCTGGCAGGTCTGCTGCTGGGACGTGCCCCAGCCCGAGCCGCAGGTGGTCGCCGACGACGGCACGACGTACCTCTACGGCTTCGACCTCGCCGGCACCGAGACGACCTACAGCGCGTCTGGTCAGGTCGACGGATCGATCGCCGACCGCTGGTCGATGGACGAGCACGACGGTGTGCTGCGCATCGCGGTCGGGCCGACGATGCGAACCGGGGGCTTCAGCTCGATCGTGACGCTCTCGCAGGAGGGCAGCCACCTGGTCGAGGTCGGGCGCGTCGACCGGCTCGGCGTCGGCGAGGAGATCAAGTCGGTGCGGTGGTTCGACGACCTCGCGGTGGTCGTGACGTTCCGGCAGACCGACCCGTTCTACGCGATCGACCTGAGCGACCCGTTCGACCCGGAGCTGTTGGGCGAGCTGAAGGTCCCAGGCTTCTCCTCCTACCTGCACCCGATCGACGGCGACCTGATGATCGGGATGGGCTCGGCGGCCGACCCGACGACGGGAGTCACGTCGGGGGCGAAGGCGTCGCTGTACGACGTCAGCGACCTGACGGCACCGCGCGAGGTCGACACCGTGTCCTACCCCGCCGGCTCGACCGCGCTGGCCGGCCTCGACCCGCGGCAGTTCACCTGGCTGCCCGACCACCGCACCGCCCTGACCGTGATCTCCCAGGGGTTCGAGGGCATCACGGGCTACGTCTCCGTCCTGCGGGTCGGCGACGAGGGTGTGACCAACGAGCTGGTCGAGGTCGACTACGGCGTGGAGGTCGCCGACGTCCGCATCGTGCCGCTGCCCGACGGTCGGGTGGTGCTGGTGACCGGCGATGCCGTGGCCTTCTTCGACCTCTGATTTACCCTCGGAGCATGTGCCGCAACATCCGCCCGCTGAACAACTTCGAGCCGCCGGCGACGAACGACGAGGTCCACGCGGCCGCGCTGCAGTTCGTGCGCAAGGTCAGCGGCACGACGAAGCCGTCGCAGGTGAACCAGGAGGCGTTCGACCGCGCCGTGCACGAGATCGCGCACATCACCCGGCACCTGCTCGAGGACCTCGTCACCGCCGCGCCGCCGAAGAACCGCGAGGTCGAGGCCGAGAAGGCCCGCGCCCGGGCGCGGCTGCGGTACGCCACGTGACGGTCCTCGACGCCACGACGTACGACGCCGCCCTGGGCCTGCTCAGCGGTCGGCCGCTCGTCGTGCTCACCGGCGCGGGGCTGTCGACCGACTCCGGCATCCCGGACTACCGCGGGCCGGGGTCGCCGTCGCGGATGCCGATGACGTACCAGGAGTTCGTGTCCGGGTACGACGCCCAGCAGCGCTACTGGGCACGCAGCCACCTCGGCTGGTCGCGGATGCGCGGGGCGACGCCCAACGCGGGGCACGTCGCGCTCGCGCGCCTCGACCCCACGCTCCTGATCACCCAGAACGTCGACGGGCTGCACGAGCAGGCCGGCTCCCGGTCCCTCGTCGCCCTGCACGGCCGGATCGCGGACGTGGTCTGCCTGTCGTGCCGGTCGGTCACCCCGCGCGCGGCCCTCCAGACGCGGATGGCCGAGCTCAACCCGGACTGGGTGTCGCGCCATGCGTCCGCCGCCACCCGACCCGACGGTGACGTCGACCTGGACGACACTGCCGGATTCGTGGTGCCCGATTGCGCGTGCGGCGGCGTGCTCAAGCCGGACGTGGTGTTCTTCGGCGAGAACGTGCCGGCGCCCCGGGTGGCGCGCTGCTACGACGCCGTCGACGCCCTCGGCTCTTCCGGCGCCCTGCTCTGCGTCGGCACGTCGCTGACGGTGATGAGCGGCTTCCGGTTCGTGCGCCGGGCGGCCAAGGCGGGTACCCCGGTCGTGATCGTCAACCGGGGAGGTACCAGGGGCGACGAGCTGGCGACGTACAAGGTCGAGGCCGGTTGTTCGGAGTTCCTCGGCGACCTGGTGGCGTGACCGGTCAGGCTGTTCTGGCACTTGTCAGGTGTTGCAACGCCTGACATCTGCAGGAATACCCGGATATCCGGGTACTCATCCAGGAAGCTCGCCTACTGCTTGCCGACGAAGATGTGGGCGGCGGCTTCCAGGTCGATCTCGGCGGCCTCACCGCCGGACCCGACGAGCACGCCGTCCTGGGTGCCCGAGACGCCGACGATCTTGTCCGGCAGGGCGCCGATGCGGCGCAGCGTGGACATCAGGACCTCGTCCTTCTGCAGCTCCTCGGAGATGCGGCGGACCCGCACGGACGCCTGGTCGCCGACCTTGGTCGTGACCTCGGCCAGCGACACCATGCCGTCCATGAACTCGTCGGCCTGGCCGCTCTCGCCGAGCTCGTCGAGGCCGGGGATCGGGTTGCCGTACGGCGACTCGGTCGGGTGGTCGAGCAGCTCGACGAGGCGGCGCTCGACGGTCTCGGACATCACGTGCTCCCAGCGGCACGCCTCGGCGTGGACCAGCTCCCAGTCGAGCCCGATCACGTCGGTCAGCAGC